>JAZPZA010000010.1:0-276356 GCA_045544435.1 Acutalibacteraceae bacterium | reverse complement strand
AAAACGGAAGTTATTAAACAAACTATTTTAACCGCAGACGAGGGTATGTATCTTACTAACGGCGAAACCTATGGCAAAACTGTTGTGCTGCCCGAGAGTGCAGACGCTAATAAGTGGTATGAAATCACCGAAGCAGAGTATAAAAAACAGCAAGAGACGGAGGAGTGAAATTATGGATAGTTTACCGTCAAAAGTTATGGAACACGATGTAAAAATAAAAGGTGTCGAGCATCGTGTAAAAGACCTTGAAAACGAAGTGCACGATTTAAGAGAATTAACCAAAGCGGTTGCAGTTACAAACTCAAATGTAAAGCAATTATCATCTCAGTTTGATGAGTTGCATCAGGATGTAAAAGAGCTTAAAGAAATACCAGCAAACAGATGGGATAAAGTAATAACTGCTATTATAACCGGTGTGGTTGGTGCTTTAATAGGTGCGTTTTTAGCACTTGTTATTAAATAAAAATAAAAAACTAAATGGAGGTAAAAAACTATGAAAACAAAATTTATCAAATGGCTAAAGGCTGCAGGTGTGCGAGCTGTTAAGACGGTAGCTCAGACAGCCGTTGCAACTATTGGCACTTCCGCCGCCATGGGTGAGGTCAACTGGGTAATGGTTGGCTCTGCATCGGCACTCGCGGGCGTTGTTTCGTTGCTAACATCAGTAGCAGGCTTACCCGAATTAAAGGAGGAATAATTTATGTCAGTAAAAATAGCATTAGACTGCGGCCACGGCCTTAATACGGCAGGCAAGCAGACACCCGATGGAATAAAGGAATGGACCTTAAACGATAAGGTGCGCAATAAGGTTGTAGCAATGCTTGCAGGCTATGACTGCGAGTTTATACATACCGATAATAATGAAGGTGTAACCGATGAGAGCCTTGCTGCCAGAGTAGCTAAATATAAGAATGCTGGTGCAGCAGCGTTTGTGTCCATACACCATAATGCTTTTACAGGCTCTTGGAACGGCGCGACAGGTGTTGAGGTTTATACCGATAAAAATCCCACAAACGCCGACAACAAGCTTGCAGACTGCATCTACGGCAGACTGGTGAAATACACAGGGCTCAGAGGCAGAGGCATAAAGAGGGCTGATTTCACAGTGATTACTCAGGATTCTATCCCCGCCGTTCTTTGTGAGGGCGGCTTTATGGATGGCACAAACGATTACAAGGTTATTACCTCTGATGCGGGACAGACTGCTTACGCTAAGGCGGTAGCTGAAGGCCTTATAGAGTTCTTGGGGCTTAAACAAGTGGTATCTGTCACTGCCGAAAAAACGGTTGACGAGCTGGCGCGTGAGGTTCTTGCTGGCAAGTGGGGCAACGGCTCAGAGCGCAAGGCTAAGCTGACCGCCGCAGGCCACAATTATGCAGCCGTCCAGGCAAAGGTAAACGAGCTTGCGAAGGGTAAGACAACCACTGCGACACCTGCTAAGAAATCCAACGAGGAAATAGCCAGAGAAGTCCTCGCGGGTAAATGGGGTAACGGCGCCGAGCGTAAGCAGCGCCTCGCTAAAGCGGGCTATGACTACAAGACCATTCAGGCGATAGTTAATAACCTGTGCAAGTGATATAAAGAAACCGCCCTGTTCCAATTACGGAATGGGGCGGTTTCTTTAATACATAAAACAAAATAACACACCAAGCATTAAGCCTGGTGTGTTATTTCTGAGATAAGTCCGAACAAACCATTAGGCAAAAAGAATATGGCTGATGTGTTCGACTTATTAAAGCTTGGTGACCCATCGGGGAATCGAACCCCGGACACCTTGATTAAAAGTCAAGTGCTCTGCCAGCTGAGCTAATGGATCAAAAATTGACAGCCATATTATTATAACAACATAAGCGGTGTATGTCAAGAAAAAATATTGATTTTTAGCCACTTTTTTATGCTATCACCCGAAGAGCATTATAACAATATAATGGTTAAGAGGGGGTGTAAAATGAACAATGTGGTTTTAATGGCGCTTTTGGCAACAACGGGCACTTGGTTGCTGACGGCGCTTGGCTCTGCAACGGTAATTTTCTTTAAATCACCAAATCAGAAATTTTTAAATCTAATGCTTGGCTTTTCTGCGGGTGTTATGATAGCGGCAAGCTTTTGGTCACTCTTACAGCCTGCTATTGATAGGGCAGAGGAGAGCTTAGAAATACCGTCATACATTGTGGTAACAATTGGATTTTTGTTTGGCGCGGTTTTTATGTGGTTATCAGACAGAGCAGTTACTTATGCCCGTAACAGAGAAAGACAAGAGAACAATGAAAGAATAAGCAGAGTTATAATGCTTATTCTCTCAATAACTCTTCATAATATACCCGAAGGCCTTGCAGTTGGTGTAGCTTTTGGCTTACTTAAAAATAGCGAACTCAGCGCACAGAGCATAATGGGCGCAGTTACAATTGCTATTGGTATTGGTCTACAAAATTTTCCAGAGGGTGCTGCAGTATCGATTCCTTTACGCAGAGAGGGCTTTTCCAGAACTAAGAGCTTTTTATTTGGTCAGGCCTCTGGCCTTGTGGAACCAATTTCAGGTGTGCTTGGCGCAGTGTTAGTTTCATCAGTTGAAACAATATTGCCTTATGCATTATCCTTTGCAGCAGGAGCTATGATATTAGTAGCAGTGCACGAATTAATACCTGAATGTCAGCAAAATCAAAGCACACAGCCTTATAGCGCGACAATGGGAATAATCGCGGGCTTTGCAGTAATGATGCTGCTTGATGTGATGCTGGGATAATATAAAAAGCTTGGCTAATATCAAAGCCAAGCTTTTATTATAAAGAACATATATATTGTTAATTTTTTAACAGAATGGTGTTTCTTATATGTAATAAATATTCTCAGATATATATTAATAGGTTATATGGATAATAAAAAAATAGCGGGTAATAGAAGTATATTGTTTAAATAGCGTTATTTACTTAAAATGAAAAAAATAATCGTTTTAATGAAATATCAACTTTAATCAGTTTTTTTATGACATAGAAAGTATCGTTAAGAAAAAACTAAATCGAGCACAAATAACCGTTGTTTACATTAATTAATGTGTTTAGGGTGAATTATTATAACATAAATAATTAAATTTAAAAACAATTTAAATTTTTATGAGAGAATTTATAATTTTAAACTGTTTTAAATTTATAACGATAAAAATGTAGTATACAACTCAAATAATTCTTAAAAAGCCTTAAAAACAAGCAAAAGCCCCAAAAGTCTTTATTTTCAACCCTGAACCTCTACCCTTAATTATACAAAATATTCATTTTGTATAATTGGTAATTAGTTTTCAGGGGGTACAAGGATTATGCGAATTGGTTGTTTTGTATTTCTCCCCTAACAAATAAAAGCACAAACTCCTTAATATGAGTTGTGCTTTTATTTTGCAAGTGGATGGAATTTAGCATACGACTGAACATATTTGCTCTTAATGAGCTGTGCATAAATTTGTGTGGATGAAATATCAGAATGACCAAGCATGTCCTTTATATCCTTAAGTTGCGCACCATTTTCAAGAAGATGTGCAGCAAAAGAATGTCTTAATGTGTGAGGCGTTATATCCTTTTTGATACCTGCTTTTTCTGCATAGTACTTAATTATCTTCCAAAAGCCTTGTCTGGACATAGGTTGTCCGTTCATATTGGTGAACAGCCTATCCTCCCCTTCGCTCTGTACAAGCGCCGGACGGGCAACTGTGAAGTATTCAGCCAAGTGTTTAGTAGCTGCAGGATAAAGCGGCACTATGCGCTCGTGCTTACTGTTATGAGTATGTATAATACCTATTTGCAAATTAACATCATTTACAGAAAGCTCAATAAGCTCAGATACCTTAATACCGGTGGCGTAAAGAACCTCGAGCATAGCTTTATCTCTTATACTCTTATAATCATTGCCGTTTGGCTGAGATAACAACAAAACTATCTCCTTAGAATCGAGTATATCGGGCATTTTTCTTGTGCTTTTAGGCCCCTTAATGCCCTTTGTTGGGTCGTTTTCAATGATATTACTTGCAACAAGATATTTAAAATAACAATGAAGTGATGCTACGATACGAGTCTTAGTTGCATCTGATTTGCCCGAAAGGTCTAAATAATCAATATATTTGCGCAAAGATGAATCCTTTACCTTTGCAATGTTGTTGATACCGTTTGAAGAACAATATGAAATAAACTGAGAAACATCCCTTAAATAAGCATCCAAGGTATTCTTGGAACACTTTTTTGTTTCATTTAAAAACTCCTTAAAAGTGCTTAAACAGTCGTTATTCATATTGTCACCTCCTACGGTTAAAATTCAAAAAAATGCAAAAAGAAAGCGGATAACAAAATATCTACAATTGCTGCTAAAAGGCAAACCGCAACAAACAAAAGATATTTGCCACTATATTTTTTAAAATCAATATAAATATTCGCAGGTTTCGTTCTTGGTAAACTAAGTCTTGCCAAAAGCAACGAAAAATTAATAGATTCCCTTGCGGCAAAAAAACTGCACACCGAGAAAATCAAGCACGATGGCACAAGAATTATAGCGTTAAAAGCAATGCCTTTAAGCGCGTATTCAGAATATAAAAAAGAAGTTAGGTTGCCAAATATAATTCCCTGCCAGCATGTGATAAACGGAACAACAACTAAGCCAAGCATCGAAGTGCCAGACAGAAATAATAACAAAAGCACAATAAGGTATGTAAGAAAAGAAAACAAAATTTTCGAAATAAATGAAACGCTGCCATGATATTTGATATAGCTTTCAAAATATCCTATAGTTAATTCTGAAACGGTTTTGTTCTCTGGATATATCACCGAACCAACAGCAACGCCGGCTATAAAAATAGCGCACATCAATATAAAAATGTGATTAACAGTAATAAAATCAAGCAGTTTAATTCTCTTTAGGTTAACTATAATACCTTTTCTCATATACATCTCTCCTTTTAAGATAATATATGAGAAATAAGGACAAGATATGAAACACTATATTTTGAAACAAAAGAGTTTGATTGTTCAATATATAGTAATTCTATAACTTTATGTTAACTAAAACAGAAAAGACTTAGTCACGCTTAGTTAGTAGAAAAGCCCAAAATGCGTGAGTATAATATATATACAACAAAATAAAGATTATGTCAACTACAATTTTGTAACCTTTTCGATATTATGTAAACTGTTTATGTTAACCACACAATATATGCGCATTTATGGTTTATGTAAACCCAAATTATTGTAAAAACACATTGAAAATCTTTTTTTATATGTTATAATAACTATAAGATATTTTTTAAAACTTTAAGGGGATGTTATAAATGAGAAAAACGGTTATTATCACAGGAGCATCTAAGGGCATTGGCGCCGCCACCGCAATACTGTTTGCAAGAAAGAATCATAATGTTGTTATTAACTATAACGATTCATATCAGTCGGCTAAGCTGCTCACCTCTTCCCTATCAGAGCAAGGCTACCCTGTTATGATGATTAAGGCCAATGTTGCTAATAAGCTTGAAACCGACCTGCTAATCAAAGAAACCGTTTATAAGTTCGGTAGTGTCGATGTTTTAATTAACAATGCAGGCATCTCTTTTACAGGACTTATAACCGACACTGATGAATACGATTCGGATAAAATATTTGATGTTAACCTCAAGGGTGTTTACAACTGCTGTAAATCGGTTGTTCCCACGATGGTTGAGCAAAAGTCTGGCAAGATTATTAATATATCTTCTATGTGGGGTCAGACAGGCGCCTCTTGCGAGGTTGCTTACTCCGCCTCAAAAGCAGGAGTTATCGGTCTCACAAAAGCACTTGCAAAGGAACTTGCACCCAGTGGCATCACAGTGAATGCCATAGCACCCGGACTTATTGACACAACTATGAATTCTAATATCAGCGTTGAGGACCTTGATGCATTCGTTGAAGAAATACCACTTGGCAGAATGGGTAACGCCGATGAAATAGCAGCGGCTGCTTTGTTTTTAGCTTCTAATGGTGCCGATTATATCACAGGTCAGGTTCTTGGTATTAACGGCGGATATGTGATTTAAAAACCATAATAAAAATCCCCCTCGTTGAGGGGGATTTTTTAATCACTGATTTCTGCAATTGTCACGCCATTTTCGCCTTCGCCAAACAATCCTATTCTAAAGGTTTTGATATTCTTATGTGAACGAAGATGCGAATGAACGCTTTTGCGAAGCGTGCCCGTTCCTTTGCCGTGAATGATGGTTACCGTGCCAATACCCGATAAAACGGCATTATCTATATAACGGTCAAGCTCCATAATAGCCTCATCTGATGCCATACCGCGTAAATCAACCTCGCCCGAAATGCTTCTTTCGGCTCTTGAAGCAAGCCCTGAAACATTTCTGGTTTTTTTAACCTCTGTTGACTGCGCGGATTTTTTTATACGCAAATCATCAAAGGGAATCCACATTTTCATAGAGCCTGACATAACATACGCTCTCTTACCCTTTTCGTCAACATTGACAACTGTTGCATCACGATTAAAGCTCGCGATTATAACAATATCATTGGGCTTTGGTGTTTTGGTAAGCTTTTCACCTGAATGCTCGCGATTTTCAACTGGGTTTGCTGCGTCTTCCATATCGCGTAGGGTGTTTTTGAAACTACGCCTTGCCTTATCAATGTTCGAGGCAGCATTTTCGGCATTTAAAGACTTTTTAATTTCCTCTAACTCATTAAGTAGCTGACCTGATTTATATCGCGCATTCTCGATAATATTAGCTGCCTTTTCACGAGTCTGTTCCATCAGCTTATCCTGCTTGATTTTAAACTGATGTTGCAGCTGCTCGGTTTGCTTTTTGGTGTTAGCAATTTCCGCTTTTAGTTTTGCAGCCTCACGACGCTCCGCTTCTGCTTGCTGACGCGCTATTTCAAGCGAGGCCACAACCTTTTCAAATTTTAAGTCATCCTCAGTAACCTGATTAGAAGCGAGGTCTATAATATGCTCTTTAAGACCTAATCTCTTTGAAATGGCAAAAGCGTTTGAGCGGCCCGGTTGACCAACAATCAAATTATAGGTTGGCTTAAGTGTTGCAATATCGAATTCACAGCTTGCATTCTCTACCCTATCGGTATCAAGCGCATATGCCTTAAGCTCGGGATAATGGGTGGTAGAAATCGTTTTTACGGATCTTGAGGCTAATGTCATTAGAATGGCCTTAGCGAGCGCTGCGCCCTCAATAGGGTCCGTTCCTGCGCAAAGCTCATCAAACAAAACCAAGGAATTGCAGTCGCAAAAATCTAAAATCGAAATAATATTAACCATATGTGAAGAGAATGTTGAAAGCGACTGTTGGATGCTTTGTTCATCACCGATATCGGCAAATATTTTGGTGAAAATCGCTACTTCGCTGTTATCGTCCGCAGGTATCATTAGACCGCACATTGCCATAAAGCATAGCAGTCCCACGGTTTTAAGAGCAACCGTTTTACCTCCTGTATTAGGACCTGTAATTATCAGTGTATCATATTCTCCGCCAATACCGATAGTTATAGGCACTACGGTTTTATGGTTTATTAGCGGATGACGGGCGCGCTTAAGGTATACATATCCCTTATTATTAATTTTAGGAACGATAGCCGCCGTTTTATAGGCCAGCTTAGCCTTAGCAAATATTAAATCAAGCTTTATAAGCGCTTCATAAGATATTTTAATGCTATCGGCAAAATCAGCGCACAGTGCCGAAAGCTCAGCAAGTATCCGTGTGATTTCATCCTGTTCCTTGGATTTTAAAACACGAATTTCATTATTTGTTTCAACAACGCTCATAGGCTCAATAAAAAATGTTGAGCCACTTGAGGAGGTGTCGTGCACGATACCCTTAATCTCTCCCTTATATTCAGCGCGAACGGGAACAACAAATCTGCCGTCACGCTGGGTGATAATAGCATCCTGAAGATATTTAGACATCTGACCGTGAACTATCTTATCAAGTATATCCCTGATTTTAAGCGATTTTGAGCTTATTTTTCGGCGAATATCAGCAAGTGAGGGCGAAGCGTTATCGTTAATTTCCTCAGCAGATTTTATACAAAAATTAATTTTATCCTCCAAAAACTTATTAGGGCTGATTTGCGAAAACAAATAGTCGATAGAAGTTTCTGTGGCGGCCCCAGAATTTTCACGCCAGCTTTTTAACGAGCGAACAGCCCGCAAAACATCGGCAATCTGCAATAACTCAAGCGGTGATAAATTAGCGCCTATTGCTGCGCGTGAAAGCATAGATGATATATTTTTAACCTTACCAAAAGAGGGGGCTGTGAATTTAGAAATAAGCAGATATGCTGCCTCGGTTTCGGATAAAAGGGATTTTACTTCATCAATATCATTAGTTGGTACAATATCTAACGCAAGCTTCTTTGCATCTTCTGTTGCAGCCTCATCAGAAAGAGTTGCAAGCACCGCTTCCAGTTCTAAAGTTTTTGCATGCTTTTTTATATCATAGTTCATAGGAAACCTCTTAAAAATTCAAGTGTGGAATATTTGTGTTCAGTTTGATATGCAATATATTTTTCTGTAAGCAGAGAAAGCTGCTTTGCCGTTTCCTCAGAAACTTCAAAAGAATAGAGCGAATCAAGCTTTGAATAAACGATATGTCGCATAGCGGCAAGTTGGGAGCTATTAATCTGTAAACAGTCATCTTTACGGCATTTATTGCAATAAAGTGTTCCATCGCTTAGTTTAAAATACATAATATCATCTTCAAATTTACCGCAACCATCGCAAGCAATAAGGTTAGGCGCATAACCTGAAATAGTGGCAATTCTCAGCTCTGTAATCGCCTTGATTAATTCAGCACTGCGCTTTTTCTCGGTTAAAAAATGCAGAGAATTGAGAATAAGGCGCAGAAATTCCTCGCCTTCAGAGTCTTGAGGTCCCAAATTTAAGCACAGCTCACAAAAATATTGTGCAATAGAAAGAGTTTCTATGTCGCTTCCCGCATTAAAGAAAACGCGGTTTGCGGTGGCTTCAACAATCTTATATGTATCGCCTTTTTTATCAATATTGAAATTAGAATAACAAAGCAAGCTTGTTGCAGGACTACGCTTGCTTTTAATGCTTTTAGCCCCCACAACAAATGCTCTGATAACACCCATATCGCGTGTCATAACAGTAATAAGGCGGTCGTTATCCCCGATATTCGCTTCCTTTATCACAAGGCCGTCCGTTGAAAATCTGATTTTGACCACCCCCATAAATTTCTTGCTTTTGGCAGTTATTCTTATAACTTATATAATCATCGATTTTGCCTGAAATAATAAATTTTAACCAGTTTTTGTGTGACTCCATAATCAATACCTCCACTACCTTATAATGATATTTTTAGTGGATAACAAATGATTATGGCAGGTAATTAAAGTAAATTAATCAAGACCAAAAGTATGTATAAGTCCTTGGCGGTTTCGCCAGTCCTCCTTAACCTTTACCCATAGTTTAACCGAGGCTCTGATGCCGAAAAATTTCTCTATATCGCGCCTTGCAAGCGTTCCGATTCTTTTAAGCATAGAACCGCCCTTACCGATAATAATTCCCTTATGTGAGTCTTTTTCGCAATATATTACAGCCTCAACATTAAGTATCGGCTCACCATCGCTTGAATCGCGTTCAAAGAAGCGTTCAAGGTCAACCGCAACACCGTGAGGTACCTCTTTAGTGAGACATCGTAGTAGCTTTTCACGAATCATTTCCGCAACCATCACCTTTTCAGGTTGGTCGGTAAAGTCATCATCATCAAAAAAATGAGGTGCAACTTTCGAAAAAGAACTGATTTCCTTAACTAATATATCAACGCCGTCACCTTTTTTGGCAGAAAGCGGAATTACCGATTCGAAATCATATTGTTGAGTGTACGCGCTTATGATATCAAAAAGCTCATCCTTTTCTTTAAGAAGGTCAATTTTATTGATAACAAGCACGCACTTTAAACGCTTTGCTTTTATGTTCTCTATCAACGCAAGCTCTGCAGGTGGCAGATTATCTGCATCAAATTTAAAATCAGGACAAGCATCCACCACAAGTATTGCGCCGTCAACATCACTCATACCGTCATTAACGGCTTTTATCATACTGTCGCCCAGCAGATTATGCGGCTTGTGAAAGCCGGGTGTGTCGATAAAAACAAACTGTGTTTCATCATTCGTTACAACGCCCATAATTCTTGTGCGGGTGGTTTGCGGCTTGTCCGAAACGATGGCAACCTTCTGCCCTACTATGCGGTTTAACAGTGAGGATTTGCCCACATTCGGTCTGCCTATTATTGTTATAAATGCTGATTTAGTTTCCATTTAACTATTCCCCTAAGCCCTATTGATTGCAAGTCCAAGCTTTTCGAGTATATTTTCTTCCTTTTCGCGCATAATAGTTTGTTCAAGACCACCGTTTACATGGTCATAACCCAAAAGATGAAGCATCGAATGAACGGTTAAAAAAGCTACTTCCCTATCAAAAGAATGACCATAAAGTTCCGCTTGATAAGCGGCGTGCTCAAGTGAAATCACAACATCTCCGAGCATTTTATTGCCCGTTTCGGGATTTATATCATAAACTCCGTCAACCCCTAAAGGAAAGGAAAGAACATCCGTGGATTTATCTATATTTCTAAACTCATTGTTATAGACTTTTATCTGTTCATCAGTCACGAAACTTACATCCACTTCGGCAGAATCGGGGAAGTTTTCCTCAAGCAAGGTTGCAGAGCATGCCTTACGCACGAGAAGCCTTAAACCCGTTGGTATTTTAATCTTTTTTTGCTTGTTTGTTATATTTACTTTGACTTTCATTGTTTCCTCCGTTTTTCTCGTATGCCTTTATAATTTCCTGAACAAGTCTATGGCGCACAACATCCTTGCCTGTTAGTTCTGTAATAGCAATATCATCAATACCCTTTAAAATTTTGACAGCTTGTCTAAGGCCTGAGGGCTTGCCATCCGGCAGGTCTATCTGGGTTATATCACCTGTCACCACCGCTTTAGAGTTAAAGCCAAGACGCGTTAAAAACATCTTCATTTGCTCATTGGTGGTGTTCTGCGCCTCATCAAGAATAATGAAACTATCATCAAGCGTTCTGCCGCGCATATATGCAAGCGGAGCAACCTCAATGTCGCCCCTTTCTTGACAACGCTGGAAGTTTTCTGCACCGAGCATATCAAAAAGAGCATCATAAAGAGGTCTTAGATATGGGTCAACCTTTTGTTGAAGGTCACCTGGCAGGAAGCCGAGCTTTTCCCCCGCTTCAACCGCTGGGCGAGTAAGGATAATACGGTTTACTTGTTTTGCCCTGAATGCACTTACCGCTAAAGCCACTGCAAGATATGTTTTGCCGGTACCCGCAGGACCAACGCCTACAGTTATTATATTGTTTTTAATTGCCTCAACATATTTGCGCTGTCCTAAGGTTTTGGGCTTTACAGGTTTTCCCTTTGAAGTAACACAAATACAGTCGGCATCAGTTATACGGGAAATTTTATCATCATCGCCGTCTTCAACCATATCAATAACACAGTCAATGTTTTGTGAATTCAGTATCTCACCTTTGTTGATTATCTCAAGCAAGCAATTAATGGCTCTTGCCGCCTTGGAAACATTCTGCGCTTCACCACTGAGCTTTAATTTACCCGTGTGCGAGGTAATTGAAACCTTATATTCATTTTCAAGTCTTTTGATATTTTCATCAAGATTACCGAAAAGATTTACAAGCTGTTCAACGCGCTCAATATCGATAAGATGCTCCAACATTATCACCTACCATAATACTTAGTATTATTATACACTATTATCAGGTGAAAAGTCAATTTTGAACGCCCATTAAAATATCATCTTGCACAGCAATATTTTCTTCGCATAAATATGTTACTTCAAGTCTGATTCCTTTATCTGTATTTATAACATCTCTTGATAATTCTTTAGCACTTTCAAAGTTGGATTTTTTCACCCTTGTTTCGATTGCTTTATTAAGCCTTTCCTCAAGTTGCGATGAAGTGTATTCAACAGTCTTTTTTGTTAAAGGATTATACTTTTTTTCGAAGATAGTAATAGGTATTCTTTTCTTAAAAAGAGAAAGCTGTTTAATGTTAATTTTCGAATTGTATTCTCCTTTAACACTGCCAAAATATAAAGGTATTTTTATCCCAAAAAACTCAATCCCACTTCTTGTTTTAGTCTTCTGTTCTATCTTAATTTGCTGAACGAAATTAGCTTCTTCAACGAATTTTCGCTCGGTTTTTGCGAAAATTTCACCCGCTGAATGCAAAAAATGAGTGCTACCATATTGCTCAACAATACCCGATACTAACAAATCACCTTTTGAAACCAAGTCGCCCACCTTGACCGCAACATTTCCTGTGGTTACATCTATTTTACTTATAACCCCCGTATAAGAGGCTTTTATATTAGATGGCGCTTTTCTTTCTTCACGGTCAGATGCCTTTATTTCGGTTAAGTTAACCGTTAATACACACCCTTCCACATTAAGCGACCCCCAAGCTAACCCTTCGTGTATCAACAACAGTCTCTCTGCATCGTTTTTTGTATCAATTTTACTTGATAGAATACCCTCACTTATTCCTAATTCGTTACAGCTTTCTAAAATCTCCTTTTCACTAATAGTTTCTATTCCCTCAACATTAATTATCCAAATAAATTGTGACATAAGATTTAGCAGAAAAACAAACATAAATAAACCGACTATGAAGCCGGTCCTTTTTTTATATTTTTGACAAATAAAACAAAAGCCGCGTTTTTTAATAATCTTAACGCGGCATTTAATTCCTCTTTTTATGTGTCTTAGCTTTTTAAAATTTTTAACTGAAATATTACCAATTATTTTCCCTTTGGAATACCTGAGTCCCCATATATTAATTCTTTTTTTTGCTGCAGCATTCAACAGCTGTTCAGAATCTGTTCCGGATAACATAATGGTTATGTAACCGCTTAAAAACCTCCAAAAATCATTCATAATATTTCCCCTATAAACAAAATTCAATCGAAGTAAAATTTCCTTTAATACTTATTCGTTCATCTTCAAAGCTTTCGATATAAAATTCCGCGCCACAAATCACCAAAACACCTTTTTTTAGTTTTAATTTTATGTAATCATTCTCATATTCGTGAATACTATAGCAGCCATCAAGCAATAACTTTTTGTTAGAGAACATTTCAATATGTGCTCCGTTTATTATTTCTGTGTCTATTATTTCTTTTTTGTTACTAATTAAATTTAGCTTATCCTTATTTCTTGCCGATTTGAATTTGAATTTTGGCAAGCTGACGCACTCCTTCATTAATTTATATTCTAAGATATGAAAATAATATTATAATAATTCAAAAAAGCATATAAATCATTAGAGGTGATTTATACGCTTTTTAAAAATTTGCTTTCAAAAATCAGTTTAGTATTTTTAACAATTATTGTTATTGTTTTGATAATTTTATTTCCCGAGCTCTGCACACAGGGTGCTAAAAGAGGACTTCTTATATGTGGTAATGTTATTATTCCGTCACTGTTTCCTTTTATGGTATGTGTGTTAATTTTAATGCGGCTTAAATTTATGACGCCAATGTTTAAGTTTGTGTCCTCGTTTTGTAATTCGGTATTTGGCCAAAGCACAGATATGTTTGGTGCAATGGTTTTATCTATGCTCGGCGGCTACCCTATTGGGGCAAAGCTCATAAAAGAATTATATACGCAAGGGAAAATCAACAATAAAACCGCAAATATAATGATGGTGTATTGCGTGAATGCAGGTCCTGCGTTTATCACGCTTGCGGTAGGCGTTGGGGTGTTTTCATCAAAAGAAATAGGTTATATATTATTGCTATCACATATTTTTGCAACGCTTATAAATGCGCTTTTAGTATCTAAATTCACACGCAATAACACTTTAATTACTTGCACAAAGGAAAAGGTAGATTTAAAATTTACCGATAACTTTGTTTTAAGCACAGGTGATGCATCGGCTTCGATTTTAAAAATATGCGCCTTTGTTATAGTGTTTTCGGTTATAAATTCTTATCTTGTTTATTTTTCTAAGGATTTGACAATTTTTAAATATATGGTCTATTTCACCGAAGTCACATCAGCCGTTACACTTACAAATAATCTTATATTTGTAAGTTTTCTATTAGGCTTCGCAGGAATTTCTATTTGGTTTCAGTTGTTTTCAATTTTAAAAGATATTAGTATTAATCGTTTACTCTTTATACTTGGAAGATTGATGCACGGCACCATAAGCGCCATAATAACATTTTTGCTATTAAAAATATTTAATTTTGCTGAAAGCACATTTAGTAACAATATTATTCAAGCTCAAAACAAGTTGTTAGTAACGAACATATCGTTAACACTATCTCTCACTATAACAATTATTTTGTTTCTAATTTTTGTGTATACTGAAAATCACAGTAGAAAAATACTTGACGATGTGATATAATATTTTGCGGAGTTGATGTTTATGGGTAAAAGCGCTTTTAATAAAAAGCTCACCAAATCGTGTTTTTGGTGTATGCATGGTAGAAAGTCTGAATTTTCGGACGAAGTGTTTTGTAAAAAGCACGGCGTTACAACAAAGCTTGATGCCTGCCGACACTATAAATACGACCCACTTAAACGCACACCGAACAAAGTTAAACCCCTAGGCGATTTTAGCGCGGATGACTTCAGCATTTAAATTAAATTTTTCAAAGGAGGGATACCGTGGATAACACAAAAACAATTGCAACTAATAAAAAGGCATTTCACGAATATTTTGTGCTGGAAAGTTATGAAGCGGGTATTTCCCTCTCGGGCACAGAGGTTAAATCAATTAGACAAGGCGGCGTTAATTTAAAGGATGCCTGGTGCAATATTGAGGATGGCGAGCTTATTTTAAAGCAGATGCACATTAGTCCCTATGACCACGGCAACATCTTCAACCGTTTGCCTAAGCGTGACAGAAAGCTGCTTATGCACAAGCGTGAAATTATGCGTTTGTTTGGCACTGTAAAACAACAGGGACTCACGCTTATTCCGCTATCAATATATTTTAAGGGCTCACTTGTTAAAGTGCAGATAGGATTATGTAAAGGTAAACAGCTTCACGATAAGCGTGCTACTGCCGCCAAGCGTGATGCCGACAGAGCGATTGACCGCGCTATAAAAGAGCGTAATCAATAATATATTTGGGGCCGTAAAGGTTTCGACAGGGATTTTGAACCATTGGAAGCGAGCAGCGGTGCGGAACCGCTTTAAAATCCGCAATTTAAAATTAACTGACAACAATACAGTTGCACTTGCAGCCTAATTAAGGCTGCCGTCCGACCAAAGAGTACCGCGGCTTTGTGAGGGCGTCATTTAGCGGTGACCATGAACGGCGGGGCGTTCCACCTGCCGTCACGAAGTAGGAACTACCAAACAGCACGGTTTGATGCTTGTCTGTGTTGCAAGGGAAGCTTAAACAATTATCTGCGCTCGGAGATGCCGATGGGAATAGGTTTTTGGACGGGGGTTCGACTCCCCCCGGCTCCACCAGTGGCAGGCTGCCACACCCAATCCGCCCAAGTTCGTGCAAATCTAAAGTTTGTACTACGGGGCGTGAATTCGGGTGTTGTGCGGTATGCTCCACCAAAAATCCTCGTACGAAAAGTACGGGGATTTTTAATTTTTCACTATTACCTCTTCTCTTTTCACTTTTTTAAAAAATTGCCGTATTCAGATAAGAAAGAAATAAAAACAGGAATTATTTACCAAAAATCACATATCTTCCCAACACAATATATTTTGTATTATTTTTATAAAAATTATTACCGTTGACAATATATTTTGTGTATGTTACAATAAGACTGCAATTATATTGCCTCGCGATATATCAATATATTGTGAAGTAAATTTAAGGAGAGGAAAAGATGAAAAAACAACCAAAACTAGATGCAAACGGCTATCGTAAATTTGGTATTCGCGACAGTATAGCCTATGCAGCAGGTGACCTTGGCTGTAACATGAGCTTTGCACTCAAGGGCACAATGGCAATTTTCTGGACCCAGTTCATGGGTATGGACCTTTGGTATGCACTACTTCTCATTATCGTACAGGTTTGGGACGCAATTAACGACCCACTTATCGGCTCTATCATCGATGCTGATAAGCACAATTATAAGCGCAATAAGTTCCTGACCTACATATGGGCAGGCTCTATCGGCCTTATTGTTGGCGGCGCTTGCTGCTTCCTGCCATTCCCCAATGCTCCTGTTTGGGCTAAGTTCATAATCTTTATTGCAGGTTATGTTGTTTGGGATGCTTTCTATACCGTAGCAAATGTTCCTTATGGTTCACTTCTTTCTTTAATTTCTAACGATGTTAAGGATAGAGCTTCACTTTCTGCTTGGCGTTCAGTTGGTTCTATATTTGGCAATATGCTCCCAATGGTTATTTTACCATTCATTATTTATGATTCTGAAAATAACCTTATTGGTGAACGCGTATTTATCGCAGCTCTTATAATGGGCGTTTTAGGCTTTATTTGCTTCCAGTTTATGATTCGCAACACCGAAATCCGTGTTGACACAAATGTTGCGCTCAATGAAGAAAAGCCTAAATTCAACATTTTTAAAGCATTTGGAAACTTCGTAAAGAACCGTGCAGCCGTTGGTGCAACAATAGCTGCAATGGGCATGTTCATCGGTATGCAGGGCGCTACCACCGCTGTTACAGTTATATTCCAGTCTTACTTCAAGAACGTGCAGATTTCAGGCATTGTTCAGCTCTTTGCTATGATTCCGATTGTTGTTTTCACACCACTTGCTCGTAAGATGGTTGCAAAGTACGGTAAAAAGGAGCTTGCCACCTTCGGCTCCATCTGCTCAATCATTGCAGGTTGTGGCCTATTTATAATTATGCCCAACAACACAGGACTCGACCTTATTATCTACATCGTATGTCAGCTTATATTCTCATTAGGCCTTGGTATTTACTCAACAGTATCCTGGGCTATGATGGGCGATGCTATTGACTACAACGAGTGGAAAACAGGCACCCGTGAAGAGGGCACAGTTTATTCTCTCCATTCCTTCTTCCGCAAGCTTGCTCAAGGCATTGGCCCCTCACTTGTGCTTATCATAATGGTAGCGTTTGGTTATGTTGGCGCTGATGAAGGTAATCAGGCTTGGAATGTCGCAGTTAATATGCGTTACATTGTTGCCGCAACCTTCCTCTTCTCTGCAATTGTTCAGTTTATTGGTCTTGGTCTTGTTTATAACCTTGACAAGAAAACCCTTGCAAATATGAACGAACAATTAGAAGCCAGAAAGGCTGCTAAAGTAACTCCCGCAGAAGTATAATAAAGTTTAAAACAACAAAAAATACGCAGATAAATTTATCTGCGGATTTTTTTATTATAATGATTTAATGATTAGCTTGTTGTTTTTAACAGTTGCAGAAATTGCCTCGATAGTGTCTTTTTCACCTGAGATAACCATATCAACCACTTGATTTTCAAGTTCTCTGCGAATAATATTGCGAAGCTCACGCGCTCCTGTTTTTGTGCCATCACACTTTGCGGCAATATATTTAGAAACGCTATCATCAAAAACAAAGTTGATATTTCTATCCAAAAGCGCAGTTTTAAGCTCTGTGAGCATAATTGAAGCAATCTTTGTAAGTGAATCAACAGAAAGAGGCGAGAACACAACTATCTCATCGATTCTTGCGATAAACTCGGGACGCAAAAACTCGCTCAAGGCTTTCATTGCCTTATCCTTTGAAGCGTCGGCAACCGTTTTTCCAAAGCCCATAAGATTATCACTTCGGTCACTGCCCGCATTTGAAGTCATCACGATTATTGTGTTTTCAAAATTAACCGTTCTGCCCTGAGCATCTGTTACCCTGCCCTCGTCAAGAATCTGTAAAAGCACATTAAGAACATCGGGGTGTGCTTTTTCTATCTCATCCAACAAAATAACAGAATATGGCTTGCGGCGCACCTTTTCGGTGAGCTGACCCGCTTCATCATATCCGACATATCCAGGAGGCGCACCGATAAGACGCGATACAGAATGCTTCTCCATAAACTCGGACATATCAAGCCTAATTAGTGTTTCAGGTGTGCTGAAAAGCTGCTCTGAAAGCACCTTAACGAGCTCGGTTTTTCCAACACCTGTGGGTCCCACAAAAATAAAGGAAGCAGGTCTTCGAAGAGCGCTTGTGCGCACTCTTGAACGCTTAACCGCGGCAGCAACTAATTTAACTGCCTCATCCTGACCGATAACCCTTTCTTTAAGCTCCGACTCAAGGCTTGAAAGACGGCTAAGCTCACTCTCTTCTACCTTAGAAGCAGGAACGCCTGTCCAAAGCTCAATTACCTTTGCAAGCTGCTTTTCGGTTACTGTATTATTAGCGGCAGGTTCACAAAGCGCTTCTGCTTTATCTTTGTATTTTTCAATATTAGATTTCAGTAGCGCCTGCTTTTCATAATCAGTGTTTTGCGCGTCGGCTGTAAGCTCCTCAAGCTGCTTAGAATATTCAGCAACCTTTTTATTTGCCTCATAAAGCTCATCAATAGCCTTATTTTCAAGGCTTGTGCAAGCGCAAGCTTCATCAAGCAGGTCAATAGCCTTATCAGGTAAAAATCTATCGGTTACATATCGTTCGGAAAGTGTAACAGCTTTTCTTATAATGCTATCGGGTATTTTAACGGTATGATAACCTTCGTAATATTGCTTAACACCCATAAGCACATCAATAGCATCAGCGATTGATGGCTCTTCAATTGTTATCGGCTGGAAACGACGCTCAAGCGCTGCATCCTTTTCAATATACTTCCTATATTCTTTAAATGTAGTGGCTCCAATTACCTGAATTTCACCGCGAGACAGAGCGGGTTTTAAAATATTGGCGGCATTCATCGAGCCCTCGGCGGAATCTCCCGCGCCAACGAGGTTATGAATTTCATCGATAAACAAGATAACATTACCTGCATCCTTTACTTCGTCAATAAGGCCCTTAACTCGGCTTTCAAACTGACCTCTGAACTGAGTTCCCGCAACGAGGCCGGTAAGGTCTAAGAGAAAAATTTCTTTATCAAGAAGCCTTGCGGGCGCAGTGCCGTTTGCAATTCTAAGAGCCAGTCCTTCAACAACCGCTGTTTTACCGACACCTGGTTCACCAATGAGGCAAGGATTGTTTTTAGAACGGCGGGAAAGAATTTGAATTGCACGCTCAAGTTCCTTATCCCTACCGATAACACTATCAAGTTTGCCCTCTTTAGCGCGAGCGGTAAGGTTAGTGCAAAATTGGTCAAGGAAACGGCGCTTTTTCTTTTTTGGTTTGCCATCCTTTGATGCCTTTTCCTGAGATTCATCATTTGAATTTTTAGTCTGAGAGCCAAACATATTTTTAAGAAAAGGAATCGCTGGCGCGGTACCTAAGTCAAAGGTGCCTTCATTCAACGCCTCATCATCCAAATCCATATCAGACGACATCATTTCCATAAACTGACTGCTCATCTGTTCAATATCTTCATCGCTGATATTCATGCTTTTGAGCATATCATCAACCGGCTTAATACCTAGCTCCTTTGCACAAACGAGGCAAAGGCCCTCCGTTTCACCGGAAGGGTTTAGCGGATTAGACATAAAAACTACCGCCGGTCGTTTTTTACATTTTGAACACAACTTCATTTTAAACTCCTTGAAAAACGCTTAGAAAATTAGATAAACGGTGAAAATCCCGCTAAAAATTTAAATATAACAGATGAATCAATCGCATCCCTTGTGAAAACTAAGAAACCGTTTGCAGTAAATGACACAATAAGGCTTATTATCATACAGAACACAACGGCAATTGCAAGACCTTTAATAAGTCCAATCGCGCCGCCCAAAGAACGGTTTAGCTTTCCAATGATACTAAATGAAAACAGTTTATTAATGATTTTAGCAAGAATTTTAACAACAAACAATAATACAATAACCAAAAGTGTTGAATATATCATACCGAGAATTTTGGCAACAATAGGCTTGGCGATATTTTGTGAAACGCTAATAGCAGTACCAGTAATACCGTCAGCAGTGCTTTGTGTTAATTTATCAGCAAAGCTTTCCTGTGTAAGACCAAACATATCAGAATTATTGGTGATAAATTTAGGCATCGCACCCCATGCCGCATCAACAGCAGTTTGTGTGCCTTCGTTTGCGGCATTTTCAACTGCCGAAACCACAGAAGGCTCTATCATTTTATCATAGGTAGCATTCGCAAGTGGTGAACTAATTGTAAATGCTAAAATTAATGCAGCAACAAAGCCCACAACCTCAATTAAAGTTCTAACAAAGCCGCGCTTTGATGAAGTGATGATAAAAAATAAAATAATTAAAATAACAATTCCATCAAGTATGTATGACATAAGCTTACCTCTCCTTTTCAATATCGGCTTTTTGGATTTCCTGATCGGTTATAACCGCCAGTGAATTAGAAGCAATCACCGCAAAACGGATACAACCATATTCGCAGCTGCCGTTTCTAAGCAGATTACCCTTTTTATCCAAAATATTTACATCGCTGTCGCTAATATAATAAATACGACGCTTTGCGTATTGAATATCACTTATAATACTATTGATTTTAAATTCAGAAAGCTTTTTGCCACCCTTGGAAACTAAAATCACAGTGTTATCGCTTCTATCGTTAGCACGATTAAATACCAAAAGCAAGCCGTCCTTAGAATTGCGAAGCATATTAATTTCGCCCGAAGCGGTTATCTCACTTGTTGAATATTTTGACCATTTTATAAATCTATATTTATCGGAGGTTATAACCGAGAAGCCTCTGCCAGTATCACAAAGGGACAAAACAACCGATGCGCCGAGATCCAGAGAATAAGCAGGATCAGCAGAATCATATGTTAAAACAGCAACCTTTGAAGTGAACTGCCCTGCATTGGCGTTTATGGAGGAGACCGCAATTTTGTTGCCTTTTGGGTTTATAGTGATATTATTGATAATATCTTTGGCAGAGTTCCAATTATAAATTTGCTTAAAGCGTTTGTCGTAAACATTTACAACGGATGAATATTCATCCGACTGTGTTGCAACAGCAAAATTGCCTGAACGCGAAATTTCGGCAGTAATAATTGGTTGTTTCGTTTCTAAAGTATCAATCAAACCGCCTAAATTATAAACATTGAGTGAATTTCCACCCTGATCAAAAATCAGAGCGCGTGTTTCAGAAGCCGTAAGTATTGGATTTTCAAAGCCGTGATGCTCGTTATAAATTTCTTTGCCGCTATTTGTATAAGCCGCGATATTGGTATCGGACAAAACATAATAATAAGAGCCGTTTGATATGGTGTTAAATATCACCGAACCCGAAATATCTTTAGGGTAACTACCACTACCAAAGGTTGCGGTTAAGTTAACAATATTTTCATAAAGGCCCACCGGTAACACAAAAGACAAAAGTAAACAAACCGCAATTATTGCGGCAACTGCTATCAGTGCAATTTTTGAGTTGCGCTTTCTTTTAAGCTTAGCGCCGCGAACAACCTTTATATCACCTTGGGTGTTTTGAGATAAAGTCTTACTCTTAGAAGAACGCATAACAATATCATCTGATTTATTCACTCGTTCCTTTGCTTTTGGGCGAATGCCCTTGCGCACTCTTTTTCTTTTATATTCAGGCACTTTAACACCTCTTTATCAATAAAAAACTTTTTTAAGCGTTAGTCCGTGGGCAGGTAGTGTATCGCCTGCCTCAGCACGGTTATTTGTTTGAAAAATCAAATCAGAACAATCAGATTTTATCTGACCATATCCCACCGCAAGCGCGGTTCCCGCAAGGATGCGGACCATATTATATAAAAAGCCGTCCGCCGAAACTTCAAATCTTATATAGTTATCAATGCGAGTTACTTTGCACTCGCTTATAGTTCTAACCGTATCCTCAACCGTTCGTCGCGAAGACGAAAAGCCAGCAAAATCGTGAGTGCCAATAACCTTTTGGCAGAACTCATTCATTAAATCAATATCAGGAATTTTATCAATGTGTAAATTATATCTTGATAAAAATGGATTCAAAGGACCGCAGTAAATTGAATAAACATAGGTTTTTCCCTTTGCATCATATCTTGCGTGAAAATCATCGGGCACCTGTTTGCAATGGGTTACTACAATATCGTCAGGCAGTAAAGAATTGAGTCCCTTTAAAAATGCATTTTCGGGGAAACAATCATCGCAGTCAAGATGGCAATAAAACTCCTCAGCGTGAACGCCCGCATCTGTTCTGCTGCAACCCGTAAGGTTAGGTCGCGTGCCCAATAGCTTTTCAAGAGCGTTTTGCATAACCTCTTGAACGGTAATTCCGTTGGGCTGAACCTGCCAGCCATGATAAGAAGTGCCATCATATGAAATTGTCAGTAGCATTCTTTTCATAGGCTACTCCTAAAATCAAAAAAAGATATTAAATATAATCACCGTTGTGCCCATAGTGGCTGAGAAAGCCAATGCTAAAGCATCTAACAAAGTGTATTTAAGCTGTTTCATTCGCTGTCTACCCTCTCCACCGTTATAGCAACGGCATTCCATTGCCTCAGCGAGCTCATAGGCGCGCCTAACAGAGGAAATAAGAAGTGGTATTAATATAGGAATCAAAGCCTTTATTCGTTCTGTAAGCTTGCCGTTTTCAAGGTCGGCTCCCCTCGCCTTTTGCGCATTCATTATCTTTTGAGTTTCCTCAACTAAGGTTGGAATGAATCTTAAAGCAATGGTCATCATCATTGCGAGGGTGTGCACGGCAGACTTAAGTCCTATAAATCTTAGCGGGGAAAGCAAATTCTCAATAGCATCGGTTAAATCGTTAGGTGTGGTAGTATAAGTGAGCACAGAGCTAACGAGAATCAGAAGTATTATCCTAAGCGCCATATAAACAGCCCTATATACCGAGTCTGTTGTTATAGTAAGCTTCCAAAAATGCAGAAGCACCTCACCCTCTGTGCCATAAAAAAGGTTAATAACACCTGTGAAAATCACTATAGGTAAAATCGCCTTAATATTCTTTAAAAACATTTTAATCGGCACATTCGATATTATCATTATAAGCGCTATAAAAGCGGCGCACACCGCCAAAGAAAGCATATTTTTTGTAACAAACAGAAATACTATCAAAACCACTAAAAGAACAAGCTTTGTTCTCGGGTCAAGACGGTGGATAAAAGAATTACCGCTGAAATATTGACCAAATGTAATATCCTTAAGCATTCTTATCACCCGCCTTTCTATAAGAAAGCAGATATTCTACCGCTTTGTCAACAGTAAAAATATCATCGGGAACATTAACGCCCTTTTCTTTAAGCTTAAGAAAAACCTGTGTTACAATCGGCACATTAAGACCGATAGATTTCAGTCTTTCATACTGCTTGAACACATTATCTGTTATATCAAAATCATAAAGCTCGCCTTTATTCATAACAATTAGCTTATCTGCGATAACCGCCATATCTTCCATATTATGAGAAACGATTAAAACGGTGGCATTATAAGCATCGCGATAATCCCTAATCATGCGAACAACATCGATTCTGCCCTTTGGGTCAAGACCTGCAACAGGTTCATCAAAAATAATTACCTCAGGCTTCATAGCCATAACACCCGCAATAGCCACGCGGCGCTTTTCACCGCCCGATAAATCGAACGGTGATTTTTCAAAATAATCCTCTTTGATACCAACAATTCGGCATATTTCACGAATTCTGTTATCAATTTCCTGAGAATCGAGTCCCATTTTTTTAGGACCAAAAGCAATATCCTCATAAACCGTGTTCTCAAAAAGCTGATACTCAGGATACTGAAAAACAAGGCCTACCTGTGAACGAATTTTTCGGATTTGCTTGGGGTCCTCCCATATATCAGTGCCACCCAGTAAAACTTGCCCCTCACTGGGTTTTAGTAGCCCATTAAGGTGCTGAACCAATGTGGATTTACCCGAGCCCGTGTGGCCGATAATACCGATAATTTCGCCCTTTTCGATGCTGAAACTAACATTCTTCACTGCATCATTAACGAAGGGTGTATTTCCGCCATAGGTATGGGTAAGATTTTTTACCTCAAGAATAGACAATTAAATTTCCTCCAAATGAAGCGCATTATATATTTTATCTGCTGCTTCTTCAATAGAAATAACATCTGTTGATATATTCATACCGCCTTGTTTAAGGCTATATAAAAGTTCGGTAGTCTGTGGTACATCAAGTCCCACATTTTTCAGTTGTTCAACATTACTAAAAACAACCTTTGGAACGGAATCGGCAATAATTTTACCATCATCCATAACTATAACTCGGTCGGCGTTTTGTGCTTCCTCCATAAAATGAGTTATGAGCACTACCGTAATTCCGTTTTCGCGATTAAGTCGCTCCACGGTAGAAATGATTTCCGCCCTGCCCTTTGGGTCAAGCATAGCTGTGGGCTCATCAAGCACAATGCATTCAGGCTTCATTGCGATTATACCTGCAATAGCAATTCTTTGCTTCTGACCGCCCGAAAGATGATGCGGTGTTGATTTGCGAAATTCATACATACCAACAGCCTTGAGTGCCTCATCAACACGTTCTCTTATAACATCAGGCGCAAGGCCTAAGTTTTCGGGACCAAAAGCAACATCCTCCTCAACAATGGAAGCCACAAGCTGATTATCAGGATTTTGGAATACCATACCAACGCGTCGTTTGATTTCAATTTCCTGTTTTTCATCTGTGGTATCAATTCCATCAACCAAAACATTGCCACAAGTCGGTTTATAAAGACCGTTCATTAGCTTAGCAAGGGTTGATTTACCAGAGCCGTTATGACCTAAAATAACGGTAAAGCTTCCACGCTTTATATCGAGAGTGAAATCTTTAATAACCGTCTTCTGCTGGTCGCCGTCACTATATTCAAATGTTACATTTTTAACTTCAATAATATTATCCATTTACTTCGTCCAAACAGTTGTGCTGCCGCAAGGCAGAATAATATCTCTCTTTGTCACCTTAAGTCCTATTTCCTCAGTAAAGACCTCGTTACCAAACTTAGGTGCAACACAACTTTTAACCATATAATTAAGAATTGTTGGCGAAAGACCGCCCGTATAGGAATTCAAAAAGAAAAATACAGGATTATCGCTTAAGATTTTCCCAACATCGCTTAAAAGCTCTGATAACTGTTGCTCAAGCTTCCAAACCTCGCCGCCCGGACCTCTGCCATATGAAGGAGGGTCCATTATAATAGCATCATACTTATTGCCGCGGCGAATTTCACGCTTAACAAATTTCATACAGTCGTCAACCAACCATCGAACGGGCCTATCCGCAACGGCGGAGGCAGTAGCATTCTCTTTTGCCCAGCCTACCATACCTTTAGAGGCATCAACATGGGTTACCTTAGCGCCTGATTTCAAGCACGCTATAGTAGCACCGCCTGTATAAGCAAAAAGGTTAAGGACAGAAACTTCGCGGTTTTCATTTTCAATAAGCTTTCGTGCAAGTGACCAGTTTACCGCCTGCTCAGGAAAAAGTCCTGTATGCTTAAAGCCCATTGGCTTCAAGCGAAAAGTGAGGTCATTAAAATTAATGCTCCACACATCAGGAACCTTTTTTACTGTTTCCCAATAACCGCCACCACTATTAGAGCGGTGATAAATGGCATGCGGATTTTTCCAGCGTTCATCACGCTTGCCCTCGCTCCAGATAACCTGCGGGTCGGGCCTTATTAAAATGATATCGCCCCAACGCTCAAGGCGTTCACCTGCATCTGCATCAATAAGCTCATAATCGTTAAAATTATCAACTGTTCTCATTAAACTATTCCTTTTAAATCAAAGATTGCTGTGGGTTTGCGGGTGTAATTCCAAGATGCTCATAAGCAGAAGCAGTTACGCATCTGCCACGCGGAGTGCGTGATAAAAATCCTATCTGCATAAGATATGGCTCATAAACATCCTCTATGGTCACCGCTTCCTCACCTACTGCGGCGGAAAGTGTATCAAGTCCAACGGGACCTCCACCGTAATGATGAATAATTGTTGAAAGCATTTTGCGATCAAAATCATCAAGACCTAATTCATCTATTTCAAATCTTGCAAGCGCGGCTTGCGCCACATTGACATCAATGGCTCCGTTAAACTCTATTTCTGCAATATCGCGAACACGCTTAAGAAGTCTGTTTGCAATACGAGGTGTTCCGCGAGAGCGTGAAGCAATCTCAAGCGCTCCATCATTGTCAATAGGTATATTCAAAATACCCGCAGAACGCTTAACAATTTGCGCTAACTGCTCGGGTGTGTAAAGTTCCAGTCTTAAAAGCACTCCAAAACGGTCACGAAGAGGCGCCGTAAGCTGACCTGAACGGGTGGTGGCGCCAACAAGCGTAAAGTGAGGAACGTCAAGACGAATTGAGCGGGCAGAAGGACCTTTTCCAAGGATAATATCTAAAGAAAAATCCTCCATAGCGGGGTATAAAATTTCCTCAACATTTCTTGATAAGCGATGAATCTCATCAATAAAAAGAACATCACCTTCGTTAAGGGAAGTAAGAATTGCCACCAGGTCGCCCTGCTTTTCAATGGCGGGACCTGATGTTACCCTTAAGTTTACACCCATCTCACGCGCAATAATACTTGAAAGTGTGGTTTTGCCAAGTCCTGGAGGTCCATACAGCAGAACATGGTCAAGAGACTCTTTCCTCTGTCTTGCAGCCTTAATATAGATGCTAAGGTTATCCTTTACCTTATCCTGACCGATATACTCGCTCAGTGTTTTAGGGCGTAGCGTTACCTCAGTATCATCTTCGATATTAGTATATTCGGGAGATACTATTCGATTTTCGAAATCCATTTCCTGTTCTATCATCTGTTATAACCCCCTTGCAAGAGATTTAAGTGCCGATTTAATTAGCTCATCTGTGGGAAGTGATGGATCCAAGCGGCTAACAGCAAGAGAAGCCTCGCTTTGGCTGTAGCCGAGAGAAACAAGCGCCTCGATTGCTTCCTTTGATGAGGTATTAGCCGTAGCATTTCCCACCGCTTTAACATCAATAACAGCATCAGATGAGGTAACCGAGCCCACCTTATCTTTGAGCTCAAGAATTATCCTTTGCGCAAGCTTAAGTCCCACGCCCGAAGCGGCAGTAAGTGATTTTGCATCCCCGCTTGCAATAAAAAGCATTATTTTATCGAAGGTAAATTCAGTAAGTATAGCAAGTCCTATCTTTGAGCCAACACCACTCACTGATGTTATAAGCTTAAACGCCTCAAGCTCACCTGCGCTCATAAAACCATAAAGGTCAAGCGCATCCTCACGCACTGAAAGGTATGTATGAACCAATACATTATCACCAATATTCCCTATAGCGGAATAGGTGTTTTGTGTAACAAAGCATTTAAAGCCAACCCCACCGCATTCAACAACAATGAAATTAAGTTCTTTAGCAATTAATTTTCCGCGTAAAGAGGCTATCATTACTTATTTTCTCCCTTCATTAGTTTTCCATAAAGGCTTCCTGCGCTATGTCCATGGCAAATCGCAAGAGCCAAAGCATCAGCGGTATCATCAGGTTTAGGAACGCTTTTTAATTGCAAAAGACTTTTTACCATTTCCATAACCTGATGCTTTTCTGCCCTGCCATAGCCTGTGATTGACTGCTTCACCTGAAGCGGTGTGTATTCATTCACCGCAATATTGTTTTGCCTTGCGGCAAGCAGTATCACACCCCTCGCTTGTGCCACATCAATAGCGGTAGTAGTATTAGTGTTAAAATAAAGCCTTTCTATTGACATACAGTCAGGCTTGTACTTTTTTATCAAGGTTGTAATATCTTGATATATATCATTGAGTCTATCAGAAAATTCGTGGTGAGCCTCGGTTGTAATAGCGCCGTAACCCACTGTTTTAAAGCGAAAATCATCATAATCGACTATTCCGTAACCCACTATTGCATAGCCAGGGTCAATGCCAATAATTCGCATGATTTCGCCTCCAAACCTTCAAAAGGGCATAAAAACCCAATATTTAAAATATTATAGCATATATTACATATTTTATCAATAGCTTTTAGAAGTTTAAGGGCACTCACTAAAAAGTGAGCGCCCTTAAATTAATCATTTTCAAAAATTGTATCAAATGGATTATTTGAACTCTGTGAAGTATCGCTATCGTTTGATATATTGCTATTGTCTTCAGAAGAATTTTGATTATCGGATGTTCCATCATTCTCTTCTGGTTCGGTCACAGTGTCATCAGATGATGTTGGCACATCAGAAGATGGTATTGTTTCCTCAGAGCTTTCCGAGGATGTGCTTTCGGTAGAACTGCTTTCAACAGATGATGTAACCGAGGATGCTTCTGACGAGGAATCCTCAGAAGGAGTTTGTTCACTCGAAGTATTTTCCTCCTCAATAGGATGATTACCGCCACAAACCTCAATTTCAACATTTGGTATATAATATCCAATCGAAGTACTGTCACAGGAGGGCTTAGCTAAGAGACCCGTATGATTGCAGTATTTTGCCTCTATTACATCCTCGCTGACGGCAAATTCTTTTTCTTCAAGCTCTTTGTGAATTTCAGACATAACAGTGCGCCAAACCGTGGCGGCAGCACCGCCGTTATGGACTGCCTGCGGTTTATCAAAGCCATACCAAACCGAGCCAACATAATAAGGTGTGCCCGCAACCATCCAAAGGTCATTTGATTCGCTTGAGGTGCCTGTTTTGGCATATACTTTCATCTTATTATAGCCTGCTATTCCCTTGCCTGTGCCCTGCGAACCATAAACAACATTCTGGAGCAGTTTATTCATAATAGTTGCTGTAGCAGGTTTAATCACCTGTTCTCCAGTGCCTTGGCGCTCTAAAACGACTTCATCCAACGCATTTGTAACCTTAACATAAGTGGTTGGCTCATAGTATTTACCGCCGTTGCCAAAAATCGCATATGCGGCGGCAGATTCAGTTGTTGTTATACCATATTGACAACCGCCCAAGGCTAACGAAGAGATGTTTTTATCAACACTTGTAAGATGCCTTAAATTAAGCTTTTCGGTTAGGAATTTATATGAATTCTCAACGCCCACGCTATCCTTAAGCAACCAGCACGGAATCGTGTTTGCAGAGCGCTCTAATGCGCTTTTAACCGTCATATTGCCCGCATAATAACCGTACCATTCCTTAGGGCCTTTCTTGCCGTTGCCGTAATAATTATTAAGCGGCTTATCCTCTATCATGGTGGAATATGATGCGTGGCCGTTATCAATGGCGAGTGTATACACACCTAAAGGCTTCATTGTTGAACCTGGCTGGCGCGGAGAATCAATAGCACGATTAAGTCCACGATTAACTGTTTTTTCACCAACTCCGCCAACAACGCCCAAAATATTGCCCTCATAGTCCATAATCGTCATAGCAGACTGAACATGCTTTGTTTTATCTGATGACTTTTGGGGGAAATACTTCTTCTGATTGTGATACACTTTTTCCATTGTGTCTTGAATATCGGTATCAAGTGTGGCATAAATTTTATAGCCGCCGTTATAAAGCATTGTTGATGCGGTATCTGTACTGCATCCATACTTTTGAGAAAAATCTTCGATAATATCACTAATCAGTGTATCAACAAAATAATCATTAATAGGTATTTCAAAGTCCTGCTGTTGGGTAGTGTCAATTTTAACCTCAGCGTTATATGCACTCTCAAATTGCTTTTCATCTATCATATTAAGCTCGAGCATTTTATTAAGAACATCCGCACGGCGCTTTTTATTGCCCTCAGGTTTATACTGTGGATTATAAGCACTGGGGTTCTTGGTAATAGCGGCGAGCGAAGCGCATTCAGCAAGGGTCAGCTCCCCAACTTCTTTATTAAAATAATAGTTGGCTGCCACCTCAACACCGCAAATACCGTTACCAAGAGAAATCGTGTTAAGATATGCCTCTAAAATAGTGATTTTATCAAGCTTTGCTTCAATGAGCATAGCGCGTGCAATTTCGCGAAGCTTTCGTGTGGCGCTTGTATCCTTATCAGATGTTATATTCTTTATAAGCTGTTGGGTAATTGTGGAGCCACCTTGATTAGAAGAATAGAGATTAACAAACGGCAGATAGTTAACGAAGGCAGAGGTTGTGCGCTTCCAGTCAACACCAAAATGTTTATAAAAGCGTTGGTCCTCGATAGCGATAAATGCATCGATAAGCTGCTGGGGAATATCCTCAATATCAACCCAAATTCGATTTTCTGTGCCATGAATGCGTTGATACTCCTCCCAACCGCCATCGTCACCCTTCACATAAATAACGGAGGTCATATTAAGCTGAGTGTTTTCAATGTTTTCTATGATATCATCACAGCCAAAAAAGTCATGAGAATTTTTACCGCCAGAGCCAGCAACAGCAAAGACCATCGTAATAGATGAAAGGATAATAATAGCGGATAAAAGAACGCACATATATCTAAAAGCCTTTTCCATACTTAACCTCCATTACACTTTTTAGGAAATTATATCACTTTTTTAATAATTAATCAAATAATTTTCAAATATTCATAATTTAGTTAAAATTTGGAAGTATAATATAATTATAAAATATTCGAAAGGAATAAAAACTGTGCTGAAATTAGTTAATATAAAGAAAGAGTACGAAATGGGCGACTCAAGCGTTGAAGCACTAAAAGGCATCGATGTTGAGTTTAGAAATAATGAATTTGTATCAATTCTTGGCCCATCAGGCTGCGGCAAGACAACGCTGTTAAATATTATAGGCGGCCTAGACCGATATACAAGCGGAGATTTGATTATTTCTGGTCGTTCAACTAAGGAATATAATGATTCCGACTGGGATACCTATCGCAACCACTCTATCGGCTTTGTATTTCAAAGCTATAATTTAATTCCGCATCAGTCGGTTTTGCAAAATGTTGAGCTCGCGCTAACCCTTTCGGGTGTTTCAAAGGCCGAACGCCGAGCAAGAGCTAAAAAGGCGCTTGAGGATGTGGGACTTGGTGACCAATTCTCTAAAAAACCTGGCGAAATGTCTGGCGGACAAATGCAGCGTGTTGCAATAGCCCGTGCATTAGTAAATAACCCTGATATCATTTTGGCTGATGAGCCCACCGGCGCTCTTGATACCGAAACCAGCGTTCAGGTAATGGAAATACTTAAAAAGATTTCTAAAGAGCGCCTTATAATAATGGTAACACATAATCCCGAGCTTGCCGAAAAATATTCCTCTCGTATAATCAGAATGCTTGATGGTGTGATAACCAGCGATTCAATGCCTTTAACCGACGAAGAAATAAGCAATGAGGCAACGCTTGATTCAAAACGAAACGAGCTTGAAAAGCACACAAAAAAGCCATCAATGACCTTTGGCACCTCTTTTATGCTGTCACTTAAAAATCTTATCACCAAAAAAGGACGCACCATTCTAACTTCTTTTGCGGGCTCTATCGGCATAATTGGTATCGCGCTCATACTTGCCATCTCGCAGGGTATGACAGCATATATCGATGCCGTTCAAGAAAGCACGCTTTCGGTTTATCCGTTAACACTTGAAGCGTCAGCCGTTGATATGACAACTTTAATGGAAGCCTTTATGAATATCACCTCAGACGAAACAACACACGATAAAGATGCCGTTTACGAAAAGTCTGCACTTTATGATATGATTAATGCTATGAACAGCGTGGAAGAAAGCAAGAATGATTTAAAGGCGTTTAAAGAATATCTCGAGGGTGAAATCACAACCGAAGGCACACAGCTGTTTTCGGCAGTTAACGGCGTACAATATTCATATGACCTTGATATGCAGATATATACCGAGAATGTTGACGGTGAGGTAATTCATTCTGATATTGAAAAGATAATTACCGACCTTATGATGAAGTATATAGGCGTGGATATGAACGCCATGTCAACGCTTGCATCCTTCTCCCCTGCTTCAAGCATGACTTCAATGTCATCGATGGGTACAAATTTATGGCAGGAGCTTTTACCAGGTAACGACGGCGCACCCATAAACGATTTATTATATGAGCAGTATGATGTTGTTTATGGCTCGTGGCCCAATAGTTACGATGAAATTGTGCTCGTGCTTGATGAAAACAATGAATTAGATGATATCGCACTCTATGCGTTAGGCTTAATTCCGGCTGAGGATATTGATGTATTAGCAGATGCCGCGCTTAACGGAACAAAGCTTGATGAAAAAGAAAAAGGCAAATGGTCATATGAAGATATTTGCGATACCGAATATAAGGCTATATTAAATGCCGACTGCTATCGCTATGATGAAGCATCAGGACTTTATACAGATTTGCGTAAGACGGATACAGGTTTACGATATCTTTACGATAATGCATTATCACTTAAGGTAACAGGCATCATTCGTCCAAACGAGGAAGCAAGTACAACTATGCTCACAGGAAGTATAGCCTACACAAGCAAGCTCACCGAGCACTTGATAAATCTTGCTGATAACAACGAAGTAATTGAAGCACAGCTTGACTCTCCAAACACCGATATTTTAACAGGTCTCCCATTTGATACCACAACAGGCTCACTTACCTATGTGGAAAAAGAAAAGGCGTTTAGAGAATATATTTCGCAGCTTAACAAAAGTGATAAAGCAAAAGCCTATGTCGAAATAAGCTGTATACCAGATGAATCGTTTGTAAAGCAACAAATAGATGCAACCCTTGGCTCCACTACCCGCGCAGATATGATAAAGATGATGTCACAGGGTATGAGCGCAGAAGTTAATGTGTCTGCAGAAGAAATAAACGAATATCTTTCTTCAATGTCGGATGAAGAATTTAACGAACTTTCTTCGCAGATGATCAGAGAGCGTGTTAAGGCTCAGTATGCGCAGCAGGTTACAGCGCAAATGACAGGTATGAGCACCGAGCAATTAGCCATGGCGCTTGATATGGCTCTGCCTTCATATACCGCCGAACAATGCGCAGCTTATTATGATGAAGTTATGGTTTTCTCAGAATCAACCTATGAAGAAAACCTCCGTGCGATGGGTTATGTTGATTTAAAGTCGCCTGCAGCTATTAATATTTATGCTTCAACTTTTGAAAACAAGGATGTAATAACCGCTGCAATAGAAGACTACAACGAGGATGTTGAGGAACTAAAACAAATCAAATATACCGATTATCTTGGTATTATGATGTCATCCATCACTACCATTATAAACGCTATAACCTATGTTTTAGTTGCCTTTGTTGCAATTTCGCTTATTGTATCATCAATAATGATAGGCGTTATCACACTAATTTCTGTTCAGGAAAGAACAAAGGAAATCGGCATTCTCCGCGCTATCGGCGCTTCAAAGCGCGATGTTTCGGGTATGTTTAATGCAGAAACCGTAATTGTGGGTCTGGCATCAGGTCTGTTGGGTGTTATAATCACCTATCTGTTATGTATACCAATAAATATATTGTTGCATCACATTACAGGTATTAGTAACCTAAGCGCTTTTCTCCCCTTTGGCGCCGCAATTATTCTTGTTTTAATAAGCGTTATCCTAACGCTCATTTCTGGTATAATTCCATCCAGAAGCGCCGCTAAAAAAGACCCCGTTACAGCGCTAAGAACAGAATAAGATTTAAAAACATCAGTTAGCCTATGGTTAACTGATGTTTTTTGTTTAATATTTTTTCAATTCTTCTTTCACGCTCAATAAAAATGCATCCCATTCAGTTTCATTCTCAACGAAATATAGCGGGCAAAGCTTTCCTGTTATATCGTAATGTCTTATAACATCCTTTTCGTCAAGTCCTGAATTATCGCATAGCCAAGCTGTAAGCTTAACAAGCGCGTCTAGTGTGGCGTCGTTGAATTTACCATCATCAGTTGGATGGCACACCTCTATAGAAATCGTATCTAAATTTCTATTGTTACTTGCAGCTGATTTTTCATCTAATGGTACACACTGTATTATCTCACCCTCAAGTCCTATAACGAAATGTGAGCAGACGGTTGTATCAATTTTATCAAAATAATCTCTGTTGTTTTGCGCGGTGGAGGCTGGGTTTCCTGTGTAGTGCACAACGATATTATTAACCTCACGAAGCCGCACACCCGTTCTTGCAAGGCCAACATCGATAAGGTCCACATTAACATAATCGGGTGCAGTTAGTGTTTTAAGATTTAGTCTTTTGTTGTTTCCGCTTATGCGGTTAAAAATTCCGATACCTACCGTCAATAATATGGATAAAATTATTATTAACAAGGCAATAAAAAGAAATCTCTTTCTTCGTTTTTTGCGCTCTATTTTACGCCTAAGCATAAGCTTTTCAAGCTCCGATAAATTTCTATTCATTATATTTCCTCTGTAATGTTAAAGGTAATTATAGCTTTAAAAAGGTCACCATCGGTTTCAATATTAAAAGTGCCGTTTTGAAGCTCGGTAAGGCTTTTTGCGATAGATAAACCTAAGCCGCTACCCTCTGTATTTCTTGAGCGGTCGCCGCGAACAAAGCGCTCGGTTAATTCATCACCCGAAATATTGAGCGGCAAATTAGATATATTTTTAAAGGATATAACCGCTTTATTATCGACTCTTTTCAATTCAATGTATACCCTTGTTTTAGACATTGCATATTTGCAGATATTATTCATGAGATTATCCAGAACCCGCCACAGTCTTCTGCCGTCTGCAAGGATGGTTATTTGTTCATCAAAGCTCTGTATTATCTCAAGGCCTTTTTCTTCGAAACGGCTGTTATATTCAGCTACAGCCTGATTAACGAGCACAGATAAATTACAATGAGCAAGCTCAACCGTAATGTTGCCTGTCTGAGCCTTTGAAGCCTCAACCAAATCTTCAATAAGCTTTTTAAGTCTCGATGACTGGCGGTCAAGCACTTCAATATACTCGCTTATCTTCTTGTTATCGCATTTTTCCTTTTTAATAAGGTCAACATAGTTGATAACCGAAGTAAGAGGTGTTTTAATATCGTGCGATACATTGGTGATAAGCTCGGTCTTAAAGCGTTCGCTTTTCATTTTATCGTTTATTGCAAGTTGCAAACCGTTATTAATATTGTTAAGGCTTTCGGCAAAATCCTTTATATCACCATACATATATTTGGTGTCTATCTTGCTTTCCAAATCGCCTGACACAATTTTCTCGCCGCCGCTTTTAACCTTTTGAAAAGCAATAGCTGTGAGAATAAGCACTGCAGAAATAATTATAGTGCGTACTATCCAACCAATAACAAGATTATCAAATTCATAAGCGTTTGATGCTATAAAAATTATTTCTATTACAAATAATACAACTAAAATGATTGCAACTTTATAAACCGTTGCAAGATTTTTATAGATATGTTTGATTACTGAAAGTACCTTTCTAAAATACTTTAATAAAAACTTGAGAATGTAATAAATCACAGAATTTTTTAATAAAACCTTTGCTTTAATTCTTACGGTCAAGCTAAGCAAATAAGCTAATGCAATAAAATATAATATCGAAATTATTAAAAATGAAACGATTATATCTAATAAACTAAACACCAATATATAATCTATAAAATCAATAGCTAACATAAAAATCAGCACAATTGTCGTCGTATATAAATCAACAGGTATTCTATCAATAAATCTGATTTTTATATCCTCACTATCGGGACGGTAGCCTGTTACAGAAAAAAGATACACGAACAGCGCAATGCAGGCAGCTAATGAAAAAACCGCTATAAATATAAAGCCGTATCTTAGCGAGTAACCGATATTAACAGCCTTATTTGCAAAATAAAATCTATCAAGATGCTGCATATCCTGCGGTATATAAGCCTTAATTATGAACTTATTTCTGCTCTCAAAAATTTCTGTATCATACTCCGAATAAAAACTTCCATCTTCATTTAACCAAACATTTCCGTCATAAGGAAGACCATCCTCGGTAATGTAATTGGTTATATATTCCTCTGTAACAGTTGCGAGTGTACCCTCACCGTTATAGTTGGTTGATAATATCTCACCTGCCGAATTTTCAATCATATATAGCACATTTTTATCTGAATAATACTTTTCCAAATCCATACCAGACATATAGTTGTGACCTATATACCAAACCTCGCTTTCAATAAGCGAAGTCATAACATCATCACACACCGCAGATTTCTTTTGTGTGTAAAAATCCAGATGCACCATAACACCGATGCCCACAACGGATATAACAAGCGCTATTATAAATAAATATGTCAGCACAGCGGCCGTTATCTTCAAAAAAATATTATTTCTAATTTTTTTCATATATTAACCCTCAAATTTATATCCGTGAGCCCATACAACCTTAATATATCTCGGCTCTGCTGGATTAATTTCAATTTTTTCGCGCAAATGACGAATATGTACAGCAACGGTGCTTTCAGCCCCAAATGCGGTCTGCTTGCGCACGCTTTCATAAATTTCCTTTTGCGATAAAACTCTGCCTTTATTTTTCATTAAAAGCTTTAAAATCTCATATTCTGTGGGCGTAAGCGAAACTGGTTCCCCATCCACTGTTACAACCTTTGATGCATCGTTAAGTATAATTCCAGCAATTGAAATAACACTGCTATCAAGTTCTGTTTTACCGCCGAGCTTTGTATACCTTCTTATTTGAGAGCGCACGCGGGCAAGTAACTCCACAGGATTAAACGGCTTTGTTACATAATCATCAGCGCCAACATTAAGTCCTAAAATTTTATCAGTATCCTCGCCTTTGGCAGTTAGCAGAATAACAGGCACATTATGCTTTTCACGAATACTCAACATTGCTGAAATGCCGTCTAATTCGGGCATCATAATATCTAAAAGAATAAGATGAATGTTTTCCTTATCCATAATATCTATCGCTTGCTTACCATTAAAGGCTTCAAAAACGGTATATCCATCCGATTCAAGATAAATTTTAAGAGCCGATACAATATCCTTTTCATCATCGCAAACAAGTATGTTGTACATATCCCCAACCTCCGAATACATTTTAGCAGTAATTTTTTTAAGATAAAAGAAGTTAATTTATTAAGATTTCTTTAATATTGCATTTTTTGATGCAAAATGATAGAATACATATATATTCTAATAAATTTAAGGAGGAGTTGCAATATGAAACACGAAATACTGTTATCCGCCCCTCCTATTTTGCGTGATTTTTTAACCTATAACGAAACTATTAAGGGCAAATCATCGAAATCGGTTGATGAATATTTCCTTGACCTACAGATGTTTTTTCGTTATTTAATGCTTATTCGCGGAAAGGTGGATAAAGCTACACCTTTTGAAGAGATAAGTATTGAAAATGTTGATGCCCAGCTTATCAGCAGTGTAACAATCTCTGATTTATATTCATTTATTGTGTACTGCAAAAATGAGCGTGGCAACAATGCAGCCACAAGAGCGCGAAAGACATCAACGCTGAGAATATTCTTTAAATACTTAACTTCTCAAATCCACCTTCTTGAAACCAACCCCGCAGAGATGCTTGATTCCCCAAAGGTGAAATCGGGACTGCCTAAGCACCTAAGCCTTGAGGACTCACTTGAATTACTTAACAGCGTTGAGGGACCTAATAAAGAAAGAGATTATTGCATTCTCACTCTGTTCCTTAATTGCGGGATGAGATTATCTGAGCTTTGCGGTTTAAATCTCAGCGATATCCGTGCCGATGGCACTATGCGACTACTTGGTAAGGGCAATAAAGAAAGAATAGTATACATAAATGAAGCATGCCGATCGGCAATTAATGCATATATGGCAGTAAGACCTAATGACGGTATTGAATTTACTGACCACAACGCACTCTTTATAAGCCGAAATAAAAAGCGAATCAGCAACAAAACCGTTCAACACATTGTTAAAACCTGCCTTGAAAAAGCAGGTCTTGGCGGTCAAGGCTATTCCACACACAAGCTTCGCCACACTGCCGCTACACTGATGTATCAGCACGGTGATGTCGATATTCGTGTTTTAAAGGACATTCTTGGCCACTCGAACCTTGGAACCACTCAAATATACACACATATTTCCGATAAGCAGATTAAAAACGCGATTGAATCAAATCCATTATCAAATGTAAAAAAGAAACCATAGTCGTTTGACTATGGTTTCTTAAATTTATAAGTTATTAAAAGAAAACAGTTGGACCTTGATAAATATCATTCTCTTCAGGTTGTGATGGTATATCCTCAGTTTCCTCATCTTCAGAGGGTGTTGCCACACTATTGGTAGAGGAACTTTCGCCGTTTGATACATCTGTTGAAGAATTTTCGGCTGAAGAATTTTCAATCACTGAATTGTCAACAGAAGAATTATCTGTGATTATTTCTGTTTCACCTGTAGTGTTTTCAGAGGAATCAGTGCTATCGTGGGAGCTATTAAAATCATTCCAAAAATCAGGATATGAAGCAAAATCAGATGATTCGGCATAAATTTCTTTGTCCCCTGCACAGCCTGAAAAAACAAACAATACTGAAAAAGCGCATAACACTGTTAAGAATGTTTTAATTTTTCTCAAAATCATGAAGCACCTCTCAAAATCCATCTTTAATTTATAATACCAAAATACAGACGATATTTCAAGAGATAATTTAACTTAAAAAAATTTAGAGTATTATGCACACAAGTCCATTGCAACCATCATTGATAACACGCTCGATTGTCTCCTGCACACGCATTCTTGCATCAACAGGCATTCGTGCAAGCTTAGTGTGTAAGCCTTCATTAACAAGCTCGTGCAATGACTTGCCAAAGATATTTGAATCCCAAATTTTAACGGGATCCTCCTCAAACTCATTCAGCAGATACATTACAAGGTCTTCCGACTGCCTTTCAGTGCCAACAATGGGACTGACCTCGGTGGTGATATTCGCCTTCATAAGATGAATTGAGGGCGCTGATGCGCGCAAACGCACACCATACCTGCCGCCCTGTTTCACTATCTCTGGCTCCTCAAGGGTGAGCTCCTCAATTGAGGGCATAACAATGCCATATCCCGTAGCCTCAACCTCATCGAGTGCATCCTTGACACGCATATACTCATTTTTAATTGCGGCAAGCTCTGTGATACTGGACATTAATTCCTGCTCGTCATTTATAACAAGCCCCGTTGTTTCAGCAAGAATTTTATAAAATAGCGATGGTTTTACACTTACCGAAATATCCGCCTTTCCGTGACCCAAGTCGATGCTATTCACTTTTGAGCCTTCGGTGTTTTCGCACCCTTTAAATACCATTTCAAAGTTGCTTATATCGCGAACATGCTTAATATTAGCGCTGGCAATTTTCAGGCATTCAATAAGGTCAGAGCGAAGCCAGTGGTCTACAGGCAACGAGTTTATCCATTTGGGGAAATTAATATTTATTTCTTTAATAGGAAATTCATATAGTATTCTTGATAAAATCTGCTTGATATCGCTTACAGTAAGTTCAAGGCAGTTAACAGGAATCACGGGAACACCATATTTTTTAGATAGTTCCTCTGCTAAATTTTGAGCTTCCTCAGAATCGGGGTACATACAGTTAAGCAGCACTACAAAAGGCTTATCTATGCCCGATAGCTCTCTAATTACCCTCTCCTCTGCCTCGGCGTATTCTTCACGAGGAATATCGCTGATACTGCCATCTGTGGTTATCACAAGGCCTATTGTTGAATGCTCATTTATAACCTTTTTGGTGCCTATTTCTGCCGCCATATTAAATGGTATTGGCTCTTCATACCAAGGAGTGTTAACCATTCGCGGCTCATTACCCTCAATGTAACCGAGAGCACTTGGCACTATATATCCCACACAGTCAATAAGTCGCACATTCATCGAAGCGTTATTATCAACGCTAACATTAACACCTTTTTCGGGTATAAACTTGGGCTCGGTTGTCATAATTGTTCTGCCCGATGATGACTGCGGCAATTCATCCATCGCTCTTTCCTTCTGATACTCTTCGGATATATTGGGCACAACCAGCTTATCCATAAATTGTTTTATGAAGGTGGATTTACCCGTACGCACAGGACCTACAATTCCTATATAGATATCCCCGCCTGTTCTTAAAGCAATATCCTGATATATACTTTTACTTGCCATAAATATTCCTCCGAAAGTTTTGGTCTTTTTCTTTTTCACTGCTTAATAATATGAGTTTTTTGAAATATTTATTACACAAAACAAAAATATATAAAAACGGAACCAATCTTTGCAGACTGGTTCCTTTTTTTAAAATTGGCGGAGATGGAGAGATTCGCTCGGCAGCAACGCTGCCGACACGCACCCGACCTTTGCAACCGTCCACAGGAAGGTTGCAATTCGTATAACACGAACCGGTCTTTTCGAATCTCTCTAAGCAAACACAAGAATTAAAAAAAGAACCAATCTTTGCAGACTGGTTCCGTTTTTTAATTGGCGGAGATGGAGAGATTCGAACTCTCGAACTGTTTGTAGCAGTTACACGATTTCCAATCGTGCGCCCTCGACCGGACTAGGCGACATCTCCGTGCGACTTGAATATTATAATTGATATATCAAAAAAAATCAAGTCTAATTTTGTATTTTAGAAGAAAAATATTAAAAATAGGAAGTTACTAAAATAATTTAGTTTTTCTTAGATAATCCAAGTTTTTTAATTAAATCAGCCACCTGCTGCGTTTTACTTTCACACATATTAAGAGTATCAGCCTCGACCATAATTCTGATAACGGGTTCTGTTCCACTTTCACGCAATAAAATTCTGCCATTATCACCAAGCTCTGCTGAAATTTCATCAATCATATCTTTAATCTGAGAATTTTCAGTAACAGCTTTCTTATCATCAACAGTAATATTCTTAACACACTGCGGGAACATTTTAACAGGTTCTGCTAATTTACTCAATGGCAATTTGCTGTCAACCAATTCCTCCATTAGTATAATAGCTGTTAAAATACCGTCACCAGTATTTGCATATTTTCGAATTATTGTGTGACCCGACTGCTCACCGCCCAAATAGTAATCGTTTTGCATCATTGCTTCGTGAACAAATCTATCACCAACGGTTGTTTGAATATGATTAATACCTGCCGCGTCAAAGGCTCTGTAAAGACCCATATTAGACATAATAGTGGTAACCACAGTGTTACTTGGTAATGCATCCTTAGAGCGCAAACGGTTAGCGATAATATAGAGTATGTGGTCACCGTTTACCACATTGCCATTTTCGTCCACAGCAATGCACCTATCAGCATCACCGTCAAAAGCAAAGCCTGCATCAAGGTGATTATCCTTAACATATTTGCACAATTTTTCAATATGGGTAGAGCCTGCATTTTCATTAATGTTAATACCATCGGGCGAGGCATTAATTATGTGAGTTTGCGCGCCCAAAGCATCAAACACCGATTTTGCTATCATCCAAGATGCGCCGTTTGCGCAGTCAAGCGCAACATTAAATCTTCTATAGGAGTTTGCAGCAATTGAAATTAGATAACCAACATATCGATTTCTGCCCGCCACATAGTCCACCGTGCGACCAATTTTGTCGCGAGTAGCGTGTGGCAAATCCTCCCCTGATATTCCAATATTTTCAAAATTACCGTCAATATAATCCTCGATAAGAGCGAGTGTGTGATTATCCATCTTCTCGCCCGCACTGTTTATTAATTTAATTCCGTTATCATAATAAGGATTATGCGAAGCCGAAATCATTACACCACAGTCAAACCTATCCTGACGCACAACATAAGAAACACTGGGTGTTGTGGTAACATGAAGCATATAAGCATCTGCGCCTGATGAAGTTAACCCCGCAACAATGGCATATTCAAGCATATAGCTTGAGCGGCGGGTATCCTTACCGATTACAACCCTTGTTTTATGATTGTGCGATTTTTTTGAATAATACCAACCCAAAAATCTACCGATTTTAAAGGCATGCTCTGCAGTAAGATTTAAATTTGCTTCACCTCTGAAGCCATCTGTTCCAAAATACTTTCCGTTAAACACGATATCATCATTTGGAGTAAATGTATACTCAAGGGATAACGGGTCAAGCGTTATTTCATCACGAAGCAAATTATCTACGCTTACATTGAAAATATTTGATAAGAGTAAAATCTTTCCAACCTCGGGCAGGGTCTGATCAGACTCCCATTTAGAAACCGATTGACGAGAAACCTCAATTTTTTCAGCAAGCTGCTCTTGTGAAAGATTCATTGCTGTTCTAAGCATTGAAAGCTTTTGACCTAAAGTCATAAAGGTAACCTCCGTTATTTAATAATTGCATTTTATTCTAAGTAATCACAACAGTCAAGCAACTATAATTGTCAAATTTTAGTCAACTATTGGTTGCATGTACACCTTATTATACATCTTTTACAATATATAATTATATATTCAATTTAAAAAATAAAATTTCAGCGCCCCATTGTGGGACGCTTATGTAAAATTATATTCCTTGTTTTTTTATACCGAATATCATTCTTAAAATACCGCTTAAAATTTTAGGGCTTTTCACTAACACAACTTTCATACAATTACCTCCATTAGTGCTTACAGCATGAAAATCCAAGTATAATCACCCAGATTGCAAGAACTGCCACCAAAAATCTTGGAGGTAAGAAGCAGCTGATTAATAAACCTACCGCAAAGGTTATAGCTATAAGGCCCTTATTGATATGGTTATGTCTTCGCATCTTCATCCCTCCGCTATTACATAATAAGCAAAAAATGAAAATTTGTTACAAATTGATTTTTACAAGAAAAAACGACCTGAATTTTTAAATTCAGGCCGTGATTTTGTTTTTATTGCTTACAGGCATTCTTTACTTCATCGAAAATTTCGGTAACTTCCTTGTCAGGTTTAGCCGTAAAGCAGCTTACGATAAGTATTACAAGCAAGCTGATTACAAACGCAGGCAAAAGCTCATATATATCAAATATTGTTCCGTCAATAAATGCACCTGTAAGCTTATCACCAAAGACAAATCCGTCACGCAACCATTTATAAACAAAGACAAGCGCACCACCCGAAATCATACCTGCTATAGCGCCACATTTTGTGGTTTTTTTGAAAAATAACGCACATAGCATTAGAGGACCAAAGGCGGCACCAAAGCCTGCCCACGCAAAGGAAACTATACCAAATACCGAACTGTTTGGATTCCATGCAAGGAATATAGCAACTATTGAAATTATAATAACTGAAATTCGTGCTATCCACATAGAAAATTTTTGTGACATTTTTATACCAAAAGTTTCCTGTAATATGTTCTGAGATACGCTGGATGCCGCCGCAAGAAGCTGAGAATCCGCAGTAGACATGGTAGACGCCAATATGCCTGCAAGTATTATACCTGCCGCAAAAGTGGCAACATAACCATACTTACTTAAAAATTTAGCAATATCAACAATTATAGTTTCTGCCGCAGATGCACTTTCATATGCGGGAAGCACTCCTTTTTGCATGAGAGTGTAACCAACAACACCTATAATAACTGCAATACCCATTGAGATAACTACCCACACAGATGCTACCCTGCGGGAAAGCTTTAACTTTTTTTCATCCTCTATAGCCATAAAACGCAAAAGTATGTGAGGCATACCAAAGTAACCGAGTCCCCAAGCAAGAGTGGATATTACAGGCAGCGTGCCATAGCTTCCAACAGTTTGGGTTGCAACATTAAAGCCTTTAAAAAGATTAAGATAACCGTCAAGCCCCGCAACATTATTAAATACGCTGCCAAAGCCACCAGCGATACCCTCGCCAAAGCCTACAACAACAAACAACGCGATAGTCATAATAATACTTTGAATAAAGTCCGTAGTAGAGGCCGCAAAGAATCCACCTAAGGTACAATAAAGTATGATAACAATTGCGCTGAGTATCATAGCCAGATGATAATCCATACCGAAAAGAGAAGCGAAAAGCTTACCACATGCCGCAAAGCCTGAGGCTGTATAAGGTACGAAGAACACGATTATGAACAGTGCCGCAACGGTGGTAAGTATCTTTGATTTATCACCAAAACGCCTCGTAAAGAAATCAGGCAAGGTGAAAGCATCGATTCTTTGACTATAAATACGAAGTCGCTTTGCAACGAACAACCAGTTAAGGTATGTACCTATGGCAAGACCAATTGCAGTCCAGCTAGCCTCTGCAAGGCCACCCATCATAGCCACTGCAGGAAGGCCCATAAGGAGCCAACCGCTCATATCAGAAGCTTCCGCACTCATAGCAGTAACCAATGGTCCTAATTTTCTACCGCCGAGATAAAAATCACTTGAAGATTTATTTCTTCCTGAAACGGCAATTCCAATACCAACCATCATAAACATATATAGAATAATGGTAGCAAGTATTACCCAGTCAAAAACTGTCACAATTTCTCACTCCTAAAAAAATATATCTTTTGCATTATATCATAGCAAAAAATAAAAATCAACACTTTAAAGTGATAAAAAAGCGTATTAGAAACATATTATATTGACTTGCATATCAAAATTTATTACAATAAAATTGCAAATATATCCTATTAATTGCAACCTTTCAACATTTATCGTAGTGTTTTATATAGAGGTGGATAATCTCTATAAAGTAATAATTTATATCAATAAACGAATAGGAGGAATTTTATGAAAAAGACTATCATAATTATAACGGTTATTATTATATCCTTGCTTTTTATTCTTACAATTCCCATACCTATCATACACGATGATATATACGGTGAAGGCAGCGCTGTATCCTTTAATTCGCTCACTTACCAAATTATTAAATGGGATATGTATCCAAATTCCCTTAAGCCTTATAAAGAAACGGAAGTTTATATTTTACCCAATAATTTTCAGTCAACCGAAAAGCTTTGGGAAGAACGCTATAATGATTTAATGGACGACGGCTACGGCGCTATACTTTCGTACGCGGTTGTTACTGAAAAAAATGAAACAGATATTATCGTTAAAGAAGATTCAAGCGATGACAACTTATCCTTTTCGGCGGTATTTATCAGCAAAAAAGAAATTGAAAAAAACAACATATCTTTTAATGATTTAGAAGTTGGGGATAAATTAAAAATAGCTAACGACGGTTGGCTTTTAGAATCTTATCCTAGCTATTTTGGCAGAATACATAAAATCGAATTATACGAATAGGAGATAAAATTTATGGACTTTATTAAGCTTGCAGAAAAAAGATATTCTGTTAGAAAATTTAAGGATAGCCACCTGCCCCAAGATACAATAGATAAGATTTTAAAGGCAGGTCATTTGGCACCCACAGGCTGCAATTATCAGCCGCAAAGGATATTAGTAATTAACACGGATAAATCCGTGGCAAAGTTGCAAAAATGCACCAAATGTCATTTTGGCGCACCTACTGCGATACTTGTTTGTTATAACAAGAATGAATGCTGGACAAGGAAATACGACGGCGCGCAAAGCGGAATTATAGATGCCAGTATTGTTACCACTCATATGATGCTTGCCGCCCACGAATTAGGCGTGGGTTCCACTTGGGTGATGCATTTTAATCCACAGGCTATGAAGGATGAATTTAAAATACCTGAAAATATAGAGCCTGAGGCTTTGCTCGTTATGGGCTACCCTGCTGATGATGCAAAGCCGCTTAATTTACATTACGAATTTAGAAATATTAACGAAACCGTGGTTTATGATGAATTTTAGCAAAAAAGCTCCGACTTAGTCGGAGCTTTTCTAATTCTACTCATAGTAGAATTAGAATTTATTATAGTAGAGCTTGTGCATATATCAGTTTATTGCCCTTGGTGTATATAAAATGATAAAATATCCTTAAATTAATATATAAACTTGAAAGGATATTTTTATGGTTTCTTCTGAATTTAAAATTGTAGCGGATTCATCCTGCGATATAAGCAAGCTTCAAGGTGCAAATTTTGAAACCGCACCATTAAAGATAATAACCACACAAAAGGAATATGTTGATAACCAAGACCTTAATGTTCTTGAAATGGTTAATGATTTATTAAACTATAAAGGTAAATCTTCAACCTCTTGCCCTAACACCACGGATTGGCTTGATGCATTCGGTAATGCTAAATATATTTTTTGTGTTACCATCACAGGCACACTATCGGGAAGCTATAACGCCGCCTGCCTTGCTAAACAAAATTACGAGGAGGCTAATCCCGATTGTAGAGTTTTTGTTCTAAACTCTTTAACTGCAGGTCCTGAAATAGGTCTTATTATTGAAAAAATGCAAGAGCTTATAAACGACGGAAAAGATTATGATGAAATTTGCGAGCAAACTTTAGAATATACTCAGAAAACAGGCCTTCTTTTTATGCTTGAATCTATGAAAAATCTTTCCAATAACGGAAGAGTTAGTCCGCTTGTGGCTAAAATGGCAGGTTTGCTTGGCATTAGAGTGGTGGGTAAAGCAAGTGATAAAGGTGACCTCGAACCACTTAATAAATGCCGTGGTGAATCACGAGCTCTCGAAGCAATAGTTGATAATTTAAAGGAATTAGGTTATTCAGGCGGTAAAATAAAGATTACACACTGCTTTAATGAAAGTGCAGCAAAAACTCTTAAAGAAACAATTAAAAAAGAGTTCATAAACGCAACGATAGATATTAACCCCTGTGGCGGACTATGCAGCTTCTATGCCGAAAAAGGCGGCATGCTGATAGGGTTTGAAAAAGATATATAATTAATAATAAAATGCGGTAGTTTGTAACCACCGCATTTTTAATTATAAATAAACATACAATATATAATATTTTACAATTTACAAACCCTATAAAAAATGGTAGAATTATTTTAATAATTAAAAATTGTAGGTGTAATATGAAACTACCAATAAAACTCAAAAACATTTTAATGCTAACAGTGGCGGGTGTTATCAACGCTATTGGTATCACAATTTTCTTATCCCCTGTCCATCTTTATGATAGCGGAATATCGGGCACCTCAATGCTTTTGGCGCAGATAACACCTGAATATTTAACACTATCAATTTTTCTATTGCTGCTTAATATACCACTATTTATTTATGGTATAAAAAAACAAGGATTACTGTTTACCATTTATGCTATATACACGGTTTTAATCTATTCCTTGGTTGCATGGCTAATAACTGATATTCTGCCAATAGATGTTAGTATGGCTTCGCCTCTTGCAGGCACAGATTTACTGCTATGTGCGCTTTTTGGCGGTGTTATCTCGGGTATCGGCAGCGGTCTTGCCATCCGTTATGGTGGTGCTATGGACGGAATTGAGGTAATGGCAGTTATTTTTGCCAAACGCTTAGGCATTAGCGTTGGCACCTTTGTTATGATTTATAATGTGCTTTTATATGTTGTTTGCGGAATTGCCATTAAAAGCTGGATACTTCCCCTATATTCTATTGTTACCTATGCCGCCGCGCTTAAAACAGTCGACTTTATTGTTGAAGGCTTTGATAGAGCAAAATGTGCGATAATAATTACTGTTCGTCCAACCGAGGTTTGCGAGGCGCTCTCATATGAATTTGAAAGTGGTGTTACAAAAATTAAAGCCACAGGTGGATATTCTAACAAAGAAAAAACTATGATATACTTCGTTGTAAACCGTTTTCAGGTTGCAAAAATGAAGGATATAGTTCACGAAATTGACCCAACAGCATATATCACAATAAGCGAAGTAGCAGATATATACTCTTCTAATGTTGATTTGTAAATTTAATATCTAAAATAAAAAAGCTGGCTTTCAAATTTTGAAAGCCAGCTTAAATTTTGCATTAATTACTTAACCATGCTTGCAACTTCAGCAGCGAAATCGTCTACACGCTTCTCAATACCCTCGCCCTTTTCAAAGCGAACGAATGAAACAAGCTTAATTTCCTTGCCAAGTTCCTTAGCGGTCTTTTCAACATACTTGCCAACAGTGAGGTCGCCATCGATAACGAACTGCTGCTCAACAAGGCAGTTTTCCTTATAGTACTTGCCGATCTTACCCTCAACAATCTTGCCAAGAACCATATCGGGCTTATTAGCCATCTTAGGATCTTCTTTCATCTGAGCGATAAGGATTTCTTTTTCCTTTTCGATAACCTCTGCAGGAACAGAAGCCTCATCAAGATATGTGGGGTTCATTGCAGCGATTTGCATAGCAACATTCTTACCCATTGCAATAAAGTCAGCATTGTCAGCATCGATATCGCCATCAAAGTTAACCATAACGCCTATCTTGCCGCCAGCGTGAACATAGGTAACAACCTTGCCCTCATAGCGAGCAAAACGACGAACCTTGATGTTTTCACGAATCTTAAGGAATAATTCCTGAACCATTTCTTCAACGGTCTGACCATCCTCAGTGCAAGCGAGGAGAGCATCAACATCAGCGGGATTCTGAGCAGCAACGATTTTTGCAATTCTGAGAGCCAATGCCTTGAACTCTTCACCGTTAGCAACGAAATCGGTTTCAGCGTTCATTTCAAGAACAACACCAACGCCGTTTTCGCTGATAGCACATACAGTACCCTCAGCAGCAATTCTGCCTGCCTTCTTAGCTTGGGAAGCAAGACCCTTCTCGCGAAGATAGTCTACAGCTGCATCCATATCACCGTTACACTCAACGAGTGCCTTTTTGCAGTCCATCATACCGCAACCGGTTTTTTCTCTTAAAGCCTGTACATCTTTAGCAGTAAAAGCCATATATATTTCCTCCTAATAAGAGTAGTTTTTAATTATTCAGCAGCCTCTTCAGCCTCAGCTTCAACTGCTTCGTCCTGAGCTGCAGTTCCCATTTCCTCACCCTGTCTGCCTTCGATAACAGCAGCGGCGATAGTCTCTGCAATAAGCTTTACAGCGCGGATAGCATCGTCGTTACCTGGAATAACTGCATCGATCTCATCAGGATCACAGTTAGTGTCAACTATAGCAATGATCGGAATACCGAGCTTCTTAGCCTCTGCAACTGCAATTCTTTCCTTGCGGGGGTCAACAATGAAAAGTGCGCTGGGTATCTTAGTCATATTCTGGATACCGCCGATGAACTTTTCAAGCTTCTCAATTTCAAGGCTGAGAGTTGCAACTTCCTTCTTGGGGAGAAGGTCAAAAGTGCCGTCATCACGCATAGCGCGAAGCTGCTCTAAACGAGCAATTCTTGTGCGAATAGTGCTGAAGTTTGTGAGCATACCGCCAAGCCAACGAGCGTTAACATAGGGCATACCGCAATGCTCTGCTTCTTCCTTAACGGAATCCTGAGCCTGCTTCTTTGTACCTACAAAAAGAATGTCGCCGCCAGCTGCTGCGATATCGCGAGCGAAAAGATAAGCTTCGTTAAGCTTCTTTACTGTCTTCTGAAGGTCGATGATGTAGATACCGTTACGCTCTGTAAAAATATACTGAGCCATTTTGGGGTTCCAGCGTCTTGTCTGATGTCCGAAATGAACACCCGCTTCAAGAAGCTGTTTCATTGATACAACTGCCATTTCTTTTTCCTCCTGAGGTTTTACCTCCACCCTGTTTAGCATGCGGTATTGACCTTGTATCACAGGTCACACCTCTACCTGCACAAAACAGAATGTGTGTATTATATTACCACTCCGCAGAGTAGCTGATAAATTATACCACAAACACTCGCGCTTTGCAAGTGTTTTTTAACTCTTTTTGTAAATAACAGCAATTTTTTCTGCGCGTTCTTCAAGCATTTCGCGAAGGTTAATGGGCGACAACACCTCAATTTTGTCTTCGTAGTTCATAATCCATGTAACGAACGCTTCACTTATAACTGCAGTTACTGAAAATTCAAAGTGATTTTCACTTAAGTTAGTGATAAAAATATCCTCGCCAAAACGGTCGGCAACCTGTTCAAGTATTTTTCGGTTGCAGCGAAGCTTAATTTGCGATTCCTCACCGCCAAACATACCAAACAGTTTTTTAGTGTAATCTGCGACATCAAATGTTTCATCATAAACGCTTACCTCACTAAAAGGTCGAGCCGCATCATCTAAAATTTCAACCGAACGCATACGGTCAATTCTAAGATGCATAAGGTTATCATACTTTTCATAATTACCGATAAGATAATAGTGGTCGTCCTGCCATGTCATAGCATATGGACTCACTATATGAGTTTTATACTCAGTTACTATTTCCCTGTTTTCGGTTAATACCCTTTTACCGTATTTCAAGGATATTTTTCGATGATTTTCAATAGCGGTATTTATCTTATCAATATTATAAAAAATTTCCTCATTACGGGTTTTATCGCTACCATCGATATAAATACCCTTTTCCCGCCTTGCAGATTGATACGAACTGAGCATTCCGTCAAGCTTAGCGGTAAGCTCACGGGTTTTCTTTTTGCTTATAAAGCGGGCGGTTCTAACGGCATCGCTTAGCAAAAATATTTCAGGCAATTCAAAATCGCGCGCGCCGAGAAAGTATCCGTTTTTTGGCGTTCTCGTTTGAATAATATCATAACCGAATGTTACAAGGCACTCAATATCGTCATATATAGCCTTGCGCTCGGCAGTGACACCGTAGCCTGCCAGATGCTCGCATATCTCGCTTGCAGACATAGGATGCTCCTCATCTGTGTGCTCAGTGAGTATTTTTATTATATAAAGTAGCTTTACCTTCTGGCCTCTTCTTGCTGCCATAATTTCACCGCCTCAAAAAATTCTTCATAGTTATAAACCGCATTTACTGCATCTAAAAAAGCATTTGCAGACATACCTATCGGCAAATTAAGATACCTGCACAGCCTTTTTCTTAAAAGCGAGCTATTAACTCCACCAGACAAGCCAAGATTATAAAAATCGCCTTTAGACACCTTTTTGCTCTTTTCGGCAACACCGCTAACTCCCGAAACACCACTTCTTTTGAGCGCTTCAAGTATGGTTAGTTCGGTCATACCCTCAACGCCTAAAAGACCTTGCTTTGATGGCTTGGTCTTTCGTCTTTCTTTACCTTTAAGCTCAGGAATATAAACATTAATAATACTGTTTTCAGGGCATATCTGTTTTAAATGCGAGCGGATAATCAAGCCCGCGCTATCGGAATCCGTCATAACGATTATACCATTTTTTTGTGCTAACAGCCTGATAAAGTCGCACTTTTCCTTATCCTTAAAAATGCCAAAGCCATTGGTGGGAATAATAGTTGCATCAATTATATTTTCAAGGGTTATTTTATCGTATTTACCCTCAACAATAACCGCTTGACCAAGCTTAATCAACCGACTCACCCTTTGCAATTATATAAACGAGTTTAACTGTTAGTTGTTCAAGCACAGCTCTCGAATCGGCGCCAAAGCTTTTTAAAGCCTTATCTGCATCGGTTAATGCCTCAAGACTTAACGATAGCTTTTTATTATTAAATTTTCGCAGGTTTTGCTCTGCCCTATCAAGCACAAACGCCTTATGCTTATAAGAAAAATCAGCTGCAACCTCCGACTTTTTGATGGCAGATTTCTCAGCCGCCGACATACGGAACATATCGATATATGAAGATGAAGCGGTGTAAAGAATTGCCATGGGCTCTATCCGCATAAAAAACATATCATCCAAGCACTTCAATGCGCCCGAAATATTTCCTGCAAAAATTTGTTTCACATAATCATAAACAGATGCATCAACAGATTTTACGGATACTAAATTAACGGTTTCCTTTGTTATCTCCCCGCCATCCGCATAAGCGCAGAGCTTATCAAGCTCATTACGAAGTGTATTAAGGTCGTTACCCGATATTTCGATTAAATATCTTGCCGCCATATCACCGAATTTGCAACCTCGCTTTTTAGCACCATCGGTAAGCATTTTAGCAAGGGCGGTTATACTGCGGTGATTTATTTCTGCGCACTTTCCCCCGCCCTTTTCCGCAGATGAGATAAGCTTCTTTGCTTTTGCACTTTTCTTGGCATCAAACTCCACGCTATCAAAATCCAAAATCAGCACACAGTCATCATTGCAGTCGGTAAGTAAAGAACACAGCTTATCAAAATCACCTTTAGAAGCGTGCTCAAAATCATAATCAGATAATACAACTGCTTTTCTATCTGCCATAATCGGGAACTGATTAACCGCATCGAAAACATCCTGTAGCTCAATTTCCCCCGAAAATCTTTGTAGGTTGAAAAACTCATCACCGCCAAACGCCTTGTTGGCAATGCTATCGCGATAATGCTTTTTTAAATAAGGGTCATCGCCGAAAATAATATACACTGGAGCAAAATTACCGCTTGATATATCTTTTTTTAGTGCATCTTCAAAAATAACAGCCATAAAATCACTCCTTAGAAATTAATAATTGATGCCGTCTATTATCGTATAAAATCGTAAAAGTAATAAGCAGAATTATAAATAGTATTGAAATATAAAACGCGCCGTCCGACATATTTACAGTCGTTATGGGTAGTTGCGCCAAGCCGTTTATTATTTTTATAGTATATTTAGCGCAAATGCCTGCAATTAAGAACACAGAGTAGCTTAAGAAAGATAATATGGGAATAGCGTGCAAAATCAGTGCCGCTATATTAAAGCTTAGCGCCCAAGATACAGGATATGTAATCAATAAGTTGGTCAGCGGCGCTATCACAGAAATATAACCAAACACCTTGATTGCAACAGGCATTGTAAATACGGTTGCAAAAATTGAGTTCATTATTATACTTAAAACCAATATAATTACCCTTGATTTAATTTTTAATCTCTCTGTTAATAAAGCTATAAAAAATGGAGAAACCCAGACTATCGATAGAGTTGCGAGTACCGATAATTGGAAGGATATATTAAAAACGGCAAACGGCGCACCTATCAAAACAGAAATAACCGCGGTGCCTAATGAATTCAGAGAATCGTTCTCTCTTTTAAATATCGGCGCAAGACTTGCAAATATATACATAGCGCCTGCCCTTAAAATTGACATTGTGAAACCGCAGACGCCCGATATAACAATTACACATAAAACAGAAACAAAACTTCGCAGAAATCTATTGTAAAACAGCCTGTCCAAAAATTTAAATAGACTGCCCATAATGATTGCAAGATGGAGACCCGATACAACTATAATATGTCTCACGCCCGTGCTCTTTACATTTTCTGAAAACACAGGACTCATATCAGATTTATCGCCGATTGTGAGTGCGGTTAGCAGTGCGCCAATATCACCGCCGAAAAATGCTGAAACAGTATTTTTAACATAGCGGCGAATGTCACCTGTAAATTTATAAAATTTATTGGGGGTTTCCAATTTTTCAAGAGATAACACCGAGCCTTGAGCAAAAACAGAATTACTGTAATTCATAAGCCTATATTCGCTGTTATCAAGACTTTGCAATTTAAAATCCGAAACAAAAATATCGCCTTGAAGGAAGGTATCCTGTGTGTAATAAAACAAAGTAAATTTAGAATTACTTGGTATGATGGAATTTTCCTCGGCACGAACTGTTACCATACCGAAGCCATCATAATGAGTGGCATCCTCAAGCACAAGAAAAGTTGCTGTCAGCTCATCACCATCAAGAGAATTTAGTTTTTCAATATGGTTGTTTGCGGATATAAAGCTTACTATAACCAAGAGCACTGCAGCGCAAATAACTATAGGTTTAATTTTGCGTTTAAACACAAAAAAGAAAATAAGTGCTGGTAAAATCGCTAAAGCAAGAATTGTAAACGGTGTTTTTAGATAAAAAGCTAAAATCACCAAGGAGCAGGCTAAAAAGGCCGCCAAAAACATTGGCCTTTTTATAATAACAGGCATAAAATTAGAAATTAATAATTCCTAAATGCTCAAGAAGTATTTTAAGTCCGATAAAGATTAAAATAAGTCCGCCTGCCAGCTCTGCCTTAGATTTATAAACTGCACCAAATTTATGACCAATAAAAACACCAACTGCCGCCAATATAAAGGTTGTGATTCCTATAATTGTTATTGCAGAAAGTATATTAACATGTAAAAACGCAAATGTTATACCAACAGCCAAAGCATCTATACTTGTGGCAATTGCTAAAAGAAACAACTCTTTTATATCAAATTTATCGCACTCATCGTCTTCTTCGTTTTTAAATGATTCATAGACCATTTTTCCTCCTATAAAGGCAAGAAGCACAAACGCTATCCAATGGTCAAAATCAACTATGTAATCCTTGAAGTTTGCTCCAAGCAACCATCCTATAAGCGGCATAATTGCCTGAAAGCCGCCAAAGAACAGTGCTATAAGCGCAGTCTGCTTTAGGTTCAACTTTTGCATTTTTAGTCCTTTACAAATCGAAACCGCAAAGGCATCCATAGAAAGACCAATTCCTATTAAAAACAATTCGACAAAGCCCATTATACCAACCTCAAATAATTATCGTTTTGTTTTGTTGTTCCATTCTGTAACATTTTTTAACTCTTCGAAAAGAGCAACATAGCTTTCGTGGCGGCTCTTTTCAACCTTGCCGCTGTTTACCGCCTCAACAAGTGCGCATCCGCGTTCTTTTATATGTGTGCAGGAGGTAAAATAACAGTCGTCAATATAATCACTGAAATCAGGAAAACAATTTACTAAATTCATCTTAAAATCATATGGGTTTTCACTGTTATCAACCGTTGCAAATCCAGGGGTGTCAACAACATAACCGCCGTTTTCCACACTAAAAAGCTCTGTGTGGCGGGTTGTGTGCCGTCCCCTGCCAAGCTTTTCGCTCACTTCACCTGTTTTTAAGGTAAGCTCGGGAAAAAGAGCGTTTAAAATACTCGATTTCCCAACGCCTGAATTTCCCGAAAAAGCGCAAACACAATTTTCTGTTTCTTTTTTAAGCTGTGAAATTCCATCATTATTAACTGCAGAAACAACATAGGTTCTAAAGCCCGCATTATTATATATATGATAAAAATCATCAAAACTACCCATATCCGACTTATTAAACACAATAATCGGCTCAATATTATTATGAACAGAAATAGCGGTTAACCTATCAATTATAAAGGTATCGGGTGCGGGTGTAGCATACGCTGATACGATAAAAAGCTTATCAATATTTGCAACCAAGGGTCGTGTGAGCAAGCTCTTTCTATCATAAATTTTTTCAACAACACCGTGGATATCATCAGTTAGTGAAAACTCAACTTTATCACCCACAACAGGGGAAACTCCCGTTTTGCGGAAATTTCCCCTTGCCTTACATTCGTATACCTTATCGCCGCTTTTTACATAGTAAAAGCCTGAAATTGCCTTAATCAGTATACCGTTCATACTCATTTATTGCTCTGTAGTCCCAGCATCTTCACTTTCACCTGAGCCCTCGGTAGGAACTGAAGGCTCTGATGGTTTAGCGGGTGTTTTTGAAGTGTATTTATTGTAGTCATTAATTTTATCGGTTTCGGTTGTTTTATCCTTTGATGCATCAACCTTAATTTTAGCATAGGAATAATATTCACTATCGGTGCCAAAACGAACCTTAACGGTATAATTTACTTCTTTAGATGTACCCTTAATTTCATCAAAGGTATAATTACTGATTTCTGTGAATGCGAGTTTACCGCTTTCTTTAATCATTTTACCTTCCGACCATATAGATACATAACCCGTAGATTCATAATCGGTGAAATCTTTTCTTATTTCAACCTTAGGGCTAAACTTATAGTTAACAACACCTGTGCTTACAAAAATCTTAATTGTGGTGCCCTCTTCAACCTGAGCGGTAGAATTAGCATCAGGCTCCTGAGAAATTACAGTGCCCTCCTTATATTCCTTTTCATCGGAAGTAAGGTCGCGTCTTTCAACCTCGATAACAAGACCTAATTTCTCAATATCTGCCTTTGCCTTTTCCTCAGTGAGACCAACAACATTGGGAACATCAACCATCTTAGTTGCCTGACCTGTGCTTACATAAACCACTATTTCAGTGCCCTCTGCAACAACGGTGGTTCGTGCAGGATCGGTCTTGATAACAAGACCTGCCTCAACCTCATCATCGGCAACTTCTTTAATTTGGGTAGTAAATCCTTTTGACTTAAGCTCTGATACGGCATAGGATTCCGTCTTGAGATATACATCTGGTACCTTAACCGTGGATTTACCCATACTTACATAAAGAGTGATTTCCGCGCCACTCTTAAGCTTTTCACCTGCGGTTTGTGACTGCTCGCAAATAACGCCAACCTCATATTCCTCGTTCATTGTAAAGTCCCAAGAAATCTCAAAGGAATCATATTCATCGCTCTTTTCAATTTCATCCTTTGTTTTGCCAACAAAGTTAGGGCACTCTATCTCTTTGCCAGTGCTCTTAAACAAGCGTGGAAGGAAAATAATCGCAAGAATAACAATAGCAAGAATAAGAGCCGACGCGATACCTGCAAGTATCGGTATCATATTATTTTTTTCACGAACTTCCTCTTCCTCAGGCTCCTCTATCTCCTCAACTGCAGAAGCGGGAGTCGAAGACATAAGGGTATCAACGAATTTTGTGGGAGAATCATCCACAAAATAAGAGGTGTCAAATGTTGCCTCAGGGTCCTTTTTGAACTGCTCAAGCTCGCAAAGCATCTCTGAAGCAGACTGATAACGGCGCTCAAGTGTTTTCTGCATTGCGTGCATTGTAATCTGCTCAAGGCCTAAAGGTATTGAGGGATTAATCTCAGTAGGAAGCTTAGGGTCACGCTGAAGCTGCATAATCGCAACAGAAACCGCACTTTCGGCTTCGAAAGGCAGTTGACCTGTCAGCATTTCATAAAGCATAACACCAACAGAGTAAATATCAGCCTTTTCATCAGTCTTTTCTCCCCTTGCCTGTTCAGGACTGATATAATGAACGGAGCCTATTGCCTTGTCGGTTATTGTGCGCTGTTCATTGCGTGCAAAACGAGCGATACCAAAATCGGCTACCTTAATTGTGCCATCGGGTAAAACCATAATGTTTTGCGGCTTCACATCACGATGAACTATACCCTTATCGTGGGCATGCTGCAAGCCCTTTAATATCTGAAGTGTGAAATACACTGCGTCTTTCCATCTAAGGCTTCCCTGACGCTCAATAAATTCTTTTAGGGTGATACCGTCTATGTATTCCATAACGATATACTGAATTAGGTCGCCAAAGCTTACATCATAAACCTTAACAATATTGGGGTGTGAAAGCACCGCAATTGCCTTTGATTCATTTTTGAATCTGCGCAAAAACTCCTCATTGGAAACAAATTCTTCCTTGAGAATTTTAATAGCAACTGTACGATTTTCAACATTATCGTGGGCTTTATATACAACCGCCATACCGCCAACGCCGATAATTTCTTGAATTTCATATCGTCCGTCTAAACGTTTACCAACAAATCTATCCATAGAGCACTATCCTTTCTATCAGTGGGACACAACAACCGCGGTTATATTATCGCCGCCGCCGTTCGAATTTGCCTTATCTACTAATAATTCAGTAATTTTATTTAAATCATTGCCTTTGACAATGTCAAATACTTTATGAGGTTTAACATAATTACTTAAACCATCGGTACACAATAAAAGCATATCACTTTCACCGATTTGAATACTATATCCATCCGGCAGAACATTTTCCTCAACACCCAAAGCGCGGGTTATAACATTCTTTTTAGGATGAACAAGAGCTTCCTCAGGAGTGAGCTTTCCGCTTTCAACAAGCGACTGCACAACCGAATGGTCACGAGTTATCTGAGCGATAGTATCACTTATAAGGTAGGCTCGACTGTCGCCAACATTACAAATAACCGCAAAATCCTTTTTTACAATGGTCACTATCGCAGTTGTGCCCATTCCACTAAGCTTGCTATCTTTCACCGTAAGATCATAGACATCAATATTTGCCGAAATAATGGCATTTTTCATAAGTGAGAGGAGACCTTCTGCATCAAGAGTTGGATTATAGGCATTTATAATATACTGAGATATTATTTCAACTGCGGTTTTGCTGGCAACATCGCCCGCAATAGAACCGCCCATACCATCGCAAACAACTGCAAGTGCTGCACCATCAGGCAAAACAGATGCGGCATATGCATCTTGATTTATCGACCTGACTTTTCCCCTATCAGTCTTTGCAAAAATTCGCACTGTCTATCTCCTCCTTTGTCTTTTTCTTTAGTTGTCCGCACGAAGCGCTTATATCTGCACCGAGCGTCCTTCTTATAGTGGTCGTAACACCTAAGCTTTCAAGCTTCTTTTGGAAACGAATAATAGCTTTGCGGTCAGGCTTTTTAAAGCTGTTTTCTTGAACAGGGTTTGCAGGAATTAAATTAACATGGCACATAATTCCTTTAAGCCTCAAAGCAAGCTCATTTGCACAAGCATCGCTATCATTAACACCTTCTATAAGAGCATATTCAAAAGAAATTCGCCTTGTTGTTACCTTCTGATATTCGCGGCAAGCATTAAGAAGTGCATCAATATTCCACTTACGGTTTATCGGCATCGTTTTCCCACGAATTTCATCATTAGGCGCATGAAGTGATATTGAAAGTGTTATCGGCATATTAAGCTTTGCCAGCTTTTCAATACCCGAAACCACGCCAGATGTTGAAAGTGATATGTGGCGGAGTCCAATATTAAGACCCAATTCATCGCTTACAAGCTTTAAAAACTTGGCGGAATTATCGAAGTTATCTAATGGCTCGCCCATTCCCATCATTACTATATTTGAAACACGAATATTATTATCCCGCTGAGCAAATGTGATTTGAGCCAGCATTTCGGATGCAGTAAGGTTTCGTGTTAAACCATATAACCCAGATGCACAAAATTTACAGCCCATCCGACATCCCACCTGTGTTGAAATGCAAACTGTGTAGCCGTGCTCATATTTCATTAAAACCGATTCGATATACTCACCATCATAAAGCTCATATAGATATTTAACCGTGTCGTCTATTTTCGAAACATATCGGCGAACAGGCTTCACACACGCTAAATAGCCTATCTCATCGAGCTTTTGACGAAGGCTAAGCGGTATATTGGTCATCTCATCAAAGCTATCAACGCCCGCTTGCAGCCACTTAAAAAGCTGAGTTGCACGGAATTTTGGCTCGCCAAGCTTACAAAGAAGCTCGGAAAGCTCAATAAGGTCCATAGATTTAATATCGATTTTTTCAGGTATTTTAATCACCCGCTTTTTGCAAGAGAGCACAGTAAAAACCATCTGTGCTGTCAATATGCGGCATAAAAGTATGCTCGTATTTTAACTCATAGTCATTATGTTTGTCAAGAAACGCATGAACCACAGCCTCATTCTCACACTTTCTTAGAGTGCAGGTAGAATAAAGAATTCTTCCATTATCTTTTAGGTAGGTGGCTGCATTTTCAAGTATTTTTGCTTGGATATTAGATATATTTTCGTATTCATCTATGTTTTTATACTTAATTTCAGGCTTGCGGCGAATAACACCGAGCCCAGAACAAGGAACATCACAAAGTATCGCATCAAATTTACCGAATGCATCATTGTGAACAGTGGCATCTGCTGTTTTTGCGGTAATAATATCAAGGCCTAATCTATCGGCGCCTTTTTCGATAAGTTTTACCCGTTGCTCGTATAAATCGCAGGAAACCACTTCACCGCAGTTTTCAAGATACTGTGCAATAGTGAAGGTTTTACCTCCAGGAGCTGCACACATATCGAGTATTCTTTCTCCCTTTTTCGGAGAGAGTGCTTTTACCGCCGTTTGTGAGGAAATATCCTGAATATGAAACATTCCGTTAAGATAATGGCGGTTTTTAGAAACATCCATTCCGCCGCTTATAATAAGTGAATTATCAAGTGTTCCTTTTTGTGCGCAAATGCCGTCTTGTTGCAAAACATCTATTAAATTCTGCTCGTTGGTTTTAAGCGGGTTTACCCTTAAACTAACGGGTGGATTTTTAAGTGAGTGCTCTAAAAGCTGTTTTGCATTATCTAAACCATAATCACAAAGAAAGCTTTCAACTATCCACTTAGGGCAGGAATATCTAACAGAAAGACTTTCGACATCGTCGTCACTCGGAAGTTTAATTTCGCTTCGCAATATATTTCTTAAAACACCGTTTACAAAAGAGGCGTTATATCTTTCTTTAGAAGATTTTATGAGCCTTACCGCCTCATTAACGGCGGCACTGTGCGGTATTTTATCCATAAACATTATCTGATAAAGCGCGCTTCTTAACACCTCTAATGTTATAGGCGCTACCTTTTTAAGCGATGTTTTAATAAAATGCGATAGAACATAATCAAGCGTTATTGTTCTATCAAGAACACCGTAAAAAATTGCAGTTGCGAGTGCTTTATCGGCGGGTAATATATCCATGCCCTTAAAGGATTTATTTAATGTGATGTTTGAATAGGCGTTATTCTGCCTAACCTCAATCAACGCCTTCAGGGCGATTTTTCGCGCGTTTGCCATATCATTCAACTACCGTTCCAAGTGGTATTGTGTGACCGTTGAGCATCTGAGAAGCGCTCATAGCCTTACTACCCTCAGGCTGAACGGTAATAAGTTCAATGCTTGTGTTATTACCGCAGGATATAATTAATTTATTCTCGTTTCCTATAATAACACCCGCTTCGCTATTGCATTTTTCTGCAACCGCAGCTTTAATAACCTTTATTCGTTTACCGTTTATAAAGAAGAAAGCGCAAGGCCAGGAATAAAATCCGCGCACTGCATTGCAAATTTCCTCAGCAGATTTAGAAAAGTCAAGATGCGCCATTTCTTTCTTTATTATAGGCGCATAGGTAGCCTCGCTTTCATTCTGCTTTTTAGGGGTGATTTCACCCTGTTCTAAAGCCTCAAGGGTTGATAGCATCAATTCAGCTGAAATCACCGCAAGGCGGTCAAATAACTCTTCTGCAGTTTCCTCTTGGCCAATTTCAGTTTCTGCGGTCTGTAGGATATCACCTGTATCCATACCCTCATCCATAAGCATTGTGGTAACACCGGTAATCTTTTCACCGGTTACAATGCTCCACTGAATAGGTGAAGCACCACGGAGCTTAGGAAGCAGTGATGCGTGTCCATTCACACACCCGAATTTTGGAAGCTCCAAAATCTCTTTAGGTAGTATTTTTCCGTAAGCCACAACAACGATAACATCAGGATTAAGCTCCTTTAAAATTTTAAAGGCCTCACCGTCCCTAAGTGTTGTGGGCTGATATACAGGTATGTCATTCTCTAAAGCCATAACCTTTGTTGGTGGAGGTGTTAGTATCTGCTTTCTGCCAACGGGTTTATCAGGCTGCGCAAACACGCCAACAATATCATGCTTAGAGCTAATAAGCTTTGAAAGGGTTACCGCCGCATAATCGGGGGTGCCCATAAAAACAATTCGCATTATAAAGGCTTTCTCCTTATTTGTTAGCTTTATCTATAAATAGCTTGCCGTCAAGATGGTCAATTTCGTGGCAGAAGGCGCGCGCCTTAAGGCCCTCACCCGTTACGGTAATATTCTCGCCGTATCTGTTTTGGGCGCGAACTGTAACCTTTAACGGTCTTGTAACACTTTCGTATCTGCCGGGTATTGAAAGACATCCTTCATTATCAGTCTGCTCGCCATTAACCTCGGTTATAACAGGGTTTATAAGCTCGATAAGACCGTCACCTACATCAACTATACAGTAACGACGAAGTATACCAACCTGAGGGGCGGCAAGTCCCACACCCTCTGCTTCGTACATTGTTTCAGCCATATCATCAAGTGTTTGATGAAGTCGGTCATCGAAAGTGAGCTGTGTGCGGCAGATTTTTCTCAGAACCTCGTCCCCTATTTTAACAATATTGCGTTTTGCCATTTTTATTACCCTCTATATTATCGTTTCGGGATTAATATCAACCCCGATTGAAACATCTCTTTTTTGTTTTATATTGACAGCCGACCTTAGCATACTGCGGAAGCGGCCGTTATTTCTCAGTTTTATTATCATTCGGTATCTGTATTTATTATTAACTCTCGGCACTGATGCAGGTGATGGACCTAAAATAATAAGCTTAATATCACTATATTCACCCGCTACTGCAGATTTAATATTTGAAAATACCTCGTTTATTGCTTCGTTTGCCAAATCACTATTTGCAGACTGTGCATACACAACACACAAATCACAGTACGGCGGAAAAATCATAAGCTTACGATTTAAAATTTCATCATTATAAAAAGCATCATAATCCTGCGATTGAGCCAAGGAAATTATATTATTGTGCGGGTCATTAGTTTGAATTACCGCAAGTCCGCGTGTGTCAGCTCTACCTGCTCTGCCCACCACCTGAGTAAGCAAAGAGAAAGTGCGTTCAAAGCCACGGTAATCATCGCCCGAAAGCGCTCTATCAGCACCGATAACCCCCACAACCGAAACATTTGGAAAATCAAGACCCTTTGCAACCATCTGAGTGCCGAGCATAATATCATACTCGCCGTTTGCAAATGCAGTAAGGTTAACTGAATATGCATCTCGGCTCATAGTGCTATCAGCATCAAGGCGGAGAATTCTCGCACTCGGGAAAAGAAGCCCTAGCTCCTCTTCAACCCTTTGTGTTCCTGCTCCCGAAAAAGATAAATGCTCACAACCACATTCGGGGCATTTATCCGGCAACTCAGTAGATGCGCCGCAATAGTGGCACATAAGACGGCGATTTGCCGAGTGATAGGTTAGCGAAATACTGCAATTATCACAAGAAGCCACCCAGCCACATTCACCGCAGGTAACATACGTATTATGCCCGCGCCTATTCAAAAGAATTATTGCTTGCTTACCTAAGGAAATAGCGTCTTCAATAGCGGCCGCAAGCTCACGACTGATATTAGAGGAATTACCCTCACTAAGCTCCTTTTTCATATCAACCAGCCTAACCTCAGGTAGAACTGCATTGCCATAACGGTTTTGCAGTGTAAAAAGGCTGTATTTGCCGCTTTTAGCGGCAGTGTAGCTTTCAACCGAGGGAGTGGCACTTGCAAGGCACAATAGACATTTATGATAACCCGAGCGGTAGCGCGCCAAGTCCCTTGTGTGAAAACGGGGAGATTTTTCTGATTTATAGGTGTGCTCCTGCTCCTCGTCAATAATTATAAGACCTAAATCACTAAAGGGTGCAAAAATAGCACTGCGGGTACCTATAGCTATAATCGCTTTGCCCTGCTTAATGCGGTTGTATTCATCCATTCGTTGACCAAGCGACATTGCGCTATGAAAAACTGCAACCTTATCGCCATAGCGGTCACTGAATATTTTTATCATCTGCGGTGTAAGGGCAATTTCGGGAACCATTATGATAACGCCCTTGCCCTTATCAGAAATTTCATCTGTAAGACGCAAAAACACCTTTGTTTTACCGCTACCTGTAACTCCATAAAGCAAGGCGGTGTTAGAGCAGTTGGAAAAAGCCTTTTCTTTAAGGCCATCAAATGCCACTTGTTGCTCGTCGGTGAGAATTATCTCATCACGGTGCATCACGCGCTTGCCAATATATGGCATACGAAATTCCTGCTTTTCAAAGCTTTCTATTATTCCCTTTTCAAGCAGAGAATTTATAACAGAATCCGAAACACCGGTAAAATATTGCAGTTCCTTAACCGAAACACTTCCAGCTAACTCAACGATTTCGGCAACCTCACGCTGTCTTGCGGTAAGCTTTATATCTGTTGGTATAGCATCACCATGTAGACGCACCCAACGGCGTGTCATATCCTGCATTCGGCGAATAGGAACGCTATTTCGTATAACCGCCTGCTTTTGTGTTAAAGAAAGTAAAATCTCAGCCGCGTTTTCAAAGCATTCCTCAATTTTTTTAAGCGGCATTTCACCGTTTGATATAAGGACCTCGAAAACCTCACGCTCACACTCGCTTAAAAGCGAGGTTGTGGTGAATTCCTGATTTACAGAATAATAATCTGTCAGGCGATAATTAAGACCTGCGGGAAGCATCGCGTGAATAGCATCAAAATATGTGCAAAACACATTGTTTTTAAGCCACTCACACATACCTATCATTTCATCATTTAGTATCGGGGCCTCATCTGTTACAGAGAATATTTCCTTAGTTTTATCAGTAATCTCACCTTCATATAGGCGCAAAATCATTCCCTGCTTTTTGGAGTCGGCCCTACCAAAGGGCACCATAACACGACAACCTTCCTGTGCCTTACAAACAAGGTCACTTGGTATCGCATAGGTATAGCGCTTGTCAAATGAGCCGATGGCACCGTCAATTGCGATTTCGGCAACTATTCGACCCATAAACAATCCCTCCGAAAAAATAAATTAGATAAGCTCCTTATCACTTGCTATCTTGTTAATAGCTATGCTTACGGGCTTTTCAATAAGGATTTCCTCATTTGCCTCTGCCTCGCTTGAAATTTTGCGAGCACAGTTTGCGATATCTGTTACCAAACGGTAACGATTCTCATAATTTTCAATAAGTTTTCCAATTGCGGGATTTAACATATCAACATTTCCTTTCAGAATTTATTTACCTAAAACTTCATTTATAAGCTTTAAATTGCGGTCAGTTTTAAATTTATCTGCATTTATCACAGCAAGCGTATCGCTAACCGCCTCGCTTAATTTGTCATTAATAACAATATAGTCATATTCACTAGCCCTTGCGATTTCATTAAGCGCCGCAATGGTGCGTTGCTCAATCACATCATCAGCTTCGGTGCCCCTACCACACAAACGGGCTTTGAGCACCTGTAAGGATGGCGGCATAATGAAAATGCTAACACTTTCTGGCATCTTCTCACGAATTTGCGCGGCGCCATTCACATCAACCTCAACTATCATATCCTTACCGCTTTCAATACAGTTGATAACAGGGGCTTTTGGTGTGCCGTAATAATTGCCGACAAATATATTATGCTCTAACAACTCGTCATTTTTTAACATTTCTTCAAATTTTTCCCTTGAGATGAAGTTGTATTTTTCACCCTCCACCTCGCCTGTCCTCATCGGACGGGTTATCGAGGAAATAGAAAAATGAATTTCAGGGCATTTTTTAAATATTTCCTTAAGCACAGTATCCTTTCCCGAGCCTGAGGGACCTGAAATAATAAATAAGCGACCTTTACTCATCCTCATCCTCCTCATCAGCAATGGCGTTTTCATCAGTTATGCGGTTTGCCACCGTTTCAGACTGCAGATATGTAAGAATTATATGGTCGCTATCAGTGATGATAACAGCCCTTGTTCTTCTTCCATGGGTAGCGTCAATTAAGGTACCGCGCTCCTTAGCGTCCTGAATGATTCTCTTAATAGGAGCCGATTCTGGGCTTACTATCGCTATCATTCTGTTAGCAGAAACCATATTACCAAAGCCGATATTAATAAGTCTCATATCATTACCTCTTAACTATTCGATATTTTGTATTTGCTCTCTTATTTTCTCTATTTCAGACTTAATATCAACCACAACCTTGGTTATATCCATATCCTGTGCCTTAGAGCCTATGGTGTTGGTTTCCCTGTTCATTTCCTGAACAATAAAATCAAGCTTTCTGCCGATAACACCGCCCTCATCAAGCAAAGCACAAAGAGACGCAATATGGCTTCTAAGCCTTACCGTTTCTTCTGCGACGGCAATTTTATCAGCATAAATCGCGGTTTCTGTTAGTAAGCGCTGCTCATCAATTTGAACATCGCCAATAAGTTCTTTAATCTTTTGCTCAATTTTCACACGGTACTCTTTAACTGTTTCAGGTGAACGCTGCTCAATAAAAGCCACTTGATTAAGTATATAATCAGCTCTGGATTTCACATCGCTTACAAGTCTTTCACCTTCAACCGCGCGCATATTAACAAAGCTTTCAACCGCCTGCTTCGCGGTTTCACAAACTGCTTCACAGATTACCTCGTCATCTATCTCGCGCTTTTTTACTGTGAATACTTCAGAATTACCAACAAGGGATGAAACCTTTATATCATCCTTCAAGCGGTACTGCTTAGCAAGGTTATGTAATGCTGATATATAAGCATCGGCATAAGCCTCGTTAACCTTAAGCTCAACAGCCTTAGATGATGTATCCTCAAAAAGAACGCTTATCTCTACCTTACCACGCGAAATATGCTGCTGGCATAATTTTTTTAATTTTTCATCCAAGAATTGAAACGCGCGTGGAATACGAGAAGAAAACTCGAAATATCTATGATTAACAGATTTGATTTCAACAGTTATATCAAAATTTTCATAAGAATTTTTTGCCCTGCCAAAGCCTGTCATACTAGTAACCGTGACAACCATCTCCTAAACTGAGAATATTATAATTCAATATATTTTACCAAAAAAGCGCATAAAAGTCAATAATTATAAATATATATATTATAATATATAATTAAAAAATTTTTTCACAAAACTCTTGACTGTCGAAAATGTTTGTGTTATTATATTTAGCGTCACGAACGCGGGTGTAGTTCAATGGCTAGAATCCCAGCCTTCCAAGCTGGTCGTGTGGGTTCGATTCCCATCACCCGCTCCAAAAAGATAAGCTGCTTTTAGCGGCTTATCTTTTTATTCTTTTATCTGTTTACTATTTGTAAATATTAAACCCCTTGGCATTTTAAAATGCCAAGGGGTTTTTATCGTGTGATAACAAATTATCTCTGAACTCTACCTGAACCGTCGCCGCCTGCAAGCTTTTCAACCTCAGCCACGCCAACACGGTTGTAGTCACCCTCAATAGAGTGCTTAAGAGCAGAAGCCGCAACCGCAAACTCGATAGCCTCCTGAGTGTTTTTGCCTGAAAGAAGCGCATAGATAAGACCACCGCCAAAGGAGTCGCCACCGCCAACGCGGTCAACGATGCGAAGGTGGTATGACTTGGAGAAGCAGTAGTTCTCACCGTCATAAAGCATACCTGCCCAGTCGTTATCGCTTGCGGAAATTGAAGTGCGAAGTGTTATTGCAACCTTCTCAAATCCAAACTTATCAGCAAGCTGCTTAGCAACAGACTTATAGCCCTCGTGGTTAAGCTTACCGCCATAGATATCGGTATCCTCCGCCTCAATTCCAAATACATCCTTAGCATCCTCTTCGTTTGAGATGCAAACATCAACATACTGGCAAAGCTCGGTCATAGCAGCTCTCGCCTCATCACGGGTCCAGAGCTTACCGCGATAGTTAAGGTCGCAAGAAATCTTTACACCGCGCTTTTTAGCCGCGATACAAGCCTGCTTACAAATCTCAACAAGATTAGCACCAAGAGCGGGTGTGATGCCTGTGAAGTGGAACCAGTCAGCGCCTTCAAAAATGCTATCCCAATCAAAATCCTCGGGAGAAGCCATCTGAATTGCGGAATATGCGCGGTCATAAATACAAACAGAACCGCGCTGAGAAGCGCCCTTTTCAAGGTAGTATATACCAACGCGTTCACCGCCGCGAACAACCTTAGAAGTGTCCACACCGAATGCGCGAAGTGAATTAACCGCCGCCTGACCGATAGCATGCTTAGGAAGCTTTGTTACATAAACGCTATCCATACCATAGTTAGCGAGTGATACCGCAACATTAGCTTCACCGCCGCCAAAAGTAGCCTGCATCTGGTCGTTCTGGAAGAAACGGTAATAACCGTTAGGTGCCAAGCGAAGCATTATTTCGCCGAAAGTTACTATTCTTGCCATTATCCTCTAATCTCCTTTAAAAGTTCTACAGCCTCACGGGTAAGCTGTTCAATTTCGTCAAATTTACCCTCGGTAATCTTGTCACCTGGAACCATCCAGCTACCGCCGCAAGCGAAAATCGCCTTGCAATTAAGGTAATCGGCAAGGTTCTTAGGACCGATACCGCCTGTGGGCATAAACTTAATCTTTGTATAGGGAGCTGCCATTGCTTTTATCATCTTAACACCGCCCGCAGCCTCTGCAGGGAAGAATTTAAGATACTTAAGACCAAGTGACATTGCAGCCTCAACCTCGCTTGGAGTGCAAACACCTGGGATTACAGGATATCCCTTTTCGTTGCAGTGCTTAACAACTGTTGGGTTGAAACCTGGGCTTACAATAAACGAAGCGCCTGCTGCCATAGCTGTATCAGCCTGTTCTGGTGTTAACACAGTACCTGCAGCAATAAGAAAATCAGGATATTCCTGAGCGATAAGGCGAATTGCCTCTTCAGCAGCATCTGTGCGGAAGGTAACCTCTGCACAGCATAGGCCGCCCTTCTTAAGTGCCTCTGCTAAAGGAATTGCATCCTTAGCATCGTCGATTTTGATTACCGGAACAACGCCGACATCACTGATTCTTTTAATTAAATCTTCCATTTTGTTCTCCTTTCGTTTCTAACGAAACAAACAAATTATTCCGTATATTATTTTATCATAATTAAAGCAGTTGTCAATACAAAAAACATAAAAATAACCTGCCTTATTTTGTAAAGGCAGGTTATTTAATAATCAAAATTATTCGGTAGCTTCTTTCTCGGTATCTTCCGTGCTTTCGGCCTCGTTAGCGGGCGCATCAAGAAGTGTGCCTTCGTGTGTGGTGCAAGGTTCAGGAATACCGTTTTTGCGGTACCATCCGTTAGCCTTTGTTGGGCACGCATCAGTAGCGAGAAGTCCTGTTTCGGTGCAGTAGTAACGCTCGGTTGCGTAACTGCTTTCTGCAAATGCGGCGGGCTTTAGTTCAGAGTGAACCTGCGACATAACCGCTCCCCACATTTTTCTTGCGATACCGCTATCGGATATAGCCTGTTGAGCATCATATCCGCACCAGCAGGATGCCACATAATAAGGCGAGCCGCCAACAAACCAAAGGTCATTAGAATTATTTGAGGTACCTGTTTTTGCATATATTTTCATATTTGGTATAAAGCCTGCCGCCGCCTTACCAGTACCATTAGCGCCATAAACAACGCCTTGAAGCAGCTTGTTCATAACGGTCGCGGTATCCTCGCTTATAGCAACATTAGCCTCTATATCCTCATTTGAAAGCACAATTTCATTATGCTGGTCATAAACCGCATAATAAAGCGTTGGCTCATAATAAAGACCACCATTGCCGAAAATTGCATACGCCGCGGCAGATTCCATTGTGGTGATACCTCCGTTTGTACCGCCCATTCCAAGTGGAGAAAGATTCACATCCTCTTCAGTAAGGGTTGTGATACCAAGCTCTTTTGTTAGAAAATCAAAGCTGAATTGCGGGGTGAGCTCGTGAACGAGCTGAACGGGTATAGTATTAACCGAGCGCTCAAGCGCATACTGAACGGATATATTTCCCCAATATGAGCCATACCAGTTAACAGGCTTCCAGCCGTTATGATAGGTTGTGGCAGTATCGTTAACCTTAGTGGAATATGTTATAATTCCCTCTTCGATGGCAGGAGCATACGCCGCAATCGGCTTCATTGTAGAGCCGGGCTGACGAATGGCATCGGTTGCGCGGTTAAAACCGGATATACCCAAATTTACAGTCTTTTCGCCGATTCCACCCGCAAGGCCAACCACCCTGCCTTTATAGTCCATAACCGTGATAGCGCCTTGAAGTTGCTTACCGTCGGCTCCTTTGAGACCATATTTTTCAGAATCAGAGAAAACTGTATCAACCGCCTGCTGAACCTCAGGGTTAACAGTTGCGTAAATCTTATATCCGCCGTTATAGAAATTAGTGGAAGCATGCTCTGTTTCCCAGCCGTATTTTTCGGCAATGTCAAGTGTTACCTGTTTTATAAGTGCTTCAACAAAATAGTTGTTAACCTCATTCTCATTAAGCGAATCTCTTGAGGCAACAATATTAATTTCTTCCTTTAATGCGGCATCATGCTCCTCCTCGGTGATAAGCCCCTGCTGAAGCATTAGCGCTAAAACAGTTTCGCGGCGCTCTTTATTGTTTTCAGGCTCATCATCGGGAGCATAATTTGATGGGTTTTTGGTAATTGAAGCAAGGCACGCGCACTCAAGCAAGGTTAGCTCATCAACGCTTTTATCAAAGTAATAATTAGCCGCAACCTCAACACCGTAAATTCCGTGACCCATAGCTATTGTGTTAAGATAGCATTCAATAATTGTATCCTTTGAATAGTGGCTTTCAAGATAGCGAGCGCGCATAATTTCCCTCACCTTACGGCTGGGCTTTTGCGATGTATCACCCGTAAGATTCTTAACGAGCTGCTGTGTGACTGTGGAACCGCCCTGCTTGGAATCAAAATTCAGGAACATATTAGCAAATGAATAAATCGTTCGCTTCCAGTCAACACCATAGTGAGTATAAAAACGCTTGTCTTCAACCGCAACAAAGGCATCAACAAGATTTTGCGGTATTCCACTGTATTCAGTGAGTGTATCATCATTTGCCGCCTTGTTATCGTAAGGCTTCCAAATTCTGTTGTGAACGCCGTGAAGTCGCTGATATTCCTCCCACTGACCTTCATCACCCTGAACATATATTGTTGTTGTAAAGTTAAGCTTGAGGTCATTAAGGTTTTCGTCCATTGTGCCATCAACAGCCGTGAATACATAAACTAAAAATGTACCCGCGACAATACTCACAGTGATGATACCAACAAGCATAACGGTAAGTATTGTTTTTAATAACCCTTCCTTACTCATTTCTTTCTTTTTTCGTTCATTACGCGCATTATCAACCGCGCCCGAAGAAAAGCTGTTAAGGTCAAGAGACTGATTTTCCTGTCCTTCATCAGGGCTATGGCTGAAAATATCATTATTATCCACTTAAAGCACCTCCGTAGAGAAAAAGACATAATGCCCATAATACTATTGGAATTATACACCATTATCATTTATTTGGGTAGTTACAATTTTTTAACCAAAATTATCGAATAAAACAGCAAAATGCAGAAATAATACCATTCAAGGAGGAGTATTATGCAATTTTCTGCTAAAAAAACTGCCGTGATGGCATTTGTGAGCGGTATTATAGTGTTAGTTTTTATTATGATAGGCTCATATTATAAAAAAAGTGCAGATAGCACCTACACACTTAAATCTTACCGAAATACTGTGGCTTTATACGATAACGACGAGTTAATCACCACATTTGAAGATATTGTCTTAAACACCCTGCCCGAAAGTGATATAGCAGCCTTCAACGAGGGTGTTTCCATTGAAAGTGTTGATGCTGCTCAAAAATATCTTGAGGATTATGACAGTTAACACTTGAAACTTTCCTTTTTTCATCTTATAATGTATAACAAATGAATTAAGGAGAATGTGCTTTGATTAATGATGCTTCCTCCGCCGGCGTTCAAAGAGGTGGACTTTTTAATATTTCAGAAATCAGAATTTTAATATGCTATATTCTTAATGCTATTAATGAGCCTGTGCCCGTTAATATGCTGGCAAATGTGTTGCATTATGAGGGAATTGCTAACGGCTTTGAAGTGAGCGATGCTGTGGTATCGCTTGCAAACAGTGAGCTTATAGTGCAGGTCGATGAAAAAGAGGACACATATAAAGTTACGGCAGGTGGCCGCGAGGTTGCCGATACCCTTAAATCCTCACTTTCTATGACTGTTAAAGAAAGAGCATACCTTGCAACAATGAAAATGTTTGCAAAATTCAAAAATTCCAAGGACAATAAAATCGAAATCACACATGAAAACGGTGCCACCTATATCACCTGCTCTGCCATTGATGGCGGAAAGCCTTTTATGAGCGTTAAAATGCTTATTAGTGATGACGCTCAAGGCAACTGCATTAAGGAAAAGTTTTTGGAAAACCCCACCAAAATTTATACCGCTATAATTGATTTGCTCACAGAATAAACTAATCGGCTGCACAAGTTGTGCAGCCGATTTTTCATATGTATTTCTTGTTTTTATCTTTGTTCACACCCAATATACCGCCTACCACTGATGCAAGCAAAATTATAACAAAATGAAATGCGGTGTTTGCAGTAAGTCCCGACCGACCGATTATTATTGATAAAATCGTTATTATTAAAAAAACGACTCCACCAACGATAATTCCAATAAGATATCCCCTATCTCCGATTTCTTTTGCAGCATAATAGGATGCAACAAGGCTACCTATAGCCAAGCTTATTGTTGCAAACGGTGTGGCATAAGCTCGGTCAAGGTTTAAAAACAGAAGTGCCGCTGAGAATATTAGCATAAAGATGAGAGTAGCCACCACGCCGATAATTGCGCTCTTAATATATATACCAGATTTACTTTTAGTATCCGATGCAGAAAATTCTTTTCTCATAAAAAATCCCTCCGCTTTAATTTTATAAAGCAGAGGGTGTTTTTATTACTTATTTATTTGCTGGGGACATCATCATGAACAGTGAGATTCTGCTGCATTGCCCAACGAGCAATTGTCATTTTGCTGTGATCACTCTTGGATTCAATAACAATCTGATCTTCTTTAAGTGAGATAACTCTGCCATAGATGCCGCCGATAGTAACGATTTCATCACCTATCTGCAGATTATCGCGCATCTGCTTTTCAGCCTTTTCCTTCTTTTTCTGGGGGCGGATAATGAGAAAATACATAGCCGCAACCATTATGATAAGAGGAAGTGCCATAGTGAGCATACCACCTACGCCGCCTGCTTGAGCAGCATCTGAAGCTGTGCCGGTAGTAGCATCTAAAAGAAACCAATTAAAATTCATAAGATTTAAACCTCCAAAATTTTTAACAAGATTATTATACAAAACAAACAATATAATTGCAAGGGAAACTTTGTAAAAGAATTATTAAATGCGATTTCCCAGAATTTTTTCTTTTTCTGCTTTAAACTGAGCAAAACGGCCCTCATCAAGCGCGTTTCTTATATCCTCCATAAGATGATTATAAAACCAAAGATTATGAAGCACCAAAAGTCGTTGAAAAAGCATTTCTGTGCTTTTAAGCAGATGACGAATATACGCCTTGCTGTAACGCTGACAAACGGGGCAACCGCACTCATCATCAATTGGCGACATATCGTTTTCATACTTTTTATTGTTGATATTTATAATTCCCTTTGAGGTAAATAAATGTCCGTGGCGGGCGTTTCGGCTTGGCATAACACAGTCAAAAAGGTCAACGCCGCGCTCAACTGCATTAAGTATATTAAGCGGAGTACCAACACCCATAAGATAGCGTATCTTATCCTTCGGCATAACTGGCGTTACATTTTCAATTATATCATACATTATTTCGGTCGGCTCACCAACCGCAAGACCGCCTATCGCATAACCATCCATATCGAGCTCAGCAATTTCCTTCATATGCTCAACCCTAAGGTCGGTATAAGTGCAGCCTTGATTAATTCCGAAAAGCATCTGTTGTGGATTTATGGTGGTCTCAAGAGAATTCAGCTCTGCCATTTTTGTCTTACAGCGCTTAAGCCAGCGTGTGGTCCTTTCGCAGGAAGCCTTAGCATAAGCATATTCCGCGGGGTTTTCAACGCACTCATCAAAAGCCATAGCAATTGTGGAACCGAGGTTAGACTGAATGGTCATACTCTCCTCAGGACCCATAAAAATTCGTTTACCGTCAACATGGCTATGAAAGGTTACGCCCTCCTCCTCAATATGCCTTAGCTGAGCGAGTGAGAACACCTGAAATCCGCCGCTATCGGTGAGAATGGGACCGTCCCAAGTTGAAAATTTGTGAAGTCCGCCACAGTCACGGATAACCTCATCACCAGGGCGCACATGCAGATGGTATGTGTTGCTTAACATCACCTGACAACCGATTTCCTTTAAATCCTCTGCAGAAACCGCGCCTTTAATTGCACCCGCAGTTGCAACATTCATAAAGGCGGGTGTTTGAACAACACCGCGATTAGTGTGAAATTCACCGCGCCGAGCGCCGTTTTCTTCTTTTAAAAGCTTATACATATATTCTCCTTATAAAATTAACATAGCATCGCCGAAACTGAAAAAGCGATATTTTTCGTCTACCGCGGTTTTATATGCCGCCATTGTTTTATCATAGCCGTAAAAGGCGGAAACAAGCATAATCAGCGTGCTTTCGGGTAGGTGGAAGTTCGTGAGTAGCCCATCCATACATTTAAATTTATAACCTGGATATATAAAAATCGAGGTATCGTCCGAGCATTCCTTAATTTCGCCGTATTTAGATGCTACACTCTCAACCGTGCGGCAGCTCGTTGTGCCAACACAAATAACTCTGCCACCACGCTTTTTTGTTTCATTAATTGTTTCTGCAGTCTCGCGGCTTACAAAATAATGCTCACTATGCATCTTATGCTCGGTAATATCATCAACCTTAACAGGTCTAAAGGTGCCAAGTCCAACATGAAGTGTTACATAGACAACCTTAACGCCCTTAAGTTTGATTTTTTCAATCAATTCATCCGTAAAATGAAGTCCTGCAGTGGGTGCCGCGGCAGAGCCTAATTCCTTTGAATAGACGGTTTGATAGCGTTCCCTATCGTCAAGTTTTTCTTTTATATAAGGTGGCAGCGGCATTTGCCCCACATCATTAAGAACGGAAAAGAATTCACCATCGCAAGTAAAGCGGATAATGCGGTTACCATCCTCTAAAACCTCGATAACCTCGCAAGAAAGCTTGTCACTAAAGGTAAATTTATGTCCAACCTTAGCCTTTTTTCCGGGGCCCGCAAGCGCCTCCCAAGTGAGCAGGTCTCTTTGCTTTAAAAGAACAAATTCCACAATGGAACCCGTATCAACACGCGTGCCGTATAAACGCGCCGGTAAAACGCGTGTGTTATTAAGCACAAGGCAGTCGCCTTCTCTTAAAAATTCGGTAATATCAGAGAATTTTTTATGGGTTATGCTATCATTTTCTAAAGAGAGCGCCAAAAGCCGCGAGGTGTCTCGTGGGTATACTGGAGTTTGCGCTATAAGTTCTTCTGGTAGATCATAGTAAAAATCACTTGTTTTCATTATTTCACCAATAACTTTCCGCCGTTTTTTAATTGACAAACAAAACATAGAATGTTATATTTAATGTGTATGGCTAATATTTATATATTATATTGCAAATTAGACCATATAGCAACATTTTTTTCTTTTTAGTTAGGACTGATTTTCAATGAAAGAGTACAATGTAGGAATTATTGGCGCCACAGGTATGGTAGGTCAGCGTTTTGCTTTACTGCTTGCAGACCATCCTTGGTTTAAGGTTACAGCGCTTGCCGCAAGCTCACGCAGCGCGGGAAAGAGCTATGAGGAAGCCGTTGATAATCGCTGGGCTATGACACAGCCAATGCCTGAGAATTTAAAAAATATGAATGTTTACGATGCAGTTGCAGATATTGATACTATTGTATCAAAGGTTGATTTTGTTTTCTGCGCCGTTGATATGAAAAAGGATGAAATTAGAACGCTCGAGGAAGCTTATGCAAAGCGCGAATGCCCTGTGGTTTCTAATAACTCAGCCCACAGATTCACTCCCGATGTTCCAATGGTTATCCCTGAGCTTAACCCTGAGCACTGTGAAGTTATAGATGCACAAAGAAAGCGTCTTGGCACAAAGCGCGGCTTTGTTGCGGTTAAATCTAACTGCTCACTTCAAAGCTATGTTCCCGCCATTTTCCCGCTCGATAAAGAGTTTGGCGTTGATAAATGTCTTGTTTGCACATATCAGGCAATTTCGGGCGCTGGCAAAACCTTTGAGCGCTGGCCTGAGATGGTTGATAACGTTATCCCCTATATCGGCGGTGAGGAAGAAAAGAGTGAGCGAGAGCCTCTTAAAATTTGGGGTAAGGTTGAGGATGGCGAGATTAAGCTTGCCGATAATCCAAAGTTTACTGCTCAGTGTCTGCGCGTTCCCGTTTCTGACGGTCATATGGCAGCTGTGTTTGTAACCTTTAAGAATAAGCCTACTAAAGAACAGATTCTTTCTGTTTGGGAGAATTTCTACGGTGTTCCGCAAGAACTCGAACTTCCCCATGCGCCCAAGAAGTTTTTAAACTACTTTACCGAGGATAATATGCCGCAGACCAAGCTCAACCGCAATCTTGAAGGCGGCATGGCAGTATCTGTTGGCAGACTTAGAGAGGACACACAGTACGATTATAAATTTGTTTGCCTTTCACATAATACCCTGCGCGGCGCAGCTGGCGGCGCTGTTTTACTTGCAGAGCTACTCGCAGCTAAGGGTTATATGGATTAAAACCAATTTTCAAGAGGTGTTTTGCTTATGAAAAAAAGGATTTTCACGGGTGCGGCAACCGCTCTTATTACACCGATGAATCAAGACGGAAGTGTGAATTACGAGAGAATTAAATCGCTTGTTAACGAGCAAATTGAGGGCGGAATCGATGCTCTTGTTATCTGTGGCACCACAGGTGAAAAATCAACTCTTAGGTATGATGAACACCTGAAGGTTATTGAGGTGGCAGCAAAAGCTGCAAACCAACGCGTGCCGATTATTGCAGGCACAGGAAGTAACGATACTGTATATTCAGTTGAGCTTTGCGATGATGCCGAAAAAGTGGGCGCTGACGCGTTTTTAATGGTTACCCCCTATTATAATAAGGCTTCTCAAGCAGGTCTTGTAGCACACTATAATTACATTGCAGACCGCGTTAACAGACCTATTATACTTTATAATGTTCCTTCAAGAACAGGCGTTACCATTAAGCCCGAAACCTATAAGGAGCTTGCAAAGCACCCGAATATTGTTGCCACCAAGGAAGCGTGCGGTGACCTTTCAGCTATTGCACAGATAAAATACCTTTGCGGTGATGAACTCGATATTTATTCAGGTAATGATGACCAGACAGTTCCAATAATGTCGGTGGGGGGTATCGGTATTATATCTGTACTTTCAAACATTCTCCCCCGCGTTATGCACGATATTTGTGAGCTTTATCTTTCAGGCGACACCAAGGCGGCAACCGAGCTTCATTTAAAACACATCGGTCTTATGAATGCGATTTTCCTTGATGTTAACCCAGTTCCTATCAAGGAAGCTATGAATATGCTTGGCATGCAGGCAGGTCCCACAAGAATGCCGCTTTATCCAATGGGTGATGCTACTCGCGAAACGCTTAAACAAAAGCTTATAGAGTGCGGATTTAAACTTTAATTTTATTTGGAAGTGAAAAACAAATGATAAATATACTTCTTTCAGGCGCTTGCGGTAAAATGGGAAATGCCGTTGCACGCTGTGTGTGCGAAGATGACAATTTGAAAATCATTGCGGGTGTTGACCGAGCACAGCTTCTTTGCGACTTCCCTGTTTTTAAGTCGTTTGATGATGTTAATGTTCTGCCCGATGTTATAATTGATTTTTCTAATGTTTCGGTGCTTGATGGCCTTTTGAAATTTGCAACCCAAAAGAACATACCGATTATCCTCGCAACAACAGGCTATAACGATAAGCAGATAGCCGATATTAAGGCGGCGGCAGATAAAATACCCGTGTTTTTCACAGGTAACTTTTCTATCGGTATAAATCTGCTTTCTGCCCTTGCCGCACAAGCAGCAAAGGTTTTGGGAACAAATTTTGATGTTGAAATTGTTGAAAAGCATCACAACTTGAAGCTTGATGCACCCTCGGGCACTGCTATAATGCTTGCAAATGCCGTTAATTCAAGTTTTGGCGATAAATATAACTACGAATATGATCGCCATTCAAAACGCCAGAAACGCCCTAAAAACGAAATTGGTATTCACTCTATCAGGGGTGGCACCATCGTTGGCGAGCACGATGTGATTTTTGCAGGTCACGATGAGGTTATCACCCTTTCGCACTCTGCACAGTCAAAAGAGGTTTTTGCAGCAGGTGCTGTAAAGGCGGCAAAGTTTATATGCGGCAAACCAAGCGGCTTATATGATATGAATGATGTTTTAAAGGCTTAAAAATATTTCAATATTAAAAGGACTTCTGTGGATTCACAGAAGTCCTTAATTTATTTTCTATAGTAGGTGTAATAAGCGGTAACCGAGTCGTGTTTACCTGTTACAAAGTTTTCGCCCTCTATTGTAACACCATCGCCACTCATAAGCAAAAAATATGTGGTTGTTTCGATTTTTCCGCGGAAAACATCTATTTCACCGCAAATCACGCGGATTTCATCGCCAATAGCGGCAATTCTACCAGCTTTACCTATAATGTCATATGTAACGGTGCCATCCTCGTGGGGATTACGGCGGGTTACATATTTAACCTCGCGGCCATCAAAGGTTTTTAGCAAGGCTTCGTTTTTATTCTTTTTGCGAAAAAGTCCCATTATTCAATCACAAACTTAATGATACTCTTCTTGCCCTTTTTAATGATTATGCCGTCAGCAAAATCATCAGCAGTAAAGCTATGTGAGGGGTTGGTTATCTTTTCATCGTTAACCGAAACGCCACCCTGAACCACAAGTCTGCGAGCTTCGCCGTTAGAGGCAGCCATTTCACCCTTAACCATAGCGGTGAGAAGACCTATCTTGCCATCGGTAAGGTCAGCGGCAGAAAGCGTTACTGTGGGCATATTTTCGTGAGAGCCTGCACCTGCAAACACTGCGCGAGAGGTTTCCTGAGCCTTATTGGCCTCCTCCTCGCCGTGAACAAGCTTTGTAAGCTCAAATGCAAGAATTTCCTTAGCAGTATTAAGCTGGCTACCCTCCCAAGCATCCATTTCGTCTATTTGCTCGAGCGGTAAGAATGTAAGCATACGAATGCATTTAAGCACATCGGCATCACCCACATTGCGCCAATACTGATAAAATTCATAGGGCGAAGTCTTATTAGGGTCAAGCCACACAGCGCCGCCAACGGTTTTGCCCATCTTTTTGCCCTCAGAATTAAGAAGCAGAGTGATGGTCATAGCGTGAGCATCCTTGCCGAGTTTTTTGCGGATAAGCTCAGTGCCGCCAAGCATATTAGACCACTGGTCATCGCCACCGAACTGCATATTGCAGCCATACTCATTAAACAAATGATAAAAGTCATAGGATTGCATTATCATATAGTTAAATTCAAGGAAGGAAAGTCCCTTTTCCATACGCTGCTCATAGCAACGAGCGCGAAGCATATTATTAACCGAGAAATGGGCGCCTACCTCGCGAAGCATATCGATATAGTTAAGTCCTAACAGCCAGTCGGCATTGTTAACCATAATCGCCTTATCCTCGCCAAACTCAATAAAACGCTCCATCTGCTTTTTAAAGCAGTCGCAGTTATGTTGTATGGTTTCGGGTGTCATCATTGAACGCATATCGGTTCTACCTGATGGGTCACCGATGTATGCGGTACCACCGCCGATAAGCACAACAGGCTTGTTGCCCGCCATCTGTAAACGCTTCATAAGGCAAAGCGCCATAAAGTGGCCAACATGCAGGCTATCTGCAGTGGGGTCAAAGCCTATATAAAATATGGCTTTGCCGTTATTGACCATCTTTTTGATTTCACTCTCATCTGTAACCTGAGCGATAAGTCCGCGGGCTACAAGTTCTTCATAAATTCCCATTTATATACTACTCCTATCAAGCAATTCCTTTGCGGAATTGTAAAAATTCTCTGTCATATCAGTGCCCGACATAATGCGAGCAAGCTCGGTTATTCTTTCATCATAAGAAAGAGTCTTAACACCTGTATAGGTGCGTCCATTCTGCACAGCCTTTTCAATAAGCAAATGATTTGCGGCAAATGCGGCAATTTGCGCCAAGTGTGTTACGCACACCACTTGACGGCACGCAGCTACATTCTTGAGCTGAACGCCAACCTTGCCAGCGGCTCTACCGCTGATACCAGTGTCAATTTCATCGAAAATAAGGGTATCAACATCGTCCTTATCTGCAAAGATGCTCTTAATGCTGAGCATCACGCGCGAAAGCTCACCGCCTGATGCAATTTTATGAAGAGGCTTCACACTCTCGCCCGCGTTTGTGCCTATCATAAATTCGACAGTATCGCAGCCGAGCTTAGTGTATCTGCCCTTTTCGATTTTAACATCAAAAATAACATTCGGCATATCAAGGAAATTAAGGACTTCACAAACCCTTTTTGAGCACTCTTTTGCCGCTTTAAGTCGAGTTTGTGTAAGCTTTTCGCCTAAATCCACAAGTCTTTCGGTAGAGCGGTCAAGTTCATCAGAAAGCTCGGCTATCTTTTCCTCGGAAATACTGATGTTTTCAAGCTCTTGTCTTGATTTCTCAAGAAATTCAAGGCAAGTCTGTTCATCGCTGCCGTATTTTAACATAAGTCTATGCAGAGTGTCAAGCCTTGAACGCAGTTTCTCGCCATCAAGCTCAGAATATTCTGCATTATGGGTAAAACCACGGATATCTGCGGCAATATCATCAAGCTCTGCAAGCAAATTGCCAAGCCTTTGAGCGATATTAGGAAATTCATCACCCTTAGCTTTCAACACATATTTTTGTGCATCCTTAAGCATTGAAAAAGCGCCGTCCGTATCATCTGTGCCGTTAATAGAATGATAAGCATCACTAAGCGCTGACATTGTTTTTTCATAGTTTTCAGCTATTTGCAGTTTATTCTTTAAATCCTCTACCTCGCCAAGCTTTATATCAGCCGCCTCAAGCTCTTTGATTTGATACTCCAGCAGCTCTGTCTTTCTTTTCTTTTCATCCTCATCAATTTCCAAAGCTGCAAGCTCGCGCCTAATAGCGTTAAGACGCTTAAACTCGTTATGGTATTCCTGAAGCTCCTTGTCATTTTCAGCAAGGCGGTCAAGGTACAGGTAATGGTTATCAGGATTAAGCAGACTTTGATTATCGTGCTGACCGTGAATATTCACAAGGTTTTTGCCAACAGCCCTTAAAACGCCTGCGGTAGCAGGTCTGCCGTTTATCTTAATAGCGCCGTTACCATTAAGACTTAAGATGCGAACTATAAGCAGATTACCATCTTCGTCGACTTCATATCCATTATCAAGCAGTGCTTGCTTTGAGGTTTCAGATAAATCGCAGAACAAGGCTGAAACCTCTGCCCTATCACAGCCTGAGCGTATAAGCTCCTTTGAGGTGCGCTCGCCCAAAACCGCGTTAATAGCATCAATTATAATAGATTTACCTGCGCCCGTTTCACCTGTTAGAACATTCAGTCCCTCACCGAAATCAATATCTGTTTTTTCGATTACTGCAATATTTTCAATATGCAAAGACTTAATCATAATTTTCTATTCCTACATTATCTTTTTAAGCTCACTCGCAAGCCTTGCGGCTTCCTCAGCACTGTGAGTAACAATAAAAATGGTATCTTCACCAGCCAGAGTACCAAGCATCATTCCCTTGAACATAGCATCAATAGCCACGCAAACGCTTGAAGCCATACCGTTATAGCATTTTACAACAATATCATTAACCGCATACTCAACGCTTGTGGCATATCTGGAAAAAATTTCACGGTAATGTGATGCAGGTTGCTGTTCTGAGCCTCCCATATCACTGCTTACATATCTATAGTTTCCTTCAGCATCATGCCCCTTTACAAGGCGCAGCTCCTTTATATCTCTGGAAACGGTTGACTGAGTTACCTTAAAGCCTAACTCATTAAGCGCGTTTTGAAGGTCATCCTGAGTGAAAATAACTTTATTCTGAATTATTTCAAGTATTTTTTCCTGTCTTTTACCTTTCATAGGTTGCTACTCCTTGTATCGAGAAATTTCGCGGAAAGTGTTTTATAAAAAGAACGGTTACTAAGCCTTACAAGCTTGACAGTTTTATCGGAAGCTGTGACATAAATCTCTGTATAAGGCTTTATATTTGCGACCTTTCTGCCATCGACCGACAGATATATCTCAGTGCGCTTTTTAGAATAAGCTTTTAGCTTAACTATTCTTTCACTGTTTAATAATATCGGCTTTGCCGAAAGTGCATGTGAACAAATAGGTGTTAAGCACACACTTTTCATTGATGGGTCAATTATAGGTCCTCCTGCCGACATTGAATAAGCAGTGGAGCCTGTGGGTGTGGAAACGATAAGACCGTCAGCTCGATAGCTGATGCTATCCCCTTCAACAGATGCTGAAATATCAATAATCCTTGAAATGAAGCCGCTTGTGATAACCGCATCATTTAAAGCATCATATTCATTAATAATCTTGCCGTTTTCCATAACTGTAACATGCAGCATCATTCGCTCTTCAAGTGTGTAATCAGAAGTTTTAAGTTTGGACAGCAGTTTATATTCACTCTGTTCAATATCAGCAAGATAGCCCATTCTGCCCGCGTTTATACCAAGCAGTGGCTTGTTATCTGCCGCAGCGCGCTTGGCATATCTTATAATCGTGCCGTCACCACCGATGGTTACTATCACATCTGCTATTTTAAACAGCTCATCCTCGGGGGCGTGTTCATAATCTGCACAGCAAATGCTATCGGGCAAATATGCTTTTATACCGCATTCTTTGAAAAATCCTGCCAGTCTTTCGACCATATCGGCAGACCCTCTTTTATCAAGGTTAGGTATCACTGCAACTATCATTTACACACCCTCCTTCAATGCCGCATAGGATGCCTCAACAACATCTGCGGCGTTATATTCTAATTCCTCTTGTGGGTTATCGGTTTTTTCTATATAGCATAGATATTCGATATTTCCCTCAGGTCCTTTTATAGGTGAAAAATCGAGTCCCAAAAGTGAGAAATTGTTTTCTTTTATCAGCGAGATTATCTTTTCGATAACCGCTATATGTACTGCCTTATCGCGCACAACGCCCTTTTTGCCAACATTTTCTCTACCCGCTTCAAACTGCGGCTTTATAAGGCAAACTGCTCTTGCGCCATCCTTCATAAGATTTCGCATTACGGGGAAAATCAATGAAAGTGATATAAAAGATACATCAACCGAAGCAAAATCAAGCTCATCAGGCACCTGTTCACGAGTTACATATCTAAAATTTGTACGCTCAAGATTTATTACACGCTCATCAGTGCGAAGCTTCCACGCCAGCTGACCGTAGCCCACATCTATGGAATAAACCCGCTTTGCGCCGTTTTGAAGCATACAGTCGGTAAATCCACCTGTTGAAGCGCCAATATCCGCGCAAACACATCCGTCAAGTGATATATCGAAGCTTTTCATAGCCTTTTCAAGCTTTAATCCGCCACGGCTTACATATTTTAATGTTTCGCCACGCACTTCAACAATATCATCAGGCTTTATATTTGCGCCCGCTTTATCGGATTTTTGATTGTTTACATAGACTATGCCCGACATAATTATCGCTTTAGCCTTTTCCCTGCTTTCTGCAAAGCCGCGGGAAACAAGCGCACAGTCAAGTCGTTCTTTTTCTGCCATAAATTATCCTTTTATAATTTTTATCATTGAATCCGCATCAAGATTATATCTTTTTATTGCCGCGCTAACAGTAGCCGCGGGCACGAACTCACTATCAATCGCATTAATTGTGCATTTACCCTTAAAGTTCATTTCGAGCAGACGGCTTGAAATATGCTCGGCAATACCTCCCGAGCGAATTCCCTCTTCAAATATATAGAGCTCATCATAGCCGTTTATAAGTTCTATTAATTTCTGCGATAACGGAAATACTCTGTTAAGCTTTATAATATCCGTATCTTCAAGGCTTTTTTGAGCCTCAACTGCGTTTGAAAACAGTCTGCCGTATGTTATAATTGCTTTTTTGCCCGAACTGCCAACAACTGTATACTCGCCGCATATTTCACCGTCAAAATTACGGTTTTCACAGCCGCGGGGGTATCTGATAGCACACAATTCGTTATTTTGCGCGGTTGACATAATAACATTTTTAAGCTCGTCATAATAACATGGCGAATATATACATACACCTGGTATAGTGCGTAAATAAGCAACATCAAAAATTCCTTGATGGCTCTCGCCGTCCTCCCCAACAATACCTGCCCTATCAACAAGCAGCTTTATAGGAAGACGGGCAATAGCCGCATCGTGCAGCACCTGATCGTAACCACGCTGCAAAAAGCTTGAGTATACCGCAAAATACGGTATCATACCACCCTTAACAAGACCTGCTGAAAAGGTTACGGCATGCTGCTCTGCAATGCCAACATCAAAAAATCTTGATTTATGTGTAGCTGCAAATTCGGTAAGTCCTGTCCCCTCGGTCATTGCCGCGGTTATAGCGCAAACCTTATCATTCTTATTAGCAAGCTCACAAAGAGCCTCACCTGCGGCATCGGAAAATGTGGCGCTTTTGCTATTCCCAGCGCCCTTTTCTATATCAAAGGGTGAAACTCCGTGATAATTCTTAGGCTTGCTTTCGGCATAGGGATAACCCTTGCCTTTAACGGTTACAACATGAATAAGAGTAGGTCTGTTATAGGTCTTTGCTATATCAAAAAGTCTTTCCATAGCCTCAACATCGTGACCATCCACAGGGCCTAAATAATTAAAACCAAGGCTTGTGAAAAAGTTGTTTCGGTAAACGAGGCTCTTAAATGCCTCTTTAATAGAGAATATCACATTGTTAAGGCCGCGACCTATAAGCGGAATTTTTAAAAGTATACTGCTTACAGCAAACTTCATATGGTGATACCACGGTCTGTTGCGAAGTCTTGTAAAACCGCGTGATATTGCGCCTACATTTCGTGAAATGGACATTTTATTATCGTTTAAAATAACAATAAAATTACTGCGCTTTCCGCCTGCATTATTTAGCGCCTCATAAGCCATACCGCCCGTCATAGCGCCATCGCCTATAACTGCCACAGCAGTACCCTCTTCACCGCGCATCGCCTTTGCTTTATAAATGCCGTAGGCGGCGGAAATTGAATTACTGCTGTGCCCTGTTACAAATGGGTCGTGCTCACTCTCATCTGGGCGCATAAAGCCCGAAATTCCGCCCTCTCTACGGATGGTGGAAAAGCTTTCAAATCTACCTGTCAATAACTTATGTGGATACGACTGATGCCCAACATCAAAAATAAAGGCATCCTTGGGAGATGTAAAGCTGCGATGCATTGCCACAGTGAGCTCAACTATACCAAGATTAGATGCTAAATGACCGCCGTTTTTTGATATAGTATCAATAATACAGTCACGAATTTCCTGACATAATTCATCAGTTTCGGATATGTTTAGCTTTTTAACATCTAACGGAGATTTAATTGTACTTAAAATTTTGTATTCCAAATTAATACATCCTTTTAGTAATTGCGTTCAAGTAAAAATTCGGTGAGCGCCTTCAAATTATCGGTGTCACCCTCAAATATCTCTAAAGCCTGCAATGCCTCTTCTGTAAGCTTGCCTGCAAGCTCGCGGCAATATTCAACACCAAGTCTTACTGCGATTGTGTCCTTATTGTTTTTTTCATCGCTTCCAACGGGCTTGCCCATAAGCTTTGCATCACCCTGAAAATCGAGGATATCATCAATTATCTGGAAAGCAAGACCAAGCTTTTCGGCATACTCACCCGCGGCGGAAATTTTATCCTCATCTGCACCTGCAAGAATGCAGCCACAAACGCAAGCGGCCTTAAGTAGTGCGCCTGTTTTAAGGCGGTACATATCAAAAAGGAAATCGTCATCAATATCGGTGTTTTCGCCCATATCCATAACCTGACCGCCAACCATACCTGATATTCCAGCATTTGATGCAAGAACACTAAGCGCTCTGATAACACGCTCAGGCGGTAAACCCATTGTTTTTGCCGCAACTGAAAAAGCCTCTGTTAAAAGCGCGTCACCCGCAAGCAGCGCCATACATTCGCCAAACTCCTTATGGCACGATGGCTTGCCGCGACGAAAATCATCGTTATCCATACAGGGCAAATCATCGTGAATAAGCGAATATGAATGAATCATTTCAAGCGCACACGCGAAGTTATATGCGCAGTCATCATCCCCACCGCAAAGCTTATAAAATTCAAGCAACAATATCGGTCTTATCCTCTTACCACCGTTTAAAACGCCGTATCTCGAAGCCTTAACAACCTCATCATAAAGCTGACCGCTTTCGGTGAGAATAATATTTAGTCGTGCATCAAGCTTTGCCTGATAGTCCTTTAAAAGCATATCAACCATTATCTGTTTCCTCACTTTCGGCATCAGTTAATGAAATAATTTTTTGCTTTGCATTTTCAAGATAGCTTGAGCATTCCTTTGAAAGTTTAATTCCCTTTTCAAAAAGCCCAATCGCATCGTCTAAGGATGTATCAGCACTCTCAAGGCTATCTGCAATTTGTTGCAACTGTTCAATTGATTTTTCAAAGTTAAAATTTTGCGAAGCCATAGCTACTTCCTTTCAGGTGTATCTATCACCTTACAACTGATTTTTCCGTCACTGAAACGAATATCAAGCTCATCGCCCACCGCAGTGTCATATGCGCTTTTAATGGTTTTTCCACCTCTTGAAGCCACCGAAAATCCACGGGACATGGTTTTCAATGGACTTAACGAGTCAATTCGTGCCATCTGCCGTTGCGCCGAAAGTTCGGCGGCTGTCATTTTTTTATTTACCAGATTTAAAATTTTATCTGTTAAATTATCAAGTAAAAGCTGCCTTTTAACAAAAATATCCTGAGGCGCTGACAGCGCCGAGGCTGCAAGCAGAGCCTTAAGCCTTGCCACAGATAAATCATATTTTGAATTAAGGCGGCTTGTGATTAATCTTTTGGTTTCATTAATTCCATTTAATAAATCGTTACTGTCAGGCGTTGCAAGCTCCGCCGCGTGAGAGGGCGTTGAAGCGCGAACATCCGCCACAAAATCGCAAATTGTAAAGTCTGTCTCGTGGCCCACTGCCGAAATTACAGGAAAGGGCGACTCATAAATCTTTCTTGCAAGAATTTCGCTGTTAAATGCCTGCAAATCCTCTGCAGAGCCACCGCCGCGACCGATTATAATAGTATCAATACCCTCAAGCCTATAAACTCTATCAAGCGCAGTTAACATACTTTCCACTGCATATTCACCTTGAACATTAACAGGGCACATTACTACATCGCAAGCAGGAAAACGCTTGCCGATAATATTAATTATATCTCTGACTGCCGCTCCCGTATCTGAGGTTATTACCGCAATTCGGCGAGGAAATTTCACAAGCGAACGCTTGCTTTCAGCATCAAACAAGCCTTCAGCCTCAAGCTTTTCCTTAGTCTGCTTAAAGGCGAGCGCTAAATCCCCCTCGCCTATAGGATGCATTTCCTCTGCGTAAAATTGGTACTGACCGTCCTTCTCGTAAAGGGAAACTCTTCCCCTTAGGGTGACCTGCATACCACTCTCAGGCGAAAACTTAACCCTTGAAGCAGACGCGCGGAACATAACACACCTTATAGATGCATCGCTATCCTTTAAGGTGAAATACCAATGCCCGCTCGCAAAATGATTTTTAAAGTTTGAAATTTCACCCGTAACGCTTACAATTCTTAAATGTATATCATTTTCAATGAGCGACTTTACATAGCTGTTAAGCTGGTTTACTGTAAGTGTTTTATTAAGCATTTTCTAAAGCTTTTGCAACGGTTGAAAGAATACCGTTTACAAACGAGGCATCCTCACGCGTTGCATATTTTTTAATGATCTCCACCGCCTCGTTTATAGAAACCGAAACGGGAATGCTATCAACAAACTTCATTTCATAAATTGCAAGTCGAAGCACCGCCAAAGAAGTTTTTGTGATTCTTTTAAGGCTCCAGCCAACAGCATTTTCGGAAATCATATCGTCTATCGCTTCAATGTTCTCAAAAACACCAAAAAAGACATTTTTGATATAATCATCTGCCTCAAAATCTCTAACCTGCTCAGCCAAAGAGAGAATATCAGTTAGACTATCATCATTAAATTCTTTTTCAAAAATAAGGATAAATGCTTCCTCACGCGCTTGCTTACGGGTCATACAGCACCAACTTTCATAATTATACAGATATAGTATACACCACTCCCCTGCCTTTTTCAAGGCGAAAAGCGGAAAAATATTCAAAAATAATGAATATATGCATATTTTATTTGAAATTGTTGACAAAGTAAATGTGTTGTGATATACTATGCTGCATAAATGATAGAGGCGCATTCAGCAAATAGTACCGCATAAGATATGGTTGCCAAAGCCGTGCGGGAAAGGGGCGAATGCCGAAGCGGGTGCGTGGCAAGCACTCAGCTGGCGGCTCGGATAATATCCGTTTCGCTGTCGCAGTAATGCGGAGGGCTATCCATCCTATTCATATATTTTATATTTGATTTACGGAAGATAGCAGCATTTTAATTTGCAGCTATCTTTTTTAATGTTTCAGGGGGAATAAAAATGAAAAACACTGTATTTACAGGAGCGGCAACGGCAATTGTTACTCCGCTTAACAAGGACGGAATAGATTTTGAAGCCTTTGGCAAGCTAATAGAGTGGCAGATTTCTGAGGGAATTGATGCTATTGTAGCAGCAGGCACCACAGGTGAAGGCTCCACCCTAACCGATAGTGAGCACAAGGCAGTTATAAAGTTCTGTGTCGATAAGGTTGCGGGCAAAGTTCCTGTTATTGCGGGCACCGGCTCAAACGACATTGCGTATGCCATTGAGCTTACTAAATATGCGTGTGAGGTTGGCGCGGATGCGATGCTTCTTGTAACACCATATTATAACAAAGCAACCCAAAATGGACTTATCAAGTCCTTTACAGCGATAGCAGATGCAAGCACCAAGCCCTGCATCCTTTATAATGTTCCAAGCCGCACCGGCTGCAACATTAAACCCGAAACCTGCGCTATACTTGCCAAGCATCCTAACATTGTGGCTATAAAGGAAGCAAGCGGCGATATATCACAGATAGCCGCCGTTTCGCGCTTGTGCGGCGATGAGCTCGATATATATTCCGGTAATGATGACCAGATTGTACCTGTTCTCTCCTTAGGTGGTAAGGGTGTTATATCGGTGCTTTCAAATCTTCTGCCGCGCGAAACCTCGAAGATGTGCCATGATTATTTGACAGGTGATACCGAATCTGCAAGAGAAGCGCAGCTTAAATACTTACCGCTTATTGATTCACTGTTTTGCGAGGTTAATCCAATACCCGTTAAGGCTGCTATGTGCGCTATGGGATACTGCGATAATTATCTCAGACTTCCGCTCACTACTATGGAAGAAGCAAACGAAGCAAGACTTATCTCAGATATGCGCGAATGTGGTATTAAAATATAATTTTAAAAAGAAGGTCAATTTATGAAAATTGCGATTTATGGTTACGGTAATTTAGGCCGCGGTGTTGAATGCGCGGTTAATGCCGCGCCCGATGCAGAGCTTTTCGGTGTTTTCACCCGCCGTTCCCCCGAAACAGTTAAAACAGTAAGCGGCGCTGCTGTTTACAAAACAGATGATATTTTAAAGTATAAGGATGAGATCGATGTTGTTGTTATCTGCGGTGGTAGTGCGACCGACCTTCCCGAAATGACGCCTGCACTCGCTCAGAATTTTAACATTGTCGACAGCTTTGACACCCACGCTAAAATACCCGAGCATTTTGCCAACACTAATGGTGTTGCTTTGTCTTCAAAGCACACAGCGTTAATTTCAGGCGGCTGGGACCCAGGTATGTTCTCTATTAACCGCCTTTATGCCACTGCAGTTTTGCCAAACGGTAAGGATTATACATTTTGGGGCAAGGGTGTGAGTCAAGGCCACTCGGACGCTATTCGCCGCATTGATGGCGTAAAGGATGCGAAGCAATATACAGTACCTATAGATGAAGCCTTAGAGGCTGTGAGAAGTGGCACAAACCCTGAGCTTACAACCCGCCAAAAGCACTTAAGAGAATGCTTTGTTGTAGCTAAAGAGGGCGCAGACACCGCGCGCATTGAGCAAGAAATCAAAACTATGCCTAACTACTTTGCTGATTATGATACAATCGTTCATTTTATAAGTGAAGAAGAGCTTAAGCGCGAGCATTCAGGCATTCCCCACGGCGGCTTTGTTATCAGAACAGGCTCAACAGGCAAGGATAACGAAAATCATCATATTATCGAATATAGCCTTAAGCTTGATTCTAATCCAGAATTTACCGCAAGTGTGCTTGTGGCTTATGCACGCGCAGTATATAAGCTATATAATCGCGGCGAGTATGGCTGCAAAACCGTTTTTGATATAGCACCTTGCGACCTTTCACCCTTATCATCAGAAGAATTAAGAGCAACTATGCTTTAAAAAAATTCGCTGCTTGTAACCCTACAAGCGGCGAATTTTTATTATCGGTGCTCGTTGACAAAATCCCATGTAAATGGTAAAATAAATTTTGTATGAATTATCACAAGGAGCGAAAACCTATGAACTTTTTTGAACAACTTATAAATTATGATAGTGAGGTTGCTTCGGCTTGTAAATCAGAGCTTGAGCGCCAGCAAGGCAATATAGAGCTTATTGCATCTGAAAATATTGTATCAGAAGCAGTACTTCTTGCCGCAGGCGGCGTTCTCACAAACAAATATGCCGAAGGCTATCCCGCAAAGAGATATTACGGCGGTTGCCAGTGCGTTGATGTTGTGGAGGAAATCGCCCGCGAGCGCGCTAAAAAGCTCTTTGGTGCAGAGCATGCAAATGTTCAGCCGCACAGCGGTGCTAATGCAAACCTTGCGGTTTTCTTTGCACTGCTTAACCCAGGCGACACAGTTATGGGTATGAATTTGCAGCAGGGCGGTCATCTCTCACACGGCTCACCCGTTAATATATCGGGTAAATACTTTAATGTTGTTCCATATGGCGTAAGTGATGAAACCGAGGCTCTTGATTACGAGGAGGTTCGCAAAATTGCTCTTGAATGCAAGCCAAAGATGATAATTGCAGGTGCCAGCGCATACTCAAGAACCATTGATTTTAAGAAATTCAGGGAAATCGCCGATGAGGTTGGCGCATATTTAATGGTTGATATGGCGCATATTGCAGGTCTTGTAGCGGCGGGTGTTCATCCCTCCCCTGTTCCCTATGCTGATGTTGTTACAACCACCACACATAAGACACTGCGCGGCCCAAGAGGCGGTATGATTCTCTGCCGCGAGGAGCTTGCTAAGGCAATTGATAAGGCTGTTTTCCCAGGCACTCAAGGCGGACCGCTTATGCATATAATTGCCGCTAAGGCAGTAGCGCTCGGCGAGGCGCTCACAGATGAATTCAAGGAATATCAGAATCAGGTTGTTAAAAACGCTGCCGCTCTTGCAAACGCGCTGCGTGAAAAGGGTGTTGAGCTTGTATCGGACGGTACAGATAATCACTTGATGCTTTTAAAGCTCACAAAGTTCGGTATTTCTGGCAAGGAGCTTGAACATCGCCTTGATGAGGTACACATTACAGCTAATAAAAACACCATCCCTAACGACCCCAACAGCCCATTTGTTACAAGTGGCCTTAGAATCGGCACTCCCGCTGTTACAACCAGAGGCTTCAAGGAAAAAGAAATGCTTCTTATTGCCGACTGGATATACACTGCAATAACCGATTTCGATGCAAATAAGGATAGAATCACAAAGGAAGTTGAAGCCCTTTGTAAGCAATTCCCGATTTATTAATTTGGAGTGATTAAATGATTTGGCACAGTTCTGAAGTGGCTGATATTTTAAAGCAGCTTGATGTCGACGCGGCTAACGGTCTTTCAAACAGTGTTGCGGATAGTCGCCTTGAAACTTACGGAAAAAACACCACCCTTTATGGCGAAAAAATCAGTTTTACTAAGCGTTTTATTTCACAGCTTAAAAATAAGGTTGTTTATTTCCTTATAGCAATTGCTATTGTTTCATTTGTTGTTGACCTTGTTTACAAGCAAAGCGATTTTTATTATCCCTTGCTTATAATTGCCATCGTTGCTATAAATGCTTTGGTTAGCGCTTACCATTTATACCGCTGCGACCACGCGCTAAATTCCATAAAAGATATCACAACACCAAAGGCAAGCGTTATTCGCGAGGGTGTTGAAAAGCAAATCTTTTCGGACGAGCTAGTTCCAGGTGATATAATTGTTTTACGCGCGGGCGACTATATAACTGCAGATGCTAGAATTATCGAGGCGGATGGTTTCCGTTGCAACGAGGCCGCTCTTTCAGGCGAAACAATTCCCGTTGAAAAGAAAGCAAATGCAATTTTTGAAGATATAACCCCCGCTACAAAGCGCCAAAATATGGTGTTTACAGGCTGTAGCGTTGCTCACGGTACTGCTAAAGCAGTGGTTGTTGAAACAGGTCTTAACAGTGAATACGGCAAAACCGTTGCTATAAGCCAACAAACCCATTCAGATAATTTGCCTATTGCGGATACCCTCGACCACACAGGCAAGATAATTAACATTGCGGTTATTGTGTTATGCGTTATCGCTTTCATCATAGGTATGATACAAAACTTTTCTTCCAGCGAGCCCTTTGCAAGCACAACTGTGAGTATGTTAGTAAACGCTGTAGCATTAGGAATTGCCGCTATGCCCGAAAGTCTACCTGCTATTTCCACAATAGTGGTGGCGCTTGGTATTCAGCGTATTGTAAGTGATAATATCATCATTAAAAAGACGGGCGCTATTGAGCTTCTGGGCAAGACCGCTGTTATCTGTGCAGATAAAACAGGTATTCTCACAAAAAACAATATGGAGCTTAGCTGCATATATGACGGTGAGCATTCCGTTAATTTGGCAGATGAAACAATGCCTGAAAAAACTGCTATGGTACTTCGCCTTGCAACCGCCTGCTCAACGCTTGAAAACGATTCCACCGAGCTTGCTATTGAAAAGGCGTGCGTTAAATATAATTCAATGTCCAAAACAGATATTGGAAACATATTCCCCCGCCTTTCGGTTATTCCCTTTGATAGCCAGCGCAAAACTATGACAAGCATCAATATGATAAACGGCCACCCTTTAGCTATAGTTAAGGGCGCTCCAGAAATACTGCTTGAAAAATGTGTAGGCCTTGACAGAGAGGCTGTTTTAAAAGCCAATAACGAGCTTGCAGAGCAGTCGTACCGAGTTATTTGCATCGCCATTAAAGGACTCGGTGAAATACCCGCCAGCCCCTCACCCGAGGAAATCGAATGTAATCTTACTTTTGTGGGACTCTTAGGTCTTAATGACCCACCACAGTCTGACACTGTTGAGGCTATAAAAGCATGTGATGTTGCAGGCATTCGCACTGTGATGATTACAGGCGATAATATCATCACCGCAAAGGCCATCGCACGAAGAATAGGAATATTAAAAGATGATAGCGAGGCTATCACGGGCGCTGAGCTTGATTTTATGACCGATGATGAGCTTGCAGAAAACATCTCAAAGTATTCAGTTTATGCTCGAATAACACCTGAGGATAAGCTTAGAATAGTAAATGCTTGGCAGAAAAACGGTAGCCTTGTAACAATTACAGGTAACGGTATTGAGGATGCCGATGCTCTGGCCGCCGCCGATGTGGGCTGTGCTATAGGTCATAATGGTGCAGATGTCGCCAAAGGTAATGCAGATATCATTATTTCAGGCAACAAATTTATTTCGGTTGTTAATGCTATCAAGGAAAGTCGTGGACTTTTTGAAAACATAAAAAAAGCGGTGTCTTATCTGCTTAGTTGTAATTTCGCAGAGATACTCGCCTATATTGTTGGTATGCTAATTTTCGGCATGCCTCCCCTTGCGGCAGTTCAGCTACTTTGGATTAATCTGCTTACCGATAGCTCAGCTGTTATATCGCTCACAACAGAAAAGGCTGAGTTTGATGTTATGCGCAAAAAGCCGATAGCGCTTTCAGGTCATATTTTTAGCACTAATTCAATTATAAATATCGCTTGTGAGTCGATATTTATCGCTGCTATGACACTTATTGCTTTCTCTATCGGCGGAGCCACAATGGCATTTGCAACACTTTCAATGATTCAGATTTTCCATTCATATAATGTTAAATCAAGAAAAACTATTTTTAAAACCGATTTTAAATCAAATAGTTTTATGAATTTTTCATCTGTTCTAACTCTTTTTGTAACAATATTCTTGTGTTTAACACCCGCAGGCGCACTGTTTGGTCTTTCTGCATTAACTGTAAACGAGTTCTTTATCTGCCTTGGTTTGGCGGCTACAATATTCATTTACAGCGAGGTTGGCAAAATAGCTGATAGCTATGCCTCTAAAAAATAAACCAAGCTATAATAAATTATCCCCATCGCTCACGCGATGGGGATTTGCTTTTATATCGATATTAATAATGCTGATGCTATACCAAAATAGATTAAAAGTGAAACGGCATCAAGAATTGTTGTTACAAGCGGACTTGCCATAACAGCGGGGTCAAAGCCCAATTTTTTTGCAATTATGGGGAGTATTGAGCCAACAAGCTTTGCCACAATAACCACTAAAACCAAAGTGAAGCAAACGGTAAACATTTCGCCAATTTCATTTCCTGCATCAAAGCTTTTGAACCATAAATAATCTACGACATAAAGTTTTATAAGATTTACAACTCCAAGCACTGCACCGCAAAGCACAGCAACTCGCAACTCCTTTGATATAACCTTGAAAATATCCTTAAACTCGATATCTCCGAGTGAAAGCGCTCGGATAATCGTAACCGAGGACTGACTGCCCGAGTTACCGCCAGTACCCATAAGCATTGGTATAAACGCCACAAGCGCAATATACTCAGATAGCTTTACTTCGTAACTCGTAATAATTGCACCCGTAACAGTGGCAGATATCATCAATAGCAAAAGCCAAGGTATACGCGCTTTAAAGGTTTCAAAAACACCCGTTTTAAGATAGGTCTTCTCACTCGGCAAAATAGCCGCCATCTTTTCAATGTCCTCAGATGCCTCTTCTTGGATAACATCAATAGCATCGTCAACCGTGATAATACCTACAAGTCTTTTCTCTTTATCAACAACCGGTAACGCCAGCATATCATATTTATCAAAAAGACCTGCAACCTCTTCCTTATCATCAAGAGTGTTGGCATATATAACATTCTCGTCCATTAATTCTGAGATAATACTATCTTTTGGATTAAGCAATAAATCTCTCAGAGATATTGTGCCGATAAGATGTCGGCTTCTGTCGGTCACATAGCAGGAATAAACCGTCTCTGTGTCAATACCGATTTTTCTTATCCTATCAAAAGCATCATCAACCGTCATATGCTTTTTAAGGTCGATATACTCAGTAGTCATAATACTGCCTGCGCTGTCATCAGGATAAGCAAGCAGCTGATTAATCATTCTGCGTGTATCGGCATCAGTTTGCCTTAAAATTCGCTTTGCAACCGAGGCGGGCATTTCATCGATAATATCAACGGTATCATCCATAAAAAGCTCATCCATAACTTCACGAAGCTCTTTATCGCTGAACGCTTCAATAAGAAGCTGCTGCATGTCGCTTTCCATCTCAACAAAAACTTCTGCCGCAAGCTCTTTTGGCAATAATCTAAAAATAACAGGTATATCTCTTTTTTCAACTTCCTCATAAATAGAGGCAATATCGGCAGGCTGCATTTCGGAAAGCAAAACTTTAAGTTCACCAAATTTTCTTGTTTCAATTAGTTCTAAAATTTTCTCTTCCATAATTACAACCTCCCTTGCTAAATTCAAAACCCCATCTTTTTTGATGGGGTTAATGTTTAATTCAATTATAGTTTTTAAATGGTTTCTTGTCAAGATTTTAAATTTTTATATTAACAAGGTGAGAAACTCCCGGAATGCTCTCCCCTTGCATCGATGATGTGGGAGACATCAGTGCGCCTGTGGACATAAATAAAATATTCTTAAAATTACCATCCTCAAATCGATGCATTATATATGAATTAAGCACCGAAGCGCTGCAACCGCAGCCAGAGCCACCTGCGTGAACATCTTGTTTTTCTCTATCGTATATTAAAAGTCCGCAGTCACTATGGCGGCATCGAATATCAATACCCTCTGATTCAAGTAATTCATAGAGCAAATTTGTTCCAACATATCCTAAGTCACCAGTATAAACAATATCATAATCCTCAATTTTAGTATCAGTATCTTCAAGAAAATGCTTTATAGTAGAAGCAGCAGACGGTGCCATTGCTGCACCCATATTGTTAGCATCGGTAACACCTAAGTCCTCGACCTGACCGAAGGTTACAGCTGCAATATGCGGCTTGTTTTCTGCTATTTCAACGATTGATGCACCCGAACCTGTAACCGTCCACTGGGCGGTAGGTGTGCGCACAGAGCCATATTCAAGCGGAAATCGATATTGCCGCTCTGCTGAGCAGAAATGCGAGGATGTAACCGCCGCGGCACACTCGGCAGCGCCGCTGTCAACCATAATTGATGCAAGAGATAATCCCAATGTCATAGTAGAGCACGCACCATAAAGCCCTATAAGCGGTATTCCCATATTGCGAAGCCCGAAATATGAGCCAATGCACTGATTTAACAGGTCTCCTGCAAAAATCATATTAACATCATTTTCGTTTTTTTTGCATTTTCTAAGCGCCGTTTCAACCGCGATTTTTTGAAGCAGACTTTCAGCCTTTTCGTAGGAATCCTCTCCAAAACGGCTGTCGTCGTCAAAAGCATCAAATTCGTGACCTAACGGACCTTCATGCTCCATTTTCCCAACTACCGAGCTATAGCCAACAATAGAGGGCTTGTTTTCTAAAATTATTGTTCTTTTTCCAATTCTCTTTGCCATAATATCACCCATATTAGTGTTATCTTTGACTAATCGTTTATTCAAACTCTATTATTTTTTGACATTCCACACAAAAAATTTCATAATTTAACCGAAAACACAATATATTGTGTTCGAAAATAAAAATATACACAATATTTTCATATATTGGTGTTGACAAAATAGTTTTCTTGATATATAATATGAAAGAACTTTACATGACTGACGGATTGTGCGGGTTACCGCAAGGGAGTGTAAAGCCTTTTAGTGCCGACCGTCTGGGCGATTCAGTTATGTATTAGCTGATTTGCCCTTTTGTTATGTTTATATAACAAAAGAGTAAGAAAGGGGAAAATTATGGAACATAAGAATTGGCAAGGATTTAATAAAAATGTATGGCAGGATGAAATCAATGTGCGCGATTTCATTCAGTCTAACTATAAAGAATATACCGGTGATTCCGAATTTCTTTCGGGCGCTACAGAGCGCACCCAAAAGTTAATGGATAAGGTGCAGGATCTTTTCGCGCTTGAAAGAAAGCGCGGCGGTGTTTTGGATATTGATACCGACACTGTTTCTTCCCTTACAAACTATGCACCCGGATATATAGATAAGGAAAACGAGATAATCGTTGGTATGCAGACCGATAGCCCGCTAAAGCGCGGTGTTAATCCGTTTGGCGGTATAAGAATGGCGCGTCAGGCTTGTGCGGCATACGGCTATAAGCTTGGCGATGATATTGAGCGCGAGTTCCGCTATCGCACCACCCATAATGATGGTGTTTTCCGCGCTTACACAGATGAAATGCGTCTTGCGCGCAGATGCCATGTTATAACCGGTCTTCCCGATGCTTATGGCAGAGGCAGAATTATAGGCGACTATCGCCGTGTTGCACTTTACGGTGTGGACAGGCTTATTGAAGAAAAGCAAAAGGATAAGGCAAAGCTCACCGAGAGCACCTTCACAACGGCTCAAATTCGCCTTGATGAGGAGCTTTTCCGCCAGATAAAATTCCTTGGTTATTTAAAAGAAATGGCACAGATGTATGGCTTTGATATAAGCGAACCTGCATCAAATGCACAAGAAGCCATACAGTGGACATATTTTGCTTATCTTGCATCTATTAAAGAGCAAAACGGTGCGGCAATGTCGCTTGGCCGCGTTGCAACCTTCTTTGATATTTATATCGAGCGTGATATTGCAAACGGCACCCTTACAGAACAGGGCGCTCAGGAGCTTATTGATGATTTCGTTATGAAGCTTCGTATAGCACGCCATTTGCGCACCCCTGAATATAACGAGCTTTTCGGCGGTGACCCAATGTGGATAACCGAGGCAGTTGGCGGTATGGGTTTAGATGGCAGAACTCTTGTTACCAAGAGCAGCTTCCGAATTCTTAACACACTTTACACCCTCGGCTCATCACCCGAGCCTAACCTCACCATTCTATGGTCTACTTCCCTGCCCGAAAACTTCAAGAAGTTCTGCGCAAAGGTTTCGGCTGATACCGATTCTATTCAGTATGAAAACGATGATATTATGCGTCCGCTTCATGGCGACGACTATGCCATCGCCTGCTGCGTTTCTGCTATGACACTTGGCAAACAAATGCAATTTTTCGGTGCGCGTTGCAATTTAGCAAAGCTTTTACTTATTGCAATAAACGGTGGCTATGATACCACAAGTGGTATTCATATAGGACCACAGATGCCCGTCCTTTATAGCGACAAGCTTGATTTCGACACCGTTATGGAGCGCTATAAAATTTACATTGAATGGCTTTCCCATTTATATGTAAACACAATGAACATCATCCATTATATGCACGATAAATATGCCTATGAAAAGACACAGATGGCGCTTCACGATACCGAGGTTGAGCGACTTATGGCGTTTGGTATCGCAGGTCTTTCTGTAGTTGCGGACTCTCTTAGTGCTATAAAGTTTGCTGATGTTCATCCTATTAAAGATAGCAACGGCTTTGTTGTTGATTTTGAAACGGTTGGCGCGTTCCCCAAATTCGGTAATGATGATGACAGAGTTGACCTTATCGCTAAGGATTTAACACATCTTTTTATTACCGAGCTTAAGAAGACCCCTGCTTACCGTGATGCAAAGCACACACTTTCAATTCTTACCATCACCTCTAATGTTATGTATGGCAAGCACACAGGCGCCACACCCGATGGCAGAAAGGCATTTATGCCCTTTGCACCCGGCGCTAACCCCATGCACAACCGCGAGGAAAACGGTGCGCTCGCTTCGCTTAACTCCGTGGCAAAGCTGAGCTATGATGACTGCCGTGACGGTATTTCCAACACCTTCACTATCACACCTGAGGCACTTGGAAAAACCGAGGATGAGCGCGTTGATAACCTTGTAACAATTCTGGATGGTTACTTTGCTAAAAAGGCGCACCACATAAACGTTAATGTGCTTAACTATGAAACACTTATGAAGGCTTATATTAATCCCGAGGAATACCCCAACCTTACTATCCGCGTTTCGGGTTACGCTGTAAACTTCAACAAGCTCTCTCGCGAGCAGCAGCGTGAGGTTATAAGCCGAACCTTCCATAAAACTATATGAGTGATAAGGTGAAAGGCAGAGTTCATTCCATCCAAAGTCTTGGCACAGTAGACGGCCCAGGCGTGCGATTTGTAGTGTTTTTACAAGGCTGTAATCTGCGCTGCAAATGCTGCCATAATCCCGATACTTGGGATGGCTTAGCGGGTGAAGTTTATTCAGCCCAAGATATATTCACAAAAGCCACGCATTACCGCGAATATTTTGGCAAGGCGGGCGGCATAACTATTTCTGGCGGTGAGCCGTTGTTGCAACCCGAATTCTGCAAAGAAGTGTTTACACTTTGCAAAAACGCGGGTATTAACACCTGCTTAGATACTTCGGGAAGTCTGCTTAATGATAGCATAAAAGAGCTGCTTGCTGTTACCGACCGCGTGCTGCTTGATATTAAATACACTGATGATACTTTATACAAGCAAAATGTTGGTTGCGGTTTTAATGAGGTGCTCAAATTCCTTGAATATCTCAATGAACAAGGGTTACCCACCACACTTCGTCAAGTAATAATCCCCACGGTTAATGATAGCAAGGAAAATATTCTTAAGCTTAAAAAGCTTGCGGGTGAGTATGCTTGCGTGGATAAAATCGAGTTGTTACCATTCAGAAAAATTTGTCAGACTAAGTATGACATTATGAAAATCCCCTTCCCCTTTGGTGACACACCTGAGCCTACAGATGAATTGATGGATGAATTAAATAAACTTTTGATAGAGTAATATAACTAATCGGCGCTGTTGTTTCACAGCGCCGATTAATTATATCATCTGCATTATCCAATAAATAACCCCATACACCACACTCGAAATGGTGCCATAGGCAATTACCGGACCTGCTATTTTGAACATATTAGCGCCGACGCCTAAAATCCAACCCTCGTTTTTAAATTCCACGGCGGGTGCTGCTACGGCATTTGAAAAGCCTGTAATAGGCACTAAAGTCCCAGCACCAGCACGCTTGGCTATCTTATCAAACCAACCGATACCCGTAAGCAGTGCTGCAATAAATATAACTGTTGCGGGAACCGCCATTTTTACCGCCTTTTCAGGCAAATCAAACGATGAATAAAACTCCATAAGCAGTTGACCGAGAACACATATCAGTCCGCCAACTAAGTATGCCCACAGTATATCCTTAAACACAGTGGAGGGCGGCGATGCTTTTTCGGTCATTTTTTTATATTTTTCCTTATCAGGCAACATAAAATCACTTCCCTTTTTTAATGTGCCCTCAAAGAATCAAAATATGAAAATAAATAAATAAAAAAGAAGGGCGATGCCCTTCTTTTAATCGTTAGAATAAATATTGAAATTTTTCAAAAACTCTTCCCACTGCGCATCGTCAAGCTGGGCACCATCCTTAGTGCGATACTGAGCATAGAGGTCATTAACTACCTTATTATACAGCTTATCTGTTTTAATCTTTGCTCTGATAAGCACCACAAGCAACCAAATAAGAATTACTGCTAAAATCGCCGCAGGCGCTGCGTGGCGCCAATAAAAGGAATAATTATATCCCCAAAGCCCGTCAATATCCACCATAAGGTGAGAATATGAGATTATCATCATAGGAAGTGAAACGATAGTCACTGCACTTCCGATTATTTTTTGTTTGCACAAAAATAATGCAGCGCCTACTATCATACCACCTGTACAAATGCAAATTGTTATAAAAGAATTTGCTATATAGGAAAAATCGGCAAGTCCCATTTTGAGATTCAAACACACGCCTAAAATATATACCAAATTCATAAAAAGTATGTATATCCAAGCGGCGCCCGAAATAAAGGTGAGGTATTTACATAGCATACCCTCAGGCTTAGCATAATGTATACCATACTTTTCCTCTAACCTGCTCACGCGCTGCAAAATGCCTGCATATTTCTTCATAAAATCACCTCTAATATATATTATTATACAATATATAACTTTACTTGACAAGCACTGTTTAAAAATAATATAATACTATTCGGGTGAATTTTATGTCTAAAATAAACATTGTTATGGTTGAGCCTGAGATACCTCAAAATACAGGCAATGTGGCACGCACCTGCGCCGCAACGGGAGCTCGACTTCACTTAGTAGGTCCAATGGGCTTTAAGATAGATGATAAAAAGCTTAAACGCGCTGGTCTTGACTATTGGCAATACCTCGATATAACCTACTACGAAAATATCGATGAATTTTTTGCTAAAAATGAGGGCTCATTCTTTTATTTCACCACCAAAGGCAGAAAAGCACATTCCGATGTATCCTACCCTGATAACTGCTACCTCATATTTGGCAAAGAAACCAAGGGACTTCCCGAGGAGCTGCTTATAAAAAATCCTGAAAGCTGTGTGCGAATTCCAATGCAGGGTGAAATCCGCAGTCTTAACCTTTCAAATGCCATTGCCATAGCGGTTTATGAGGCACTCAGGCAGTGGGATTACCCCAAACTTGAAAATTTCGGTCAATTGCATAATTATAGATGGGAAGATATCACATAAATTTAAATTTATTGTTCAAAATACATATTGAAAAATGTGGAAAATGTGGTAAAATATAATTGTATAAATTTTAACAATCTCGAAAGGATGTATTAAAATGAACGCACTTAACAAAAAAACCGTAGATGACATTAATGTTAAAGGTCAAAAGGTTCTTGTTCGTTGTGATTTCAATGTTCCGCTTAAAAACGGCGTTATCACCGATGAAAACCGTATCAACGCAGCACTTCCCACCATCAAAAAGCTTATCGCTGATGGCGGCAAAGTAATTCTATGCTCACACCTTGGCAAGCCGAAGGGCGAGCCTAAGCCCGAGCTTTCTTTAGCACCTGTTGCTGCTTGCCTTTCTGAAAAGCTTGGCAAGGAAGTTGTTTTCGCGGCTGACGATAATGTTGTTGGCGATAATGCAAAAGCAGCAGTTGCCGCTATGAACGATGGTGATGTTGTTCTTTTACAGAACACCCGTTATAGAGCTGAAGAAACCAAGAACGGCGAAGCCTTCTCTGCTGAGCTCGGCTCACTTGCTGATATCTTTGTAAACGATGCATTTGGTACTGCTCACCGCGCACACTGCTCAACAGTAGGCGTTGTATCTTATGTTAAGGAGGCTGTTGCAGGCTACCTTATCGGTAAAGAGCTTCAGTACCTCGGCAACGCTGTTGAGACACCTGTTCGTCCTTTCGTTACAATTCTCGGTGGCGCTAAGGTTGATAGCAAGCTCCCCGTTATTGAAAATCTTCTCACTAAGGCTGATACCCTTATCATCGGCGGCGGTATGGCTTACACCTTCCTCGCAGCTAAGGGCTATGGCGTTGGCACATCACTTATCGATGAAACAAAGATTGACTATTGCCGCGATATGATGGCTAAGGCTGAGGAGAAAGGCGTTAAAATCCTTCTCCCCGTTGACTGCACAATAGTTAAGTCATTCCCCGACCCCATTGATGCAGAAATTGAAACAGCAGTTGTTGATGCTGATAAGATTCCTGCTGATATGATGAGCCTTGATATCGGCACCAAGACCGCTGAGCTTTATGCTAATGAGGTTAAGGGTGCTAAAACCGTTGTTTGGAACGGACCTATGGGCGTATTCGAAAACCCGATTCTCGCTAAGGGCACAATGGCTGTTGCTAAGGCAATGGCTGAAACCGATGCTGTTACAGTTATCGGCGGCGGTGACTCTGCAGCTGCAGTTAATACACTCGGCTTCGGCGATAAGATGACTCACATCTCCACAGGTGGCGGCGCTTCCCTTGAATTCCTTGAGGGCAAGGAACTTCCCGGTATCGCAGCCCTTAATGATAAGTAATATTTGAAATCATTGTAGGGGCGATAACGCCCCTACGCTTTTGCATAAAGGAGAATAAAAATGGACAAGACTAAAAGAGCTGCAATAATTGCAGGTAACTGGAAAATGAACAAAACCCCCGCAGAAACCACTGCGCTTATAAACGAAATGAAGCCCCTCGTTGCAGGTGCTGACTGCAAGGTTGTGCTTTGTGTACCCTTTATTGATATTCCCGCAGCTGTTGCGGCTGCTGAAGGCTCCAACATTGAAATCGGCGCTGAGAATGTTCACTTCAAGGCAAGCGGCGCATACACAGGCGAAATTTCCGCGCAGATGCTTGTTGAATCCGGTGTTAAATATGTTGTTATAGGCCACAGTGAGCGCCGTCAGTATTTCGGTGAAACCGACCAGACAGTAAACCTTCGCACTCTTGCAGCGCTTGAAGCAGGTCTTAAAGCTATAGTTTGCGTTGGCGAAACACTCGAGCAAAGAGAACTTGGCTATACCGAAACACTTCTTAAATATCAGACTAAGATGGCTCTTACTAATGTTACTGCCGAGCAGCTTAAGAATGTTATCATCGCTTATGAGCCTGTTTGGGCTATTGGCACAGGTGTTACCGCTACTGCTGAGCAGGCTGACGAGGGCAATGGCTTTGTTCGTGAGGCTATTGCTGAGGTTTATGGCAAGGATATTGCTGAAACCGTTACCATTCAGTATGGCGGTTCTATGAATGCAAAGAACGCTGATGAGCTTGTTGCTAAGGTTAATGTTGATGGCGGTCTTATCGGCGGCGCTTCCCTTAAGGCAGAGGATTTCTCTGTTATAGTTAAGGCTGCAAGCAAATAATTTATATAGGTGAAATCAATGAAAAAACCGATAGTTCTTACTATTATGGACGGCTTCGGCTTCAACCCCGAGGAAAAGGGCAACGCAATTAAAGCGGCTTCCACTCCCCGTCTTGATAAAATTTTCAAAAACTGCCCCACCACACAGATAGGCGCTTCAGGTCTTGATGTTGGTCTGCCCGACGGACAGATGGGCAACAGTGAGGTTGGCCACACAAACATTGGCGCAGGTCGCGTTGTTTATCAGGAACTCACACGAATCACAAAATCTATATTCGATGGTGATTTCTTCGAAAATAAGGCATTTTTAAATGCAGTTGAAAACTGCAAGAAAAATGATAGCGCGCTTCATCTTATGGGACTTCTTTCTGATGGTGGTGTTCACAGCCATATCGAGCATCTTTACGGACTTGTGATGCTCGCAAAGAAGCAGGGACTTGAAAGAGTTTACATTCACGGCTTGCTTGATGGCCGTGATGTTCCACCCTCAAGCGCTGCAGACTTCATCGACCAGCTTAACACTAAGCTTGCAGAAATCGGTTGCGGTAAGCTTGCTACCGTTATGGGCAGATTCTATGGTATGGACCGCGATAACCGTTGGGAACGCGTTTCTAAAGCCTATGCCGCGCTTGTTTACGGTGAGGGTGTTAAGACCGACGATGCTGCCGCCGCAGTTAGAGAATCCTACACCCAAAAGGACGAGGATGGCAAGTTTATTACTGACGAATTTGTACTTCCCACAGTTGTTGAGGGTACTGAAAGGATTTCAAACGGCGATAGTGTTATATTCTTTAACTTCCGCCCCGATAGAGCCCGTGAAATTACCCGCACCTTCGTGGATGATGAATTTACAGGCTTTGAAAGAATTGGCGGCAGACCTCAGGTTTACTATGTATGTATGACACAGTATGATGCATCTATGCCAAATGTTGAAGTAGCCTTCAAGCCTGAGGGCCTTGAAAACACACTGGGTGAATTTCTTTCTAAGAACAATATGACTCAGCTTCGTATTGCTGAAACTGAAAAATATGCCCATGTGACCTTCTTCTTTAACGGTGGCCGTGAGGTTATGTTCACAGGCGAGGACAGAGAGCTAATCGCCTCTCCCAAGGTTGCAACCTATGACCTCCAGCCCGAAATGAGTGCAGTGGAGGTTTGTGATAAGGTTTGCGAGCATATTGAAAGTGGCAAATATGATGTTATTATTCTTAACTTTGCTAACTGCGATATGGTTGGTCACACAGGCTTTTTCGATGCTGCTGTTAAAGCAGTCGAGACCGTTGACACCTGCGTTGGCAGAGTTGAGGACAGCACTCTTAAAATGGGCGGCGTAATGCTTCTTACTGCAGACCATGGTAACGCTGATTTGATGGTTGATACCGATGGCTCACCATTTACAGCGCACACAACCAACCCTGTTCCCTTTGCGGTTATCGGTAAGGACTGTGAGCTTCGCGAGGGTGGTAAGCTTTGCGACATCTCCCCCACTATTATTAAGCTTTTAGGACTTACTCAGCCGACTGAGATGACTGGTGAGTCGATAATTAAATAATTTATCTATCATAAAAGAAAATTATATATATTGATACAAAAAACTGACTTATCAATCGATAAGTCAGTTTTTAAATTATAATATTTCTCTTAATTTATCAAGGAATGCCTCTTCGCCGAATGTGTTTACTTTAAAGAACATCGCCTGACTGCCACCCGAAGTAATGGCAGAAAGATGAATTTCGCCGTTACCGTTTTGAAACAGCGTTACGTTCATACTAACTCGGTTGCCGCCCATATAACTATATCGCTCAAACACACGCACACTGCATCGAGCAGCACCGCTTATAAAATCACTACTATCCTCCAACGAGGCAGAGACACTTCCGTTTAAGATACCGTGTTCTATTTTATTAAGTATTATTTCAAAATCACCCATTAGGGTACGCTGCAGCTTCGCCATAATTTGCCCCCCGATATTAATTAAATATTAACTCTAAGTTAATTTTAATATACACACATATGTCTTGTCAATATATAAAAACGCAGAAAAGCGATTTGCTTTTCTGCGTTTTAAATTATATTATTCCTCTGTTACAGCAACAGCCTCTTCTGAAACCGTTTCGGTTTCTTCGAGCTCGGGGTTAATTTCGGGGGACTTCATACCTGTACCTGCAGGGATGAGCTGACCGATAATAACATTTTCCTTAAGACCGAACAGCGGGTCAACCTTACCCTTAATAGCAGCTTCTGTGAGAACTCTTGTGGTCTCCTGGAAGGAAGCGGCCGACATAAAGGACTCGGTTGCCAAGGATGCCTTAGTAATACCAAGCAAGGTAGCTCTGTAGGTAGCCTTTGTGAGCCCCTCCTCACCTGCATCGATACGAGCCTGAACCTTAGCGTTAGCCTCAGCAATCTCCTTGTATTCATAGCTTACATTCTGGAGCAGCTCTGTGGAGCCTGCATCAAGAATCTTAAGCTTTCTCATCATCTGGCGAACGATAACCTCGATGTGCTTATCATTGATATCAACACCCTGTGTGCGGTATGCGTTCTGAATTTCAGCAATGATATATTCCTGAACAGCCTCTGGGCCCTGAGCCTCAAGAATATCCTGAGGATACTTAGCGCCAGGAATAAGCAGGTCGCCTGCCTTAACATAATCGCCTTCGTTAACAAGGGTACGGGAGCCGTAAGGAATTACTATCTTTTCCTCATCCATTGTTTCCTCGTTATTGATAACGATTACATTGCTTCTCTTCTCTTCTACCATACGAACGCGACCATCAATCTTAGCGATTACACCGCAATGCTTAGGTCTGCGAGCCTCAAAGAGCTCCTCAACACGGGGAAGACCCTGTGTGATATCTTCGGTAGAAGCGATACCACCTGTATGGAAGGTACGCATTGTAAGCTGGGTACCAGGCTCACCGATAGACTGAGCCGCAACTATACCAACAGCCTCACCAACGGTTACAGGCTTGTTGGTAGCAAGGTTTGCACCATAGCACTTCTGGCACACGCCGTGGTGGCTGTGGCAGGTAAGGATGGAGCGAATTTCGATGCGTGTGATACCTGCATCAACAATATTCTTAGCATCCTCCTTGGTCATCATATGGTCTGTATCACAGATAACCTCGCCTGTTTCAGGATGAACAGCGGGATGCAGCAAGAATCTGCCAACAAGACGCTCTTCCAAGGTTTCGAGCATATGGTTACCGTCCTTAATATCAAACACGGTAAGACCCTCTTGAGTACCACAGTCAAGCTCTCTTACAATAACATCCTGTGAAACATCAACAAGACGGCGGGTAAGGTAACCAGAGTCTGCAGTACGAAGCGCGGTATCAGCAAGACCCTTACGCGCACCACGGGAGGAGATAAAGTATTCAAGAACATTAAGACCTTCACGATAGTTAGCGCGAATGGGAACCTCAATAACCTTACCTGCGGTATTTGCAATAAGACCACGCATACCTGCAAGCTGTCTAATCTGGCTCATAGAGCCACGGGCACCTGAATCTGCCATCATAAAGATGGGGTTAAATTCATCAAGATTGCCCTTAAGAGCATCTGCAACATCCTCTGTTGCGTTGTTCCATATTTCTATTACCTGACGACTACGCTCATCATCACTGATAAGACCGCGGCGGTAATTACGAGTTACAACATCGATTTCCTTTTCGGCATTGCCAAGTATTTCCTTCTTAGCGGGTGGAATAACAGCATCAATAACTGCAACTGTGATAGCACCCTTTGTAGAGAACTTAAAGCCTGTTGCCTTAACCTTATCAAGAACAATTGAGGATTCACTTGTTCCGTGCTTATCGATACAACGCTCGATAATCTTACCAAGTGCTTTTTTACCAACCTTATTCTGAATAATATCGTCATTGGACTCGATAATCTTCATATCAGGGTCCTTAACCGAGAAGCACCATTCAAGGTCAAACTCGTGTTCGGGGTTGGTTCTGTCAACAAAACCAAGGTCCTGCGGAATGGACTCGTTAAAGATAAGGAAACCAACTGTACACCAGATAAGAGCAGACTTGCCCTCATCATTTGTCATACGAACACGAATAGGTGCATGCAAACCGATAATTCCGTCGTTATAAGCCATAATGGCCTCATCCTTATCACGGAATACCTTATTTGTACCCTCTTCATCAGCCTTAACAAGTGTAAGGTAATAAGAACCGAGTACCATATCCTGAGTAGGAACAGCAACGGGCTTACCATCAGCAGGCTTCAAAAGGTTGTTAGCGGCAAGCATAAGGAAGCGAGCCTCAGCCTGAGCCTCTGCAGAAAGGGGTACGTGAATAGCCATCTGGTCGCCGTCAAAGTCGGCGTTATAAGCGGTACATACAAGCGGGTGAAGCTTAAGTGCCTTACCTTCAACAAGTACCGGCTCGAAAGCCTGAATACCAAGACGGTGGAGTGTGGGCGCACGGTTAAGAAGAACAGGATGCTCCTTAATAACCATTTCGAGTGCATCCCAAACCTCAGTAGAGGCGCGCTCAACCATCTTGCGAGCAGACTTAATGTTTGTTACAGACTTTGTTTCAACAAGACGCTTCATTACGAAGGGCTTGAAAAGCTCAAGAGCCATTTCCTTCGGAACACCGCACTGATACATCTGAAGCTCAGGACCAACAACGATAACCGAACGACCTGAATAGTCAACACGCTTACCAAGAAGGTTCTGACGGAAACGACCCTGCTTACCCTTAAGCATATCAGAAAGTGACTTAAGTGCGCGGTTATTAGGACCTGTTACAGGCTTGCCGCGACGACCGTTATCGATGAGTGCATCAACAGCCTCCTGGAGCATTCTCTTTTCGTTACGAACAATAATATCAGGCGCACCAAGCTCTAAAAGTCTCTTAAGGCGGTTATTACGGTTAATAACACGACGATAAAGGTCATTAAGGTCGCTTGTAGCAAATCTGCCGCCATCAAGCTGAACCATAGGACGCAGATCAGGCGGAATTACCGGAATAACATCAAGAATCATCCATTCAGGACGGTTGCCCGACTGACGGAATGCCTCAAGCACTTCAAGACGCTTGAGAATTCTAACACGCTTCTGGCCTGTTGCTTCTTCAAGCTCGGCGCGAAGCTCCGTGCAAGACTGCTCAAGATCAATTTCAGAAAGGAGTTTCTTGATAGCCTCGGCACCCATACCTGCTTCGAAGTCATCCTCATACTTCTCACGCATATCGTTATACTGCTTTTCTGTAAGCAGCTGCTTCTTTTCAAGCGGTGTAGTACCTGGATCGATAACTATATACTGTGAGAAATAAAGAACATGCTCAAGCGCCTTGGGCGAAATATCAAGAGCAAGACCCATACGGGAAGGAATTGTTTTGAAATACCAAATATGGGATACAGGAGCTGCAAGCTCAATTGTACCCATTCGCTCACGGCGAACCTTTGCGCGTGTTACTTCAACACCGCAGCGTTCGCAAATCTTGCCCTTATAGCGAATTCTTTTATACTTACCGCAATGACATTCCCAGTCCTTTGTGGGTCCAAAAATGCGCTCGCAGAAAAGACCGCCTGTTTCGGGCTTGAGTGTACGATAGTTGATGGTTTCCGGCTTTGTAACCTCACCGAAAGACCAACTTCTTATCTGCTCAGGAGAAGCAAGACCTATCTTTACTGATTCAAACGTTAATTCATTTTCATTTGACATAAATTCTTACCCTCCGTTATATTTCTTCATCGGCAGCATCAAAGCCGAAGTCTTCTGTTTCCTCAACGATATCCTCGCCGTTTTCATCCTGAAGACCAAAACCATCAAAGTTTCCGTCCTCAACAGCCTTGCCGTCAAACTCATCGTCGGACAAAGGCTTAGAAAGGCCGATATCATCATCTTCATCAAAATTCTGCTTTAAGTCAACCTCGTTGTTATCCTTATCGAGAACACGAATGTCAAGACCCAAAGACTGTAACTCCTTAAAGAGAACCTTAAAGGATTCGGGGATACCTGCTTTTGGAACATTCTGTCCCTTAACGATAGCCTCGTAGGTCTTAACACGGCCAACAACATCATCGGACTTAACAGTAAGAATTTCCTGAAGTGTATAAGCAGCACCATAAGCTTCAAGTGCCCAAACTTCCATCTCACCGAAACGCTGACCACCGAACTGAGCTTTACCACCAAGCGGCTGCTGTGTTACAAGTGAGTACGGACCGGTTGAACGGGCGTGAATCTTATCATCAACCAAGTGATGGAGCTTTAGGTAGTACATATAGCCTACCGTTACTCTGTTATCAAAAGGCTCACCTGTACGGCCATCATAAAGCTGAACCTTACCATCCTCAGGTAGACCTGCCTGCTTGAAGCATTCGCGAATATCTGCTTCGTGAGCACCATCAAATACAGGTGTTGCAATATTCCAGCCAAGCGCCTTTGCAGCATAGCCGAGGTGAACCTCAAGCACCTGACCGATGTTCATACGGGAAGGTACGCCCAAAGGATTAAGAACTATGTCAAGCGGTGTACCATCAGGTAAGAAAGGCATATCCTCGCTTGGAAGAATGCGGGAAACAACGCCCTTGTTACCGTGGCGACCCGCCATCTTATCGCCCACAGAAATCTTACGCTTCTGGGCGATATAGCAGCGAACCACAACATTAACTCCTGGGCTTAGTTCTGAAGAGTTTTCACGGGTAAATACCTTAACATCAACGATGGTGCCATATTCACCGTGAGGAACGCGCAGAGAGGTATCTCTAACCTCGCGTGCCTTTTCACCAAAGATAGCACGCAAAAGTCGTTCTTCGGCAGTAAGCTCGGTCTCACCCTTAGGTGTTACCTTACCAACAAGAATGTCGCCTGCCTTAACCTCAGCACCGATACGGATAATACCGCGCTCATCGAGGTCCTTAAGAGCATCCTCGCCCACATTGGGGATATCGCGGGTAATCTCCTCCGGTCCGAGCTTAGTATCTCTGGACTCGATTTCATATTCCTCGATATGAATTGAAGTATAAACATCATCACGAACAAGACGCTCGTTAAGAAGAACCGCGTCCTCGTAGTTATAACCTTCCCAGGTCATAAAGCCGATTAGAGCGTTGCGACCGAGTGAAATTTCACCGTTGCTGGTTGCAGGACCATCAGCAATAACCTCTTTTTCCTCAACCTGCTGGCCAACAGCAACAATAGGCTTCTGGTTGATGCAGGTACCGTGGTTAGAACGGAGGAACTTAATAAGGTTGTATTCATCAATTTCGCCGTTCTTTGCGCGAATCTTGATAACATCAGCGCTTACATAGCTTACAACGCCTGCACGCTTTGCAAGAACAACAACACCTGAGTCAAGCGCTGCCTTATATTCCATACCGGTAGCAACTATCGGATTTTCAGGCTTAAGAAGCGGAACTGCCTGCTTCTGCATGTTTGAACCCATGAGCGCACGGTTGGTATCATCGTTTTCAAGGAACGGAATCATAGCGGTAGCAACAGACACTACCATCTTAGGTGAAACATCCATAAAGTCGGCGCGGTTTGCCTCAACTTCCTGGAAGTCATCACGATAACGTGCATTTACCTTCTTATTAATAAAGAAGCCGTTTTCATCGAGCGGCTCGTTAGCCTGAGCTACGATAAACTCATCCTCTTCATCAGCGGTCATGTAAACCACTTCGTTGAGAACCTTGCCTGTTTCTTTATCAACACGGCGGAACGGAGCCTCAACAAATCCATACTTATTAATCTTTGCATAGGTTGCAAGATAGGAAATAAGACCGATGTTAGGACCTTCAGGTGTTTCTATCGGGCACATACGGCCATAATGTGAATAGTGAACGTCACGAACCTCGAACGATGCACGGTCACGGGAAAGACCACCAGGACCGAGCGCAGACAGACGGCGCTTATGAGTGAGCTCAGAAAGCGGGTTTGTCTGGTCCATAAACTGAGAAAGCGGTGAGGAACCGAAGAATTCCTTAATAGCCGCTACAACGGGACGGATATTAATAAGAGACTGAGGAGTGATATTTTCGGGATCCTGAGCCTGCAATGTCATCTTTTCACGAACAACGCGCTCCATACGAGAGAAGCCGATGCGGAACTGGTTCTGCAAAAGCTCACCTACCGAACGGATGCGGCGGTTGCCTAAGTGGTCGATATCATCAACTGTGCCTACATCGTGGGGAAGTCCCAAGAAGTAGTTCACGCTTGCGAAGATATCATCAAGAGTGATGTGCTTAGGAATAAGCGCATCAACATTATCAATAAGAGCCTGCTTTAAGGATTCTTTATCGGTGTTTTCTTCTAAGATACCCTTGAGCACCTCAAAGCTTACATTTTCGTTAACTCCTGCCTTATCGAGTGCTTCATATTCCTCTTCCGAGAAGTCTGTGAAGTCACGAAGGTCAACCATACCGTTAGAAAGAACCTTAACCTCGGTTACATTTCCTTCGAAGTCCTGAACATTTACATAAACCTCGAGTACACCCTTGGTTTCAAACAAGGCTGCAAGCTCACGGGTTACGGTGGTATCAGGCTCAGCAAGGATCTCGCCTGTCATAGGATCAACAACAGGGCGGGAAATCACCTTGCCACGAACACGCGCGCCAAGAGCGAGCTTTTTGTTATACTTATAACGGCCCACACGAGAAAGGTCATAACGGCGGGGATCAAAGAATAACTGCTCTAAATATGTCTTAGCGCCCTCAATTGTTACAGGCTCGCTTGGACGCAGCTTTTTATAAACCTCAACAAGTGCATCTTCAACGGTCTTGGTTTCATCAGCCTCTAAAGTTGCGGCAAGACGCTCGTCCTCACCCAAAAGCTGACGAATCTGCTCATTAGTAGCAATACCCAAAGCGCGAACAAAGGTGGTTATGGGAAGCTTTCTGTTCTTATCAATGCGAACATAAAGCACATCGTTTATATTGGTTTCATACTCAAGCCAAGCACCGCGGTTTGGTATAATTGTTGAAGAGAAAAGGTTTTTACCTGTTTTCTCCTCGGTCTTCTTAGCAAAGTACACACCTGGTGAACGAACAAGCTGAGAAACTATTGCGCGCTCAGCACCGTTTATTACAAAGGTGCCTGATTCTGTCATGAGCGGGAAATCACCCATAAACACTTCGCTTTCCTTAATCTCGCCTGTTTCATTGTTGAGCAGTCTTGCAGTTACACGAAGAGGCGCGGCATATGTCGTATCCCTCGCCTTACACTCGGTTACACTGTACTTGGGCTGCTCATCAAGACGGTAGTCAATAAAGCTAAGCACGAGATTACCGCTATAATCGGTAATCGCGGACATATCCTTAAATACCTCCATCAAGCCTTCGGTGATAAACCAGTTGTATGAATCCTTTTGAATTTCAATGAGGTTAGGCATATCAATAACTTCATTGATTTTCGAAAACGTCATACGAGTGTTCTTACCCATTTGGACTTCTTTTACCATTGCCATAGGTTCACAATCACTCCTAAATAAAAATTGCGATTTTTTAACGGATAAATGGGCTTTTTTTCGACCTAAAACAGGCGCTCAACCTGCAAAAAGGCGCAAAATCCCCCATCATCAGTAATGATTAATTATATAACGAAGTTTTTGTTTAGTCAAGGGGTTTTTTCGATTTTTTTGAAAAAAATAACTGTGATACCTATTTTTGGCATCACAGTTATTTTTAAATCAAGTTTTTATAATATAATCCACGGGTAAATTCGCCGTTTGGAGCTCCACCGTTGGTGTACTCCCCTATTATTCTTTCGCAGTCCTCGCAAGACTCATCTGTGAAATAAAGCAAAATAAAGTCTAACCGAGTAATTTCACCAAGTCTATCAGCAAGATAAAGAGGAGTGGAGTTAAGCAGTTCGGAATATCCTTTTCTGCACACCACAGGAAAGCGCTTGCTCATTCTATCCTCAAGGTATCCCCTTTTGTCACACATATCACAGCTTCTGCCGTTTTTAAGCGGACAGTTGCGCAGCAGCATTAGTGGAAGTCTACCATAAGCGAATATACCTTTTTTTAGTTTAGTATTAACATCGGCGGCGTCAGTTAAGGATATTTCAGCAGATAAAACCGCATCCTTTATGCCAAAGCTCTCAAGCACCACAAGGCTTTCCGCGTTACACACATTAAGACCTGCCGCACCAATAACTTCAAATCCCGCGCGCCTTGCTATCGCCACTGCCGAAAGATTTTGGCAATAGGCGGTGGTAATACCTTTTGCTTTAATTGCCTCAAGCCGCCTTTCAAGTGAGCCTTCATCGACTATTAATCGTGGTAGGTCGGCAATTTTCTTAATGTTATCGGGTAAATTATCGGGAAAATCACATTCTATAGGCAATATAATTCCCGACACATTTTCAAGGCTTTTAGGTATCTGGTTCTCACAACTAAAGCGCGCAATTATTGTTTTGCCGCCATGAGAAGTATTAGCTTGCGAATATTTCGGTGTGTGCTGACGGTGCTGTGCTGTCGCCATACGGCGCTTATCGAGCTTTTGGACAGCCTCTCGCCTAATAGCATTAAGCGCGGCAGTAGGCACAAATAACCCATCTTGCAAATCAATTTTTATTTCCTTTGCAAGATAAGGTGTACCACCAAGCTTTGCAAGGTTATTTCTTACAGTATCCTCATCTAGCGCTTTATTTCGAGCCGACTGAGGTATATCACCTATAACAGTAACACTGTTTATACCGTCATCAACATTCAATGAAATTTCCTGACCTGCCAATATTTGAACGGAAATATTAATGGGCACGCTTTGCCTTTCCGCGCGGTAAAGCTCATGAATTAAAGAAAATGAATCCTTTGCTGATATAACATCATCGCGAGTTCTGATACCAAACATTTGCTTATCGCGCCGCGAGGTGAAGTAGCCATCGGTAAAGCCTGAGCGTGAAAATACTGCTTGAAGCGAATCAGAAAGGCAGGCATCCACGAAACCGTTATCAACAGCGCTTCTGCAGGCGGCGGTAGCGGCGGCGATATACTCAGGGCGCTTCATTCTACCCTCAATCTTAAGGGATGCTATCCCCATTTCGCGAAGCTTATCAATGTGCTCATAAAGTGATAAATCCTTAAGACTTAAATCAAAGCCTGTGCCGCCTTGTGCTGAAAAAGGAAGACGGCAGGGCCCCGCGCAAAGACCACGGTTTCCACTTCGAGCGCCCAAAACCGAGGAAAGCAGGCATTGACCCGAAACCGACATACAAAGCGCTCCGTGGACAAACACCTCAACCTCCATTTGAAGTGCTCGAGCTACCTCACAAAATTCACGAAGCTCACGCTCACTCATCTCCCTTGCTGCCACAACGCGAGAAAATCCCATTTCCTTTAAAAGCGGAAGCGCCGCGGGTGAATGAATAGACATTTGAGTGGAAGCATGAAGCTCGATATCAGGAAGATATTTATGTATAAGCGAGGCAAGTCCTAAATCCTGAACAATAATACCGTCAACACCCAAGCTATCGGCAAGCCGAGCAGTTGCAAAGGCACTCTCAAGCTCTGACTGCTTTAGCATAACATTTAAAGCAAGGTAAACCTTAACTCCCCTTATATGGCAGTATTGTACCGCCTTTTCAAGCTGAGCTTCATCAAAGTTATCAGCATTTCTCCTAGCGCTAAACTGCTTGGCACCGATATATACCGCGTCCGCACCACTACGAACAGCCGCTTCCAAGGATTCGGGTGAGCCAACAGGAGAAAGCACCTCAGGTTTTGTATACTTCATACGCTTATTACTTCCCTAATTTTATATTACCTATATAATACAACACCATCACGATAAAAGCAAGAAGCTTAAAGGCATAAAAAGCGCCAACCGAAATCAGTTGGCGCTCAAAATTTTTGGATTGTATAAATTTATCTTTCCTTTGCTATAAAGAAAAGTGCCATCGTGCCGGGGCCTGAATGCGAGCCGATAACGGGGCCTACATTGGTAATGATTTTAACATCAACGCCATAGCCATCCTTAATAAGCTTTGCAAGATAGTTAGCATCATCTATACAGTCACCGTGAGAGATGAAAACAGTCCCCTCATTGGGTGTTACGGCATATTCGCCGTATCTTTGGGCAATAGCTTCAAGTGAAGCCTTTCTTCCCCTAACCTTCGTTACGCTGATAAGTCGGCCTTCATTATCCACCTTCATAATCGGCTTGATACCAAGTACTGTACCAACAAGTGCGGTAGTGGGGCTGATTCTTCCGCCTGCCTTGAGATATTTCAAATCCTCAACCGTGAACCAATGGGTGATTTTAAGCTTTTTATCCTCTGCAAAAGCGTAAAGCTCATCCATAGAAGCGCCTCCCGCTTTTAACTCTACTAAGAAGTAAAGCAACAGACCGTATCCCGCAGATGCGCAAAGAGAATCAATAGTTATAATCTTGCGGTCGGGGTATTCCTGCATAAGCTCTTCAGCTGCCTGGCAAGCAAAGCTATATGTAGCAGAAAGGCCAGATGTGAAGCCTAAATATAAAATATCATTTCCTGCCTTAAGTTCTGCTTCGAAAGCCTCCCTGAATTTTCCCATATTAGCAGCAGAGGTCTTTGGTGCGGCTCCTGCGCGCATACGATCATAAAATTCGTGTGCGGGAATTTCATAATCAGAATATTCTTTATCAGAATCGCTGAACATTAGTGAAAGGCTGCAGTATTTAACGCCCCATTCATTTAAAATCTCCTGCGATATATCACAAGCAGAATCAACATAAATCACATAGTTATTCATAAAATTGGTCTCCTTCAATTTGAAAATTACAATACTCCCGCATTATAACCTTTTTTTCTTTTAAATACTATCTACGACCAGTTTTTATAACTCTACTGATAGAAAAAGCAATTCTACTGTGAGTAGAATTGCTTTGTTTAAAGGCTTTTTTAGGCAAAAAACAGTTGTGACCGTTATGTTAAGGCTTCAAACACAACGGTCACAAGTTTATCCGATTTTAAGTTGTAATCTGATTTTATCGCTAATCATAGCAATAAATTCCGAGTTGGTTGGCTTTCCACGGTCATTCTGAATTGTGTATCCAAAATAAGAATTGAGAACATCTATATCTCCCCTATCCCATGCAACCTCAATAGCGTGGCGTATAGCGCGCTCAACTCTGGATGAGGTTGTGTTATGCTTTTTGGCAACTGTGGGATAAAGAAGTTTAGTAACTGAATTAATGATTTCACTGTTTTTTACCGAAAGCATTATCGCCTCACGCAGATAATGATAACCCTTTATATGTGCAGGAACACCGATTTGATGGATTATTTCGGTTATAAGCAGTTGGAGCTGAGGATCGGTAACAACATTATCTTTCAGCACCACAGGTGCATTTTCATTTTTCCAACCTGAAAGTTGAATTATTCGCTGCGCCATTGTGTTTACATCAAAGGGCTTTAAAAAATAATAACCCGCACCTGCATCAAGTGTTTCTTTTTCAAGGCGCTGATTATCAAAGCTTGACATTGCCATAATCATAGGACGCTCTTTTTCATTAATATCTTTAATACTGTTAAGTACACCTAAAATATCAAGGTTGGGCATAAACACATCTGCAATTATAACATCAGGCTTCGAAAGTCTTGCAATATCGACAACACGAAGACCGTCCTTCTCACATAAAGTTACATCCATTCCGTAGCTTTTAAGTACTTTTGCGCAATTTTGACCGAGTTCGGTAGAATCGTCAGCAATTACCACTTTTAATTTCTTTTCCATAAAAATACCTCCGTTTTTTGTTTTTACATTCCATATATTACCATATAATATTGCATATTTCAAGTGTTTTATCCATTATTTTTGTGTTTTTTATCGCAAAAATGCCTTGTTTTTGACATTTATTTACATTTATGTTTTGCATAAATGTATGAAATTAGTTTTTTAACTACAATTTACAACAATTTTTTTCAAAAAAGGTTTTCATTATACAAAAAGTATGATATAATAAACAAAAAAATTTAAAGGGGTCAATTTTATGAAAAAGTTTCTCAATGAATTTAAAACCTTTGCGCTAAGAGGCAATGTGGTTGACTTGGCAGTAGGTATGATTATCGGTAGTGCTTTCACTGGCATTGTAACCTCGCTTAAGGATAACTTCATTCAACCTATACTTGATTTCGTAACACGCTCGCACCCTGCTTTTTACACCAAAGAAGAGCTTTTGGGCTTCCTTTCAGCATTCATTTCTGCAGTTATTAATTTCATTATTATAGCGTTTGTTTTGTTCCTTATAATTAAGGGTATAAATTCACTCATGAGCATCGGCAAGAAAAAAGAAGAGGAACCCGCTGCGCCCACAACAAAGGTTTGCCCTTTCTGTAAAAGCGAAATTGCTATTGATGCCACACGCTGCGCACACTGCACCTCTGTTCTTGATGAATAATTAAAATAAAAAAATTTAAGGGAAGTCATACGACTTCCCCTTTTTTTATTTATTAAGAATATACACTCCAAGGTTAAGATAACCCGCAAATGTGAGCCATATGAGATATGGTATCTGCAATAGTGCTGCAGGTTTAAAAATTTTATAAAACTCTATTATCATCATAAGAGTGGATATCCACAGTAAAATTAAAATAACAAATGCCGTAAGGTATTGTTGCGCGCTAAAAAACACAGGCGACCAGATAAAGTTTAAAAACAATTGCGCCGCAAACCAAAAATACGCACGCGATTTGTTTTGATAGACATTTTTTGTATTCCATATAAGATAAAGTGATATGCCCATTAGTGCATAAAGCACAGTCCAAACTATGGGAAAAACTATTGCTGGCGGCGATAAAGGTGGCTGAATTATTTCGGAATAAAGCTGCATATCCCCCATTGTGATTAACGCTGAAAGACCTCCTACAGCCAGCGGTATCGCAAGGCTTATAAGGAATTTTTTTAAATTAAATTGAAAAATCATATAAACACCCCATAATATAATATGTTGTGTGTTTTAAATTTATTTTAAAAAACAAAAAAACGGAGCAGATATTCTGCTCCGTTTTTAAATTTTAATCAATAATTAGATTTCAGCGAAGTACTTAATTGTACGAACCATCTGGCTGGTGTAGCAGTTCTCGTTATCATACCAAGAAACAACCTGTACTTCATAAAGATCATCGGCAACCTTAGATACCATTGTCTGAGTAGCATCAAAGAGTGAGCCGTAACGCATACCGATAACATCGGAAGAAACGATCTGATCCTCATTGTAACCGAAGGATTCGCTTGCAGCAGCCTTCATAGCAGCGTTGATGCCTTCCTTAGTTACATCTGTACCCTTAACAACAGCGGTAAGGATGGTGGTAGAACCTGTGGGAACAGGAACACGCTGTGCAGAACCGATAAGCTTGCCGTTGAGCTCAGGAATTACAAGGCCGATAGCCTTAGCAGCACCTGTTGAGTTAGGAACAATGTTAGCAGCGCCAGCGCGTGCACGACGAAGGTCACCCTTTCTGTGAGGACCATCAAGAATCATCTGGTCGCCTGTGTAAGCGTGAATAGTGCTCATGATACCACTCTGAATAGGAGCGTAATCATTAAGAGCCTTAGCCATAGGAGCGAGGCAGTTTGTTGTGCAAGAAGCAGCAGAAATAATTGTATCATCAGCTGTAAGAGTGTTCTCGTTTACGCTGTATACGATAGTGGGAAGATCATTGCCTGCGGGAGCAGAAATAACAACCTTCTTAGCACCTGCATCGATGTGAGCCTGTGACTTTTCTTTAGAGCAGTAGAAGCCTGTGCACTCAAGAACAACATCAACGCCGATTTCACCCCAAGGAAGATCCTTAGCATCCTTCTCAGCATAAATCTTGAGAGTCTTGCCGTCAACTGTGATTGTGCCTGCTTCATCATCAGCAGAAACAGTGTGAAGATTTTCACCTATAAAACCACAGTAACCGCCCTGTGCTGTATCATACTTTAAAAGATTAGCAAGCATAGAGGGCTTTGTGAGGTCGTTAATAGCAACAACATCATAACCTTCAGCACCGAACATCTGACGGAAAGCCAGACGGCCTATACGGCCAAAACCATTAATAGCAACTTTAACCATTGGAAAAACCTCCTAATTTTTATCTATGCTATATTTTACCCCATTTCGATTTATTTTTCAAGTTATTTTGTTTATTATTTAACAATTTTTTTAATTTTCATTTATATTGGCAAAATAATAGCATAGGTTGGTGGTTTTTCATATGCAATTTTCACCTGAAGTGCAGGAAATTTACATTTCAAAGCTTAGAAATCATATTCAAAATTCAATCAGTAAACGCGGCACAAGCAAAAAAACGCTACGCTTAGTTAAAAAAATAAATATACACAGTATATTGCACAGCGCGCGTGCCGAGATACCCACAGACATTGCGATTTACAGCTCGGTATTGCTTTATTGTGTTAAGGCTCAGCTTGCAGCAAAAGAAAAAAAGGTTGACATTAAGATTTTCGGCGAAAGTACATTTCTCGCCGATAGGCGACTTATTTGCGCAATACTTTGCGAAGTGGCAATTCTTGCATCAAACAGCGGAAGAATATTTATAAATATTGAAAATTTCGGTGTTAGAATAAGCTATAAAGGCGCACAGCCCAACGCCACCCTTAAAAGACTTGTTCACGCACATAAGGCCGTTATTTTAAAAATTAATAAAAGCGACATATACTCCATTTTTTTAAACCTTCAGCCCACGAGGCAAAAAAGCGAAAAAATAACGGGTGCGGTAAGCCTACTCACCGACCCGTTATCGCCTATTAAAATTTTTACTGTTGAAATTTAGAATTAATGCTATCAATCACTAACTCTGCAGATTTTATACCATCAACCGCAGCAGACATTATTCCGCCTGCATATCCAGCGCCCTCACCGCACGGGTAAATTCCCCTTGTAGTCACACTCTGTCCACTTTCATCACGCAAAATTCTTACAGGTGAGGATGAGCGGGTTTCGGGTGCCGTTAGCACTGCACTGTGACTTGCAAAGCCATTTATCTTTTTATCCATCTGCTTTATTCCCTCTTTAAGTGAGGAGGTGATAAACTCAGGATAAATATCTTGGAGCTCAGCAAACACAGTTTTGGGCTTCACAGTGGGCTTTACTGATGAAAATTGGTTTTCCTCACCAAACACGAAATGCCCCACAGTGGTAACAGGAACGGCTCCGCCACCGATTTTAAATGCCGCCTGCTCAACCTGCCTTTGAAGCTCGCAACCCGAAAAAATATCATCGCCCGCAAGGTCAGAGGGCTCTATACCCACAAGCAACGCGCTATTTGCGTTAACACCGTCGCGTTGGCTGTTGCTCATACCGTTTACCGCAATACCACCTTGCTCGCTTGAAGCATTTATAACCTCACCACCTGGGCACATGCAAAAGGTGTATACTCCCCTACCGCTTTCTAGGTGAACTGCCATTTTATAATCTGCCGCCTTTAGTGCGGGATGGGATGCAAACTCGCCGTATAAAGCGCGGTTTATATCGCTTTGCAAATGCTCAATTCTAACACCCATTGAAAAAGGCTTTCGTTCCATTTTAAGTCCATTTTCATAAAGCATTTTAAAGGTATCCCTTGCGGAATGACCAATGCATAAAACCAGTTGATTACAATAGATTTTTTCGCCGTTTACAGATATTTCCTGCAAATTGCCGTTTTTTGCAAAAATTCCATCAAGCTTAGAGGAAAATCTAACCTCACCGCCGAGATTAATAATTTCATTCCTTATATTTTTAACTACTGTTTTTAGTACATCAGTACCGATATGAGGCTTAGCATCAATTAATATATCCTTTTGTGCGCCGAAGTTCACAAGCGTTTCAAGAACGGTGCGGCAACGAATATCCTTTATGCCCGTATTAAGCTTGCCATCCGAAAAGGTGCCAGCGCCCCCTTCACCAAACTGGACATTAGATTCAGCATTAAGTTCGCCGCCGCTAAAAAAGCGTTCAACATCGGAGGTGCGCTTATCTACATCTTTACCCCTTTCAAGCACAATAGGCTTAAGTCCTGCACGCGCAAGGGTTAAAGCCGCGAACATTCCCGCGGGCCCAAAGCCCACAACAACTGGTCTAGCACTGTTTGGCGCCGCCTTTTTCCAGATATATTCTTTTTTATTGTAAACATTTGTGTTTTTTGCTTTTTTTAGTACCTTATCCTGATTTTTAACCTCAGCAATTATAGATACGCAAAAATGCACATCGCTTTTTTTGCGCGCATCCACAGATTTTCTGTAAAGTGAGGCTGAAAGCACCTCGCCATCATTCACTTTAATCGCCCTTGCGGCAATAGACTTAATATCGTTAAAATCAGTATCAAGAGGAAGATTAATATTATTAATAATTATCATTCTAAGCACCAAAATATTTGCAGATAGACTCTGCCGCGCACATAGCGCTTGACCACGCCCACTGCAGGTTAAAGCCGCCGCAGTCACCGTCTATATCAAGAATCTCACCAATGCAATATAGTCCTTTTTCTTTTTTTGACATCATTGTTTTATTGTCAAACTGAGCAGTATCAATGCCACCGGCAGTAACCTGAGAATTATCAAATCCTGTGGTTCCTGTAACCTCAAAGCTCATTCCCTTTATAACCGCAGCCATTTTCTTTATATCGGCAGTTTTGAGTGTAGCAACAGAATCGGTAAGCTTTAATCCGCAAAGCTTAACCACCGTTTGTCCAACGCGCTTATTAAGCATACCTGTGAAATATTCATCTAAATTGCGGTCAATAAGCGCTGTAAGTCTGAAAGACAGCATATCACAAACATTATCAAAGGAATATTCACTCATAAGGTCGAGCACTATCTCTTTTTTGCCACACATTCGCTCAACTGCTCTGGATATTTGAAGTATCGGAGGTCCAGAAAGACCATAATCACAGAACAACACCTCGCCGAATTCGCCTCTTACAGCACGATTTTCCACCATAAGCGTTGCATTGGCATTTACTTTTATACCCTTAAGTGTGCGCACAATATCGTTTTTTGTTCTTATCTGCACAATGGCAGGTGTGGTTTTAATTGTGTTATAACCGTTTGCCTTAAGAATTTTCAGCATACTGCCGTTACTGCCCAAGGCTCCACCGCCCGAATAAAGACCAGCCGCAACAATAACCGCCTCGCCGATAAAATCACCGTTATTTGTGGTAACTATGAACATTCCGTTTTGCTTTTTGTAACCCGAAACCTTAGTATCGACGAAGGTTTCAACGCCAAAATTTTGAAGCGAAAAGCGCAGTGAATCAACAACCGATGCCGCCTGCAAGGAATATGGATAAGCGCGGCCTGTTTCATCATAGGTTAAAACTATACCAAGCTCGGCAAAAAAATCGGAGGTATAATAATTATCGAAATTTGTTAATGCATACTGCGCAAAGTCTGTATTTTCTCCGTGATAGCGAGATATATTTATTTCGTGGTTTGTGATATTGCATCTGCCGTTACCTGTGGTTATAAGCTTCTTGCCAACGCGAGGCAGTTGCTCTAAAACGGCAACAGATATACTTCTATCACGCAGCTTTATCGCCGCTGCCGCGCACATACCCGCGGCGCCGCCGCCAATTATTATAACATCATATTTTTGTGTCATTGCGCTCACACCTTATCATCTAATACTAATAAATTCTAACATAAAAACACTCACATTACAACAAAAAGCGAAAAAGAGCCATAGAAAACTATGACTCTTCTTCGCTTTTAAGGGGTTTGAGGAGAGAATCACGAAAATTCGTGATTATACCTTAAAGGGTGCGGCTCCCTTTTTGGTACATTCTAATCATACATTAAATATTTTTCCTTTTTGTGAACGAATTTTTAATCTTTTTTAAAGAATATGTTGAGAAATAAAAGTCAATACTATTTACACAGAAGTTCAAAAAGGAGTAATTAAAAATGAGATATAAAGAATCAACAAAATTCCCGAAGCTTATCGGTAGCACAGGCTTTATTGTGGTAATGAGTTGTTGTCTTATCGCAGTGGGTGCCGCAATTTGGTTTGCGGTATCGAGGGTTAATAGTGTGAACGAAAAAGGCACAACCTCGCCACAATCGTCATATAACTCACAACAGTCATCATATAATGAAAATACTGAGATGCCCGAAGCTGTGGAGCCTGAGGTTTCGGCAGATGTTAACAACTCTGTTGAAGATGTGCCCTATGAGTCGCAAGAAAGCACTGCTTCAGTAGAAGAAACAAGAAGTTTTGTTCTACCAGTTACGGGCAATGTTTCCAAAGGCTACAGTGATACAGCACTGCAATACTCTGCAACCTACGGCGATATGCGACTTCACACAGGCATTGATATACTATGCGAAAACGGCACTGATATTAAATCAGCAGGCGCGGGCGTGGTAACTTCAGTAACAGAAGATGCACATTATGGCAGAACTATAACCATCGACCACGGGGATAGCATAACAGTTAAATACTGTGGCTTTGCAAGCATTAATGTGAGCGAGGGTGAGTCGGTTAGTGCGGGAACAGTTATCGGCACATCGGGCGAAGTGCCCTGCGAATGCTCGGATAAGCCACATATTCACATTGAAGCCACCCTTGAGGGCGAAACCGTTTCCCCTCTCACAGCGCTCGGTCTTAACTAAAATATCCTGCCCTCGGAACAGTTCGCTTAGGGGCAAAGCAAAGGGATGCAGTAATTTTACTGCATCCCTTTGTTAATTTTATTTAATATAAGCTTCAAGTCTGTAAATAGGCAGTCCAAGCGATGAGAATTTTTCTTCATACTCGGTTACAATATTACCCTCGAAATCACTGTTATGTAAATCAAGGGAAACATTTTTAAGCGAAAAGCCGCCGAGGGTTAACTGCTCTATTGAGAATTCGAAAAAGTGCATATTATCGGTTTTTTGATGAATCTCTGCGTCCTTTTCCATTATGCGTTTATAAATTTCAAGGAAATTAAGGCTTGTAAGCCTATGTGATGCATACTTGTTCTTAGGAAACGGACAAGAAAAGTTGAGAAAAATTCGGCTGATGCTTTGGGACTTTATATGCCGCTCAATATACTCTGCCGAAGAATTGATAAACCTAACATTAGGTATATTTTCTCGCTTTGCCCTTTCGCAGGCAGAAACTATAACATTAGCTTCCTTTTCCACCGCCAAAAGATTAATTTCAGGGTGCGCCTTGGCATACTCACAGGAAAATTTTCCTTTGCCGCATCCTATTTCAAGATATAGCGGACGCGACTCGCCAAACCACTCATCAAAATCAATATATTCCTTATTATTTATCGCAGTATTAAAATTCCTATCCTCACTGCGACTGATATATAAATATTCCTTTACACCCTCAAGTCTCTCCCCGAGGTGCTTTTTCTTTCGCATTCTCATAGTTTATTTTTTAAGGCTCTCAATTTTTTCGGCAGCCTTATCGAGATAATCACCCTCAAAAAGCTCAATACAGCCACTATCCACAAGCTTAGAAAGTGATACATCAATCGGCATTTTACCAAGCAGCTCAGTGCCTGTTTCCTCGGCAACACCCTCACTGCCGCCACCGAACACAGGGAACTGCTTTCCGCAATCAGGGCATACAACATAGCTCATATTCTCTACCATACCAAGCACGGGAACATTCATCATCTGCGCCATATTATACGCTTTTTTAACTATTAAGGAAACCAAATCCTGTGGGGATGTTACTATAACAATACCGTCAAGCGGTATCGACTGGAAAACAGTAAGAGGCACATCACCCGTACCTGGAGGACAGTCGATAAACAAATAATCAAGGTCACCCCACACGACATCCTGCCAGAACTGCTTAACAGCGCCCGCTATAACTGGACCGCGCCATATAACAGGAGCATCGTGTTCACGAAGCAGCATATTAACCGACATAACCTCTATCCCCGTTTTTGTTACCGCGGGCAGTATGCCGAGCTCATTTTGCATAGCATTACCCGTAACGCCAAAGGATTTAGGAATTGAGGGACCCGTTATATCAGCGTCAAGCACGCCGACCTTGTAACCCTTTCGGCTCATAAGCACCGCAAGCATTGAGCTAACCATTGATTTGCCAACGCCGCCTTTGCCGCTCACAACGGCAATAACATGCTTAATATTATTAAATTCACTTGTTGGTAAAAGCAGGCTTTCCTGCTTTCTTGAAGAACAGTTGCTGCTGCAGCTTGAGCAGTTACCGCTACAATTTTCTGACATTTTTCATCACCGCGAAATATTATACCCCATTTAAATCATAAAATCAATCACATTCTAAAAATAAGTGCTTATTTGTTTATAACACTGCGGTGGTGAATAAATAAATTCGCTTATATGCTCGCCCTTATAAAAATACTCACTGCGATTTTCATACTTTGTATCAAAGTTATCAATAATTATAAGCTTGATTTTCATTTTTTCTGGGATAATGCTTTTGATATAAACACTCGCGGTTTGACCTATATAAACATTATCTTTGGGCTCGGCAAGGCCCGCCAGATTTGCCGAAAGCTCAACAAAAATTCCATAATCCTCAATACTTCTCACAACTCCAGATACCGTTTGACCTTGAGAAAACATCTGCGCATTCTCAAGCCATGTGCCAAGCAATTCTTTATGAGAAAGAGTGATTTTTTTATCTATATCAATATTTTTAATTATCGCCCTTATATTTTCTCCAACGCGAAATCTATCACGAGGGTGCGAAATTCGGGATACGGAAATCAAATCAATAGGCAGTAGCGCTATATTTCCACACCCTATATCGCAAAAAGCACCAAAGGATTCAAGATGTGTGATTTTTGCGTCTATTATGTCACCTATTTTCTTCGTGGAAAGCAAATAATCTCTGCACTTTTCCTGTGCCTGCCTTCGCGATAAGACCGCGTATGTATTGCCGCACTCATCGGTATCGAAGCCTTCCACAACAAAGCTTACCGCTCTGCCCACGCGGGAAATCAACGCTATATCCCTTGTGATACCCTCTGAAATTCCGATAGCGCCCTCCGCACGCGGTATTATTCCTTTCATACACCCAAGGTCAACTATTAAATCGTGCTGCGCATCGCACATTAAAACATTCGCTTCAAGTATTTCTCGGTTTGCTTGTGCGACAGCAAGGTTAGCTTCGTTTAGCATATATTTTTTGTTTTCAATTGTATTTATCAGGTAGCCTTCTGGGTAAAATTCTTTCATTTTTATCTCGCCTTTCATAATACTAATCAATTATATGCGAATGCACTTAATAAAAATGAAAAAATAAAACGCATCCGAAGATGCGTTTTGAATTTAATTATTCAACCTTAATAATTCCAACCTTATATTCAGGCTCAACAAAAGCTCCTTTAATATTGCAGAAATTAGTTCTTTCATTTACAGTGAGTTCGTGCTTTTTAACAAGTGCATCATCCCTAACCTTGAAGGTAAGGTATGCAATAACATCATTTTTCTTGGAGTTTTTAATATCTTTTTCAGTAACGAGCAAATTAACCGCCTTTTCTTCACCATTTGCTTCACATTCATCAAAAACTTCACCGTTACTGCAGGAAACAAATTCCAATGCCTTATTATCAAAGTCAACCGTTATCTGGCCGCCCCAAATGCCTGGGTTTCTTTTTATTTTAATCGGAATTCTAACAGTATCGCCCTGCTCGGCAGTTTGATTTTCAAAATAAACTATGCCACGCTTAACCGGTGGTAAATCATCGATATTATCAATATTAAATTCGTTATTCTTTTTTATTATAATAACGCCTACTATTATCAAAACAACTGCAAGCACTGCAGCAGATATGCTAATAATTAGTTTTTTATTCATATTATACCTCTTTATATTCCTTCATATTCGCCAGCATTGATTTTTTCAGCTATGGCGGCTACAACCTGAGCCTTATCCTCTTTATATGTAACGCCATACCACTTATCCTCTGCAACTAACACTGCCACCTGCTTTTGACCGCGTTGTAGGCAATTTGAAACCACTGTGGGTAGATAGCATTCTGCCTTGGGTACATTGATTTTTTCATTAAAGAAATCAATAAGGTCTTTTTCTATGTAATCAAAAATATCGGTGGTAAATCCCCACATGTTCATAGACACAACCGTATCCGCGGGAAGCTCGGTCCAGGTTATATCATCTTCTGTATATTTGCAGTCTATTATCTTTGTACGCTCAACTATACCCTTAAGATAACCGTTTTCAACTGTACATTCGCCTCGAGAAACTGTGCCGTTTTCGGTGAGTGTGTTTTGAAGGCGGAAGCCTACCATACAGTAGTCGCCATTCTGCTCGCGCAGATGGTTGTAAATTTTCTTAAATGCGCTCTTTCCGTAGTAATCATCGGCATTTATTACCGCAAATGGTGTTTTCACTATATCCTTACAGCAATAAATCGCATGTGCTGTGCCCCATGGCTTCACTCTATCCTCAGGGCATTTAAAGCCATCGGGTAACATATAGGTCTCTTGAAAAACATATTCCACATCGATAAGCTTTTCAATTCTATTACCTACATACTTTTTAAAATCCTCCTCGATTTCGTGCTTGATTATAAAAACAACCCTGTTAAAGCCCGCTTCCTTTGCATCATAAACCGAGAAATCAAGAAGTGCCTGTCCTTGGGGTCCAATAGGTTCTATCTGCTTAAGTCCACCAAAACGGCTACCCATACCCGCCGCCATTACTACGAGTGTTGCATCAAAGCTCATTTTTTATCTTCTCCTTCGCGTCTTAATGAATTAGATGAACGAACATCCTTATTTGCGCTTTCATTAAAGCCCTCGGTGCTCTCTCTCATAAACAGCACCTTAAAGGTAAGGATAAGCAGCTTTAAATCAAGTAAAAGTGAATAGGTTTCAATATATATAAGGTCCATATGGAGCTTATCCTCAGGAGTTGTGTTATATTTTCCATATAGTTGAGCAAATCCAGTAAGTCCCGCTTTCACACGGTGGCGAAGTTCAAATTCAGGATACTTGTTTGAGTATTCATAAACATTTTCAATTCTCTCAGGACGAGGACCTACCATAGACATATCGCCCTTTAGGATATTAAATAACTGCGGCAGCTCGTCCATTCTGCAAGCACGGATAACCCTGCCCACGCGGGTTATGCGGTCATCATCGCTAACTGCTTTTTTAGCTCCATCCTTATCAGCATCTACTATCATAGACCTGAACTTTAAGATATTGAAAATCTTACCGTTTTGGGTAATGCGGTTTTGCTTAAACAAAATTGGTCCGCCATCATCAAGCTTAATCGCAATAGCACATATAAGCATAAAAGGACTTGCGATTATGATACCGATAGCAGATAAGAATATATCACAAATGCGCTTTATTGCGCGTTGTTCTAAGGTAAGACCGCGGTTGCGGCTCATTAAAACGGGTGTATCACTTATCTGAATATCATAGCTGTTATTGATTATAATATCTGTAATATCGGGTAGCAGATATGAGCGCTTTTGCTGGGTATAGCAATACGATATTATCTGCTTCTGTAAATTTTTATCAATGCCGCAGATAACCACCGCCTCATATTTATCTATCTGGCGCTTTATCTGCTCCATATCGGTGCGGTTGGCATTTAGTCCACATTCAAAATGGAATCGCTCGGAAATTCTGCTCATTTTTTGAATTAGCTCAAAGCCCGAAACATCGTCACCAAAAACAGCCACCACCCGCCGCGCGGGATAGAGCTTAAAATAAATAACATTAGCACAGCTCGAGCAAAGTGCCACAACCAATATCTGATAAATAACGCCCAACACCATCGGTCCTAAATCAACAAGGTCACGGGCTATAAGGCTAAGCTCAAGATACATTATCGCATTGGTAAATATTACAGCCAACGAAAAGCTATAAATTATTTCGTGTATTCGGTAAATACCAATGTTAAATGCACCGTAAAGCGAAGAGAAGGTTATAAACAACAAGACATACGAAAATATAACCACATAGTTACCTTTGTTACTAAACAAGGACTCTACATAGCTTGTTATCCAAACCTGAATAAAGCCAACCGTTACGGCGGCTATTATCATTATTTTCACAAAAAGCATTACGCTCTTTCGAATTTTAACTAAAAAATCCATACTCGCACCTCGAAAATGCGCTTTTTTACAAGTTATAGTATATAATTATTCTGCACCTATTGTCAAGGATATTTATATTAATAAATAATTTCTTGACATATGCTTTAATAAATAATATAATATTGAATTGTTAGCAATTTCTCACTAAAATTTTAAAAGGTGGTTATTAAATTGGCTAAGGCAATTAAAATTACTGACGATGGTTTAAAAAAGCTTCAGGATGAGCTTGAGCATCTTAAAACCGAGGGCCGTAAGGATATTGCAGAGAAAATTAAGGTAGCCCGTGGATACGGCGACCTTTCAGAAAACAGCGAATATGATGAGGCTAAAAACGAGCAGGCTAAAATTGAAGCGCGTATAGTTGAAATTGAAGCTATGCTTAAAAATGTTGAAATTATTTCCAGCATTAAAGGCGCTGCAAAAACCGTTGTAGTGGGCGTTAAGGTTAAGGTTTTTGATGAGGAGTTTGACGAGGAGTGCGAATACCTTGTTGTGGGTTCCACAGAAGCCGACCCCAGACAAAATAAAATTTCCGATGAATCCCCTGTAGGAAAGGCTTTACTTGGCCATAAGGTGGGCGACGAGGTTATCGTTGAAGCACCCGCAGGCGAAATTAAGCTTAAAATACTCGGTATTTCTAAATAATACTATGGGGTGGCGATATATGCTACCCCACATTTTTTAAAAGTCGTCTAATGAGAGGATGTTATAAATGAGCGAAAATAATAATGCACCCCAGCAGGACTTAAGCGAAATTTTGCAGGTTCGCCGCGATAAGCTTGCAGCTATGCGAGAAAGCGGCAATGACCCGTTTGTTAAAACAAAGTACGATGTTGATGCGCATTCAATGCAAATCAAGGGTGATTATGAGGGCTTTGAAGGTAAAACGGTAAGCGTTGCGGGCCGTATAATTGCAAGAAGAATTATGGGCAAAGCAAGCTTTGTTACCCTTCGTGATGGTGAGGGTGATATTCAGCTTTATGTGCGCCGTGACGATGTTGGCGAGGAAATCTATGCCGCATTCAAGAAGTGGGATATCGGCGATATTATGGGTGTTAAGGGCTTTGTTTTCAAAACACAGACCGAGGAAATCTCGATTCACGCTCAGCATATAGAGCTGCTTGCAAAATCACTCCTTCCGCTACCAGAAAAATTCCACGGTCTTACAAATAATGACCTTCGCTTCCGTCAGCGTTATGTTGACCTTATTATGAATCCCAATGTAAGGCGTAATTTTGTGATTCGCTCACAGTTCATCAAATTTATGCGCAAGTATCTTGATGATATGAATTATATTGAGGTTGAAACTCCGGTACTTAACACAATAGTAGGCGGTGCGGCAGCGCGTCCGTTCATCACACACCACAACACGCTAAATATTCCTATGTATATGCGAATTGCTACCGAGCTTCCGCTAAAGCGTCTTATAGTTGGCGGTATGGAGCGTGTTTATGAAATAGGCAGAATTTTTAGAAATGAAGGTATGGACCCCAAGCACAACCCTGAATTCACCACAGTTGAGCTTTATCAGTCCTATGCTGATTTTCACGATATGATGGATATTGCAGAGGGTATAATTTCAGGTGCTGCTAAGGAAATTTTAGGCACCTATGAAGTTGAATGGTTGGGCGAAAAAATCGACCTTACCCCAGGTTGGCGCAGACTTACAATGGTTGACGCTGTTAAGGAGTATGCGGGTATTGATTTTGGCGCTATCAACGATGATGCCGAGGCTGTAAAGGCGGCAGAAAGCATCGGTGTTGAGCTTGCAGAAACAGCTGATAAAACATGGGGCAACGCACTTTATGCCTGCTTTGACCAGCGTGTTGAGGAAAAGCTTATTCAACCTACATTTATCACTATGTATCCTGTTGAGGTTTCTCCCCTCACAAAGGCTTCCCCAGAAGACCCAAGACTCACAGAGCGTTTTGAACTGTTTATATGCCATAGCGAGCTTGCAAACGCTTATTCTGAGCTTAATGACCCCATCGTTCAGCGAGAGCGCTTTGAAAAGCAGTTAGAGCTTCGTGAGCGTGGCGATGATGAAGCAGAAATGCTTGATGAGGATTTCCTTACCGCTATGGAATATGGCATGCCCCCTACCGGCGGTATGGGTATAGGTATTGACAGAACAGTTATGATGCTTACCAACTCCGATTCAATTAGAGAAGTAATCCTCTTCCCCACGATGAAGCCGTTAGACTAATTTATTTGCGATAGCCCAAGATATTCTGTAATATCTTGGGCTTTTTATAACTTTAAAATTAATTTTAATCCCACGAAAGAAGGAAATTATGAAATCCGAAAAAAACATATTAATTGCTTTTCTTTTGAATTTAATCTTTTCTGTCTTTGAATTCTTCGGCGGAATTTTCACCGGCAGTGTTGCCATTATTTCTGATGCCGTGCACGATATAGGCGATGCTGCAAGCATTGGCATTTCATATTTTCTTGAAAAGAAAAGCAAAAAACAACCTGACGAAATATATACTTATGGATATATACGATACTCTGTGATTGGCAGCATCGTTACCACTCTTATCCTTTTGTTTGGTTCAGTTATGGTAATATATAATGCCGTTGGCAAAATCATTAAGCCAACCCAAATCAATTATGATGGAATGATTATTTTTGCAATTATAGGTGTTTGTGTTAATTTCTGCGCAGCACTATTTACGCGCGAGGGTAGCTCACTTAATCAAAAAGCAGTTAACCTGCATATGTTAGAAGATGTGCTTGGCTGGGTGGTTGTTTTAATCGGCGCGATTGTGATGCGATTTACAGATTTTGCGCTTATTGACCCAATTATGTCCATTGGTGTAGCGATTTTCATCTTTATAAATGCCATTAAAAATTTAAAGCAGTCTATTGATTTGTTTCTTGAAAAAACACCCAACGGTATTGAGATTAATAAAATTAAGGAGCACATTTGCAAGCTTGAGGGTGTTCTTGATGTCCATCACATACACATTTGGAGTTTAGATGGGCAAAACAATTATGCCACTATGCATATCATCACAAATGCAGACCATCATGAGGTAAAGGAAATTGTTCGCCGCGAATTAATTGAGCATGGCATTGGTCACGCAACGCTTGAACTTGAAGATGAAGGTGAAAATTGCCACGAAGAGCATTGCAATATTTCTTTTGAAGCAACAACCCCACACCATCATCACCATCATCACTAAGCTATAGTTAATTATACCGTTTTTTGTTTCACTTGATTTTTAATTGTTTTATGTTAGAATATAGTTAGGTATTATAAACATTATCCCAATTAGGAGATATTATATGAAGGATATTGCTGCTATTATTTTGTGTGCGGGTAAGGGCTCTCGCATGAATGATGATTCAAAAAGCAAAGTGTGCTTTGACTGTGCAGGAGTGCCGGTTATCCGCAGAATTATCGATAATATGAAATCAGCGGGTATTAACCGCTTTGTGGTTGTTATCGGTCATCAGGCATATAGCGTTATGGATTGCCTTGACGGTGTTGAGGGCGTTATATATGCCTATCAAAAGGAACAAAAAGGCACAGGTCATGCTGCACTTTGCGGATTAAAAGCACTTGCAGCAGTTGGCCATAAAGGTCCATGTGTTGTGTGTATGGGTGATAAGATTGTATCATCAAATATAATTTCAGGCATCTTAGAACGCTCTGAAACAGCAAAAGCAGTGTGGGGTGTTCAGCCGCTTAAAAATAATTTTAGCGGTGGACGAGTGGTTGTTCGCGAGGGTAAGCCTTATGGCGTTATTGAGTTCACCGATGCCGCTCTTATGGCGCTTGGTAAAACCGCACCCGAAAATTATGAAAAAACGCTTAACGATATAGGCCTTAATCCGAAAAAAGCTAAAAAGGTACTTGAAGCAGCACTGAAAAAAACTCCCTGCCCCACCAGAACTCTTTGTGGTGCTCAATTTGATGCAGATGAGGTTTTATCAGCCCCTTATGCAAATGCAGCTCTTTATTGCTTTGATACCGATGAAGTTATCAACTCTATTAACACATTAAATTCAAATAATGCGCAAGGTGAAATTTATCTTACAGATACACTTGAATATTTTGCGAAAAAAAATCAAGCGGTTTTATATGAAATTGAAAATAAAACCGATATGCTTACATATAGCACCAAGCAAGAACTATGTGAAGTTTCTGAGCATTTTATGCGCACTGCCTCTAAATATATTGATGATATAAGCAAGGGCTTGATGGATGAGCAGCTTCACTACCTTTATGGAGATGATATTGAATCTCAAAAGTCAAGATATATTGCCTTGCTTAACAGATTCATTGAAAAATACGGTGACCAAAAAGTGGTTATAACCCGCTCTCCTGGCCGCATTAATTTAATGGGCAGGCACATCGACCACCGCGGCGGTGGCATAAATGTTATGGCAACCGATAAAGACCAGGTGTTTGTATCCTCACGCAGAAGCGATGATATAGTTAGAATCACCAATATGGACCCCACCTATCCTGACCGCAGTTTTTCCATTGGTGATACTTTGGCACTTGGTTCAAATGATTCCTGGCTCTCATATCTTTCGAGCGAAAAGGTTGTCAGTGCCCTGAAAGAAAATCAGGGTGACTGGTCAAATTATGTAAAATCTGCCGTTATACATGCGCAATTCAAAAATAGCTACAAGCTTTGCGGTATGGATATGGTATCCACAGGCAATATTCCTGTTGCGGCGGGACTTTCTTCCTCTTCTGCTATTGTTGTTGCAGTTATGGAGGCTCTTGTTGCACTTAACTGCTTAAATCTTACAGAGCGTGAATTCATCGACCTTTGCGGTGAGGGCGAATGGTTCGTTGGCTCACGCGGTGGCTCGGGTGACCATGCTGCAATGAAATGCGCTAAAAAGGATACGCTCATTCATTTAGGATTTAAACCGTTTACAGTTGGTGAAAAACAAAAATTTTCTGATAAATATGCTGTTTTAGTTGGCAATTCTATGCTTATGGCTAAGAAATCCGAGGGTAATAAAAACACCTTTAACGCAAAGGTTGCCTGTTATGAATTTGCGCTTATGCTTCTTAGACGCACATATCCGCAATTCGAATTAAACGAATTTCGCGATTTAGCAAAAATAAGGCCTTATTCTAAGGTTTATCAAATGATTGCTTCTCTGCCCGAAACCATCACGCGTGGCGGCATTAAAGCTCTTCTTCCCGAATATAAGCAACGCCTTGATGAAATTTTCTCTAATCATAAAGACCCCTTGCTTTATGAGCTTCGCAATGTCGCGCTCTATGGAATTTCAGAATGCGCCCGCGCCGAGCAATTTATGGATGTTTTAAAAACAGAAGATTATACTGCTCTTGGCAATATGATGAAAATCAGCCATAAAGGTGACCGTTTGGATACAGAAAGCGTGAGCGACGCACAACTTGAACAACTTATAGCAAACAATACACCCTTCGAAACACAATACGGCTCATATAAATGCTCTACTCCCGAGATTGATTTTCTTTGTGATTTGTTAAATAGCACTGATGGCGTTTTGGGCAGTGAAATTGTTGGCGCAGGACTTGGCGGTTGTGTGGTAGCTTTAATTCGTAAAGATTGTGCTAACTCTATAATCGATGCCGTAAACAAAGGTTATTATGACCATTTTGGCTATCCACACGCGGCTGAAGTATATACAGCTTCTAACGGCTCATCTGTATTATTCTAACATTCTAAACTCAGCAATTTAAAAAGGACTATGATTAATTTAAAATCATAGTCCTTTGTTTTATTTGTTATTTTTTATGTATTCTTCAAGTATCTCTGCGGCTGTTCTGACACAGCGCACACATGGGCGTTCTTTATAATATTTATCTGTGCGCTCTGAGGGAGTGCCGCCAGACTCTGCAGATTTCAAAATATCACGGCATATTATAGAGCCGTTAATTTCTTTAAAGGCATCGCAAAAGACTCGCGTTTGCTTGTATAGCGCCATCTTTTTCTCGCCTGTTTCGGGCGTTTCATAACCCGAAATTAATCCGTATGCCATAAGCATTCCGCTGCAAGCGCCGCAAATTTCCCTCTGCCTGCCTACCCCGCCACCAAAAGGAGCCGATAGCTTTAACGCTTGAGTATTAGATATACCCACTTCCTCGGCAAATGCGCCAAAAACCGCCTGCGCGCAGTTATAACCTTCAAGAAACAGTTCTACTGCCTTTTCACTATTTTTCATCCGTGCACCTCTAAATATTCCTATTTGCTTTAGTATAACATAACAATATATTCCTTACAATAAAATATTTGAAAGAATTTATATTTCTTATTGACAATAACCCACAATTAATATATAATAATAACTCAGTTAACGAGGTGTGGCGCAGTTGGTAGCGACTAGTTTTGGGTGAGGTTGCGAGCGCATCCTGTGGATGATTCAGCGAGCACAACGAAGCGCCGCGGTCAAAATTTGTTGACGCTCCAAGTCAAAACAAATTTTGGGCACCGCAAGAGGGTTTCCAAAACTTCCTTGAATAACTCAAATAACTCAATAATCTTAAATCAAATTTAATACCGAGGTGTGGCGCAGTTGGTAGCGCACTAGTTTTGGGAACTAGATGCCGCAGGTTCGAGCCCTGTCACCTCGACCAAGGCGCCAAGTTTTTACTTGGCGCCTTTTATATAAAGAGGTGATTTATATATGCCTAAAAAAAATGAAAGCGAAACTATCGCGCAACAGCGAAAGGCGCGTCAGGAATTTTTAAACTTAAAAAAAATGCAAAGCGGTGAAATTGAAGCACCACCAAAGCCGAGTGAGTTGGCGTTACAGCCTCAGACCGCAATGGAAAAATGGCAGAACATATGGTTCCACGATAAATGGCTTATAATAATTTTGGCATTTATTATTGTATCCATAGCCTTTGTAACCGTTGAATGCGCAACCAAGACTAAATATGATGCCACAGTGGTTGTTTTTACCCACACACTCACAGGTGACAAAAACTGTGAAGCAATGGTAGAATACATCAAGCCGTATGCTAAGGATGTCAACGGAGATGGCGAGGTTAATATAAGCGTTGTCAACTGCTCTTTTAATAATGCAGAGGGCAACAGTGAATACAGTTACTCTGCAAGAACACGAGCGCAAACTATGCTTGCAGGTGAAGCGAGCGCGTTGCTTTTTATAACCGACCCTGAGTCCTATGAGCACTTATCTGGAGTATCGAATAGCGGACCACTTTTCGAGGGTGAGCCGATAGCCTTTCAGGAGGATTTTTACAAAAAATGTGATGTTGATGAGTTTTTCGATGTGCCCGAAAATTTACAAATTTCTTGCAGAAGAATCGACGGCACAACAATCGAAAGTGACAAAAACATCAAAGCTTATTACGAGCTTGCGCAAAGTGTGCTAAACGGTTTAAAAGAAGAATATAATAAATGATAAAAAGCTTTCCGATAATATCGGAAAGCTTTTTTGTTTAATTATTCACGGTGAACTTAAAGTCTTTATCCTGATAGTCACAAAGCACTTTGTCCCCGTTCTTTATTGTGCCATCGAGGATTTTTTCGCTCAAATTATCCTCAATATCATTTTGAATTTGACGGCGCAACGGGCGCGCACCGAACAGCGGGTCAAAGCCTTTTTCAGCCAGTTTCTCAATGACTGCATCAGTAAACTCAACCGTTATATTAAGAGCTTCTAAGCGTTTTTTAAGAGATATGAGCATCTTATCGGTAATCTGCTTTATTTCTTCGCGGCTTAGCTTTGTGAATACGATTATATCGTCCACTCGGTTTAAAAACTCTGGACGGAAAGCATCCTTAAGCTCTCCTAGCACCTTTGCTTTAATATCGGCATTATCCTGAGAATCGCCCTCCCCTGCGCCAAAACCAAAGGATACCTTCTTTTCGGTTATAAGGCGAGCGCCGATGTTAGAGGTCATTATAATAACGGTATTTTTGAAATCCACCTTTCTGCCCTGCGAATCGGTGAGAATACCATCCTCTAATATCTGAAGCAGCATATTAAACACATCGGGGTGTGCCTTTTCAATTTCATCAAAGAGTATAACAGAATATGGGTTACGGCGCACCTTTTCGGTAAGCTGGCCGCCCTCCTCGAATCCAACATATCCTGGTGGAGAGCCGACAAGTCGGGATACCGTGTGCTTTTCCATATATTCGGACATATCAAGCCTTATCATCATATTCTCACTGCCGAACATCGCTTCGGCAAGAGCCTTGCAAAGTTCGGTTTTACCCACACCTGTGGGACCTAAAAAGATAAAGGAGCCTATCGGTCGCTTGGGGTCCTTAAGGCCTACCCTGCCGCGTCTTATAGCCTTTGAAACGGCGGTTACAGCTTCCGACTGACCGACAAGTCGATTATGAAGCACATCCTCGAGTTTTAAAAGTCTTGCGCTTTCCTCTTCTGTTAACTGGGATACGGGAACTCCCGTCCAGGAGGATACGATATCAGCGATATTTTTGGCTGTAACCTCACCCGAGGCGTGGGCATTCTTGTTGTGCCACTGCGCCTTTAAATCGGCGATTTCAGACGAAATGCGGTTTTCCTCATCCCGCAGTGCAGCGGCACGCTCAAACTCCTCGGAATTTATAGCATCATCCTTTTCAGCTCTAACAGACGAAAGCTTTTCCTCTGCCGATTTTAGCTCATCAGGGGCAGCGCTTGAAGAAAGACGCACTCGAGAAGCCGCCTCATCAATAAGGTCGATAGCCTTATCAGGCAGGAAGCGGTCGTTTATATACCTTGAAGAAAGCTTCACTGCCGCATCAATAGCATCATCTGTTATTACCACCTTGTGGTGCGCCTCGTATTTATCCTTAAGTCCTTTCAAAATAAGAATTGCATCGTCCTCGTTAGGCTCTGCCACATTCACTGTTTGGAAACGGCGCTCTAAAGCAGAGTCCTTTTCAATATTCTTGCGGTATTCGTTTATTGTGGTAGCACCGATAAGCTGAAAGTCACCCCTGGCAAGCGATGGCTTTAAGATATTAGCGGCATCGGTTGAGCCCTCAGCAGAGCCCGCGCCGATTATGGTGTGAATTTCATCGATAAAGAGGATTATATCGTTTGATTTTATAACCTCCTCCACCACCGACTTAATGCGTTCCTCAAAGTCGCCGCGGTATTTTGTGCCCGCAACCATACCCGTAAGATCAAGGGTGAAAACCTTTTTATCAAGCAAAATTTCAGGGACATCGCCCTCTGCGATTTTTTGTGCAAGGCCCTCCACTATGGCAGTTTTGCCAACACCAGGCTCACCTATCAAGCAGGGGTTATTTTTCGTTCGACGGCAAAGTATCTGAATAACTCGCTCTATCTCATCACTTCTGCCGATAACGGGATCAATTTTACCCTTTTGAGCCTCTGCGGTAAGATCTCTACCGTATTTTTCAAGTGTTTTGTGATTTTTTGACTTTGGCGCATCCGATGACTGTAGCTTAGCATCACTCATATCCTGCGGCTCAATGCCTGATGCCTGCAGCGCGCCGCTTGTGAGCGCCGAAATATCTACACCAAGCTCCTTTATAAATTTAATGGCAAAGTTATCCTGCTCGCTTAAAATTCCTATAAGCAGATGCTCTGTGCCGACATATTTTTTACCCATATTATTGCAACCCGACATTGCCACCTCAATAACCCGCTTAGCGCGTGGAGTGAAATAATCGGGAGAAAGCCTTGTTGGTGTTCCGCTGCCAATACTTTTTCTCATTAATTCTTCGAAGTTTTCTGCGGTAACTCCATTGCGGTTAAGCACCGATGCGGCAACGCCACTGCCAACACGAAGCAGACCTAAAAGCAAATGCTCACTTCCAACATAGGTGTGGCCCATCTGAGATGCCGAATTTATAGCCTGATTTAACGCCTCGTTGGCTTTTTCAGTGAAACCTGTGAAATTATATTTCAAACTCAATACCTCCTATTCGAGCGATTTTCTGATTATATTTGCCCTATATATATCGCGCTCATCAGGCTGCATTGTGCCAAACCTGCGCATAAGCATAAAGGGCTGACCTTCAATTATTAATTTTACGGGTGATACCGAAAGCTCAATTATACCAAGGCTTACGCCGAGTTTAATTTCGCTCAAGTGCTCCATCATTTCTGCGCTTGAAAGTATTCGTGCATTTTTGAGTATACCCATTGCCCGCATACAAATATCCTCAAGCTTGAGGCGGTTTATTTGCTCGCGAGAATTTCGCTCTTTATCAACTAACTGCATAGTTATAATTTTAAGATTATCAATAGCATTCTTTTCGCTGATACCAAGCGTTATCTGATTTGATATTTGATATAGAGATGCCGCTGCCTTTGAGCCCTCGCCGTACATACCGCGAACGGTAAAGCCGATTTTATTTACAGACTCTGCAAGACTTGCCATCTCGCCACCGCTTTCCACCATAGGCAAATGCAGCATCACTGATGCGCGAAGTCCTGTTCCTAAATTGGTAGGACACTCGGTAAGAAATCCTAGCCTATCATCAAAAGCCAAATCAAGACTGCCGCACAGTAACGCATCGATACTTTCGGCTATATCGTAAGCCTTTTCAAGCTGAAGTCCCGCAAGAATTACCTGAATTCTTATGTGGTCCTCCTCACCTACCATAATAGATATGCTTTCATCCTCTGAAATAATTATAGACCTATTTTCACAATTCGATGCAAATTCGCGGCTAATAATATGACGCTCCACCATAGCATATCGCTCATTTTCGGGTATATCCTTCATAAGGATAAATTTGAGAGATTTTGCATAAGGCGTGTTGCTATTTAGTAAAGCACATTTAACCGCTTCGTTAACCTCTTTTAATTGCTCCGCGGTCATTTTTGAGGGGAACGGTATACCGTTTAAATTTCGCGCAAGGCGAATTCTTGTGCTCACAACTATATCATCGTCAGGAGCCTTTTGGTTATACCAACAACTCATTTTAGTTCCTCCTCGATTCTTTTGATTTTATCGCGCACTATTGCCGCTTCCTCATATTTTTCCTCGCGCACAAGCTGAGCGAGCTTTAGCCTTAGCGACTCTACTGTATCCTCATTCGCCTTTGCTGCTAAGGGTACGCGATTTGGAATTTTACCCGCGTGCTTGGTGCTGCCGTGCACCCTTTTAAGGTAAGGCAACAATTCATCATAAAAGGTTTTATAACACTGAGGGCAGCCAACCCTGCCGCTTTCGGCAATATCTGAAAAAGTGGAGCCACAGCAATCACAGCGTGTAGCTGCAGTTTTTGAATCAACAGCTAAAACATCGCCAAACATTGAAGCAAGCAGTCCTGTAAGGCTACCCGACATATTTCCATAGCCCTCGCTGGCGGCACAATAACCACAGAGGTTTTTTTCCATTACTACCCCATTCACGACCGAGCGTATATGAGTGGTGGCGTTATTTTTACCACATTTTTCACACAACATATATTCATTTCCTTTCTATATCTGAACAAGAAGCATCTCTTTTAGTATTGCCGCGCGCAGGCTATCCTGCAGCGGTATTGGCACGGCGCGCATAACATTGTTAGACATTGCGGCATACATAAGCTTTGCCCTTGGCGCATCCACAAGCCCAGACTGAAGACAATTTTCAATAACAATACGCGCGCTCATTCTATCAATGCTATCCCCTATTGAATTAATGATATGCATAATTGCTGAGGAGTGCTTCATAACAACGCGGCTTATGCGGATATATCCACCCCCGCCGCGACGACTTTCGATTATATATCCGTGCTCGGGCGTAAAACGCGAGGATAAAACATAGTTTATCTGGCTTGGCGCACAGCCAATATCATTTGCAAACTCATTGCGCTGAATCTCGGCAGTGTTCTCTTGTGACTCATTGAGCATTCTCAAAATCTCTGTAGTTATTAAATCGCTGATTTTCATTTCATCACCCTTTTTGACTTTTCCTGACTTTTATTATACACAAAAGTCAGTAAAAGTCAATACTCTATTGAAAATTTTTAATGTAACACATTATTTAAACTCAGCATAGTATGTGATGAAAGACAAAAAGGAGGTCTTGTTAATATGTGTTGTAATAACGGTTTTGGTGGAAATTGTACTTGGATAATCATCCTTATCCTCTTAATCACTTGCTGCTGTGGCGGCAACAATGACGGTTGCGGCAACAACAACGGCTGCGGCTGCTAATTGGCTTCATCCATACAATTTCTAAACAAGAGATACCGCCCATTATGGGCGGTATCTCTTGTTATATTAAAAAGAAAACCCGAGGACAATAGTCCTCGGGTAAATATACATTATGTAGGAAAATTAATCCTTTGTGAAGAAGCTGATAACATCCTCAAGCTCTTTATCCTCGTCCTCAATAGAGCCGCCGAGAATAGAAGTGAGGTCATCACCCTTATCCTTCTTCTTTTCTTCACCAAGACCTGTTGCTACAACTGTAACACGGATGGTGTCCTCAATGCTATCATCGAGCTGAGCGCCCCAAATGATGGTTGCATCGGGATGAGCCATATCAGCGATAATGGTAGAAGCCTGCTCAACCTCTTCAAGACCGATATCCTCAGAACCTGTGATGCTGATGATTACGCCGCGCGCATTATCCATAGAGGTTTCGATAAGCGGGCTTGTAATTGCCATACGAGCAGCCTGCTCTGCCTTGTCACGACCTGTAGCAACACCAACGCCCATATGAGCATAGCCTGCATCTGCCATAATAGACTTAACATCGGCAAAGTCAAGGTTAACAAGCGCTGTAACATTGATAAGCTCAGAAATGCTCTGTACGCCCTGACGAAGAACATCGTCAGCAATGTTAAATGCGCTCTTGAATGTAATCTTCTGTTCGGAAACGAACTTAAGTCTCTCATTAGGGATAACAACAAGGCTATCAACCTGCTCGCCTAAAGCTGCGATACCAGCCTCAGCCTGAGCCATACGCTTTTTACCTTCAAATGCGAAGGGCTTTGTTACGATACCAACTGTAAGGATACCGAGCTCCTTAGCAATAGCTGCTACTACGGGAGCCGCACCTGTACCTGTGCCGCCGCCCATACCTGCAGTTATGAATATCATATCTGCACTGCGGAGAACTGCAGCAATTTCATCACGAGATTCTTCAGCAGCTGCACGGCCGTTTTCAGGATTACCACCTGCGCCCATACCTGCAGAAGACTTTTCACCTATCTGAATTTTCTGGTCAGCCTTGGAAAGGAATAGAGCAGCCTTATCGGTATTGATAGCAATAAATTCAACACCGCGAACACCTGCTGCAACCATGCGGTTAACTGCGTTACCGCCGCCGCCGCCCACGCCGACAACCTTTATCTGAACTACATTTTCCATTTCGTCTGCAACTTCGAATGGCATTTTAAAATTCCTCCATCTTTATACATAATTATAGAACTACGCAAATTTATACATATAAATATTAACATAGTTTATTTTAAATTTCAACACTTTTATTACAGATTTGTAATATTTTTTTATTTTTTATCTGCAACAAAGCTTCCTTGGCTATTTTCACGCGTCCATTGGTCTAAATTTATGGTGCCGCTTCTATCACCGATGCTATCTATCATGCCCTTTAAATGAGCGATTTTCTTATCCAAATTTTCATTCGTACCAAGATTCACATCGAATCTGTTTTCCACACGAACAGCAATTTTTAAATTGTTACTTATATCAACCTTATTAATGGTTATTCCCTGCGAATTTAGATTTTTAATTATTGCATCTATTAGCTCAGTGTCACCATCATTTTCATACTGCACCGCGGCACTTATTTCACAGCTGACACCGCTCGCAATAATTTCAAAAACATTCTCGGGCTTTTCATCATACTCGGCTAAAACATTACCCTTATCGCTTGCAACAAAATATTTACCATCAACATTAAAGCAAGAATATTCAACTGCATCGGTAACAGTAAGTATTATCGTATCAGGTAAATCCCTTTTTAACTCAACGCTATCTATATAGGGAAGATTTTTTCTGAGCGCCTCTTGAGTTTTTGACTGCGATACCGCGAAAAGATTATCGCCGATTTCGATTTGACACCCCTGCTTAATTTCCTTTTTGGTGTATATTTCGCTACCGCTAACCAATATATTCTTTATTGGGAAAAGCACTGTAAAACACATAATAGCGAACGCTATAACCGCAATAATCAAGAAAAAGATAAAACCTATAATCAAACGCCTGCGGCGTATCTGACGGCGCCGCATTGCTCTGCGCTTTTCAACATCTTCGTTCATAAGTTTCTCCTTTTCTTTTTATTCCTCATAAATATCTGCACCAAGGGCAGATAATCTTTGGGATATATCCTCATATCCCCTTTTTATATGATAAATTTTATCTATTTGAGTGGTACCACCAGCGGCAAGTGCCGCGATTACAAGCGCCGCGCCGCCGCGAAGGTCGGTGCATTCACAAGGGGCGGCTGATAATGCGCTTACACCCTCAACCACAGCAACCTTACCCTCGGTTTTAATTTTTGCGCCAAAACGCTTTAGCTCATCAATATATCGAAAACGATTTTCGAATATATTTTCAACAAACACTGATGTTCCCGCGGCTAAAGATAGCATTGCCAGAATAAGAGGTCCTGCATCGGTTGGAAAACCTGGATAAACCATAGTTCTTACTGTTGGCACTCTTGAAAGCCTTTGAGGTGTTTTGAGCATTAGCCCACCTGTTATCGGCGAGATACTGCAACCCGCTTCCTCAAACACTGCATTCACCGCCACCAAATGTGAGGGCATAATATTATTTAAAGTTATATTGCCGTGTGTTACTGCAGCGGCTGCCATATATGTGGCGGCTGCGATTCTATCGGGAATAACTGAATGCTCGGTGCCGCCGAGACTGTTGACGCCGTGAATAACAAGCGTATCAGACCCACAACCATAAATCCTTGCACCGCAGCTATTAAGAAAATCTGCAAGGTCGCTGATTTCAGGCTCCTTTGCGGCATTATGAACGGTAGTAACTCCCTTGGCAGTTGCCGCCGCCAAAATAATATTTTCTGTGGCGCCCACGCTTGGAAAGGACAAATTTATATCGCATCCTTTAAGTCCTTCCCCCACATCAAACTCTATTAAGCCGTGGTCCTCGCGAACTGAAGCGCCAAGTTTTTTAAGAGCCGATATATGTAGGTCAATAGGTCGAGGTCCTAATTCGCATCCTCCGGGGCTACTGATAACCGCACTGCCGCATCTACCAAGTATTGCACCCAAAAACATTACCGAGGAACGCATTTCGCGCATAAGCTCATCGGGAATGCGGCTACAATTCACCGAGGTTGAATTTACAACAACAGCATCCTTTTCAAATGCGCATTTGCAGCCGAGATGCTTTAAAATCTTAATAGAGGCATCAACATCAGAAAGCCTTGGACAATTATGTATCACACTCTCGCCCGAGCATAGCACGGTTGCCGCAAGAATTGGTAACACACTGTTTTTTGCGCCGTGTATATTAACCTCGCCCGAAAGTCGTTTTCCGCCATTAATAATTATTTTTGACATTTTCCCTGCCTCCCACACAGAAATTATCACTCAATTTCATATTATGTGGAATTTGGGAATTTGCTATTTTTAGTGAGATATAATAATTTTATGCTCCGCTATAAAGCTGCATTATAACCTCGTATATGCGCTCGTTAGCATCCGCAATAGCACTCTTAAGCGCCGCTTGCGACATAGCTTCAAGCCTTGGTTTGTTTTCAATAAGCTTTTCTACCATATCAATAAGGCTTTTTCCGCTTAAATCCTTTTCCTCAATGATTTCAGCGGCACCGCAACGCTTGAGAGTCATAGCATTGTGGAACTGGTGATTCTCTGCCACATAGGGGGATGGAATGAGTATAGCAGGCTTTCCGCAGCACTGCAGCTCACTAAGCGTTATAGCGCCAGCACGGCATATAATAAGGTCTGCCGCCGCCATACAAACATCCATATCCTTTATATATTCACGGATATCTATTTCATTTGATAACTGAACGCCATCATTTTTTAAGTGGTCAAGCATTGTTTCATAACCCGATTTGCCTGTTCCGTGGATATGATAAAACTTACCACTGCCGTTATGCCATTTAATAAGCTCCTCAACCGCTTCATTTATGCGGCGAGCGCCTAACGAGCCGCCAAAAGAAAGAATTAGTGGTCTATTATCAAGACCGAGCGCTTCCCTTGCCTGCTGGCGACTAATGCTAAGCAGCTCCTGACGAACAGGGTTGCCTGTTATTATAGGTTTTTTATTAAGATTAAGATGGCTTTGAGCCTCAGGCATAGCAAGCATAACTGCATCCACAAGATTTGAAAGCATTTTTGTGGTGATACCGGGAAATGCATTCTGCTCGTGAATGGCGGTCTTAATTCCAAGCTTTGCCGCCTCTCTGAGCACGGGACCGCTTACATAGCCGCCAGTACCCACAACCACATCGGGCTGAAGCTCTTTTAAAATCTTTCTTGAATTTATGGAAGAGGTAAACACTTTGCGGGCGGCAGATATATTTCTACCGATATTTTTCACACTGAGCTTGCGCTGAAAGCCTGCCACTGATATTGTGCGGAAATTATAACCCTTTTCAGGTACAAGCTTAGCCTCTAATTTATCGGGAGTGCCGATATAGCTGATGTGTGCTGTTGGATGCTTTTCTCTTATATATCCCGCAACTGCGAGTGCAGGATTAATATGACCTGCCGTTCCGCCACCTGCAAAAAGTATATGCATAAAATATTCACTCCTTAGTGATTAAATGCTTTATCTAAGTTTTTTCAATACTTGCTCCTCTGGACACCGATAACACAATACCCATTTCTGCAAGAAGTATCATAAGTGAGGTACCACCATAGCTAAAGAAAGGAAGGCTGATACCTGTATTAGGAATGGTGTTTGTAACAACCCATATATTAAGAAGCGCTTGAAGACCTACCTGAAAGGTGAGTCCTATAGAGAGCAATGAGCCGAATTTATCGGGTGAGCGCATAGCGATATTAAATCCGCGCCAAACAAGCAACGCAAAGAGCAATATAATTATCATTGCGCCAACAAGGCCCAATTCCTCACAAACTATAGAGAAAATAAAGTCGTTGTGCGGCTCGGGCACCCAAAGATATTTTTGTCTTGACTGTCCTATTCCTCTGCCCAAAATGCCGCCTGAGCCTATAGCTAAAAGTGACTGTATTGTCTGGAAGCCCTCTCCTGAGGCATCTGCCCATGGGTCAAGCCAATATTTGATTCTATCGGCGCCATAACTGATAAAGCCTGTGGACTGTGTTATAATTACTGCTACTACTGCGGCTACAGCACCTAAAATTCCGCCCACAACCACCTTGCGTTTTAAGCCACCCACATATATCAGCACCACGCCGATGGCGGCTATAAGAAGTGTTGCTGAAAGGTGCGGCTCCAACACAACAAGGAAGCAGGTAACTCCAAGAATGCCAAAAAGAAAAACAATAAATTTCCAGTTATGCATAAGCTTTTGGTTGGCTGCTATCAATGTTGAAAAAAGTATTATAATTGCAAATTTTGCAATTTCCGATGGCTGGAAGTTAATAGGGCCTATTACCACCCAACGCTTTACATCCATTCCATCAACCATTGGTGGTAAGATAAGCAAAACCACAAGCATAATTGCGGTAACAATATATACCGCCCAGCTGATTCCGCGCCAGAAATGATAATCTATTCTGGATGTGATAAACATTCCCACAATGCCTATACCCGCAAACATTGCCTGCCTTATTATGAATTTATAGCTATTGCCGTAATATTCATAAGAATAGGCATAGCTTGCAGAAAAAAGCATTACAAGGCCTATTGTAATAAGTATCAAAACAAAGGATAGGAAGGTTATATCAAGCCTGCCACTCTGAAATATACCGCTTTTCTTGGGCTTAGCCGTGTTTTTAGACATTTTCCTTCCCTCCTATAAGTGTTATAAAATTAATTATTACCAACTAAAAATAACCGAAAGTAATGCGATAAAGCAACCGATAAAGGTTACAAATGAGAAGACCAGCACAACCTTTTGCTCGGACCAGCCGCACATCTCAAAATGATGATGCAGTGGCGCCATTTTAAAGAGCCTTTTCTTTGTGCGTTTAAAATATATTACCTGAAGCATTACAGAAAGCGCTTCTATAAGATAGATGCAGCCTGCAAGCAGTAGGAGCACTGGTCTGCCTATACCAAAGGATAGGGCTATTACCATACCTCCTAAAAACATTGAACCGGTATCACCCATAAACACCTTAGCAGGCTTACTGTTCCAAACCACAAAGCCTGCACTTGCGCCTGCAAGGGCTGCTGAAAGAATGTTTATGGAATTAATGCCCATAAATCCTGACGCGAGCATAAATGCGCAGGCAACCACAAGAGTTACACTTGAAGCGAGGCCATCAAGGCCGTCAGTAAGGTTAACGGCATTTGTGAAACCATATATAAACATTAAGGCTATCGGCCAGAAAACAAGTCCTGCGCCTTTTATTATGCTTATTTCGCCTAAGAAAGGAATATATGTGGTATGCATACCGCTAAGCGCCAGCGTTACAAGATAAGCGGCGGACACAAGCAGTTGCAAAAAGGTTTTCTGCTTAGCAGTAAGTCCTAAATTCCTCTTTTTAACTACCTTTATGTAGTCATCAAAAAAACCGATAGCGCACATACAAAGCGCCATCAAAACGCCTGCTATGAGGATGGTTGCATTATAAGGCTGCTTCATTTCTAAGGCAAATCTACCGCCCGATACTGCAGAAAATCCATATCCTACAGCAAGAGACAGAAGCACACCTGCCACCATCATAACTCCGCCCATAGTGGGGGTGCCCTGCTTATCCTTATGCCAATTGGGACCTATTTCAAGGATAGTCTGCCCAAATTTCAACTTTCTGAGATGTGGGATAACAATATAACCCAATGCTGCGGTAACAGCAAAGCTTAATATTGCAACTATAACTGCGGTATAATCCTTCATAAAAATTCCCCTCTATTCATTTTTATTCTAACTCTTTTAAAGCCTCTGCCACAACCTCGCGCTCGTCAAGATGAATTGTTCCGTTCTTTAATATCTGATATGTTTCGTGGCCCTTGCCTGCAAGAACGATTATATCATCCTTCTGTGCGATAGAAATTGCATATTTTATTGCCTCAATTCGGTTTTCAATAACTTTTACAGGCACATTTGCGCCCTCGGTGCCAACGAGAATATCCTTTATAATCTCCCCTGGCTCCTCGGTGCGGGGATTATCGCTTGTAACTATAACGAAATCAGAATTTCTAACTGCGATACTGCCCATAATCGGTCTTTTGGTTTTATCACGGTCACCGCCGCATCCAAAAAGCGCGATAACACGGTTTTTCTCACATTCGCGGAAACTGGATAAGATATTTTTAAGTCCGTCAGGGGTATGGGCATAATCTATAATCACTGTGAAATCTCGGTTGGTGGGCACCACCTCTGCCCTGCCTTTTACTCCGCTTAGGGCTTCAATTGCCAGAGCCACAGTTTGGGTGGGGATTCCCGCTTCAATAGCTGTAACTGCGGCGCACATTGAATTATAAACCGTGAATTTACCGCCTGTGTTAACCTTAATATGATTAAGAATATTATCGCTTACAAGCTCATATTCAACGCTTGCAGGATAATAGTTTATCGCTTTAGCGCTATAGGTTGAGTTATCCCCTGCTGAATAGGTAATCACCTTGCAGTCAAGGTCATCAATAATTGACTGCGCATACTCATCATCAAGATTAATAACTGCAGTTTTGCACATTTTGAAAAGGCGTTTCTTAGCCTCAAGATAATTCTCCATTGTTTTATGGTAATCGAGATGGTCCTGAGTAAGATTTGTGAAAATTGCAGTATCAAAGCAAAGGTCGCAAACGCGGCGCTGGTCAAGCGCGTGGGATGAAACCTCCATAATTGCATAGGAGCAGCCCTCTGCTTTCATAAGAGAAAAGAGTGAATTAAGCTCATATGCATTGGGGGTGGTATTATGCGATGCGATAATCTTATCGCCTATCATATTCTGTATAGTGCCTATAAGTCCCACCTTGTGACCCGCACTTTCAAGAATGCTTTTGAGCATATAGGTAACCGAGGTTTTACCGTTAGTTCCCGTAACACCGATAAGATGCAAGCTTTCGGCAGGATTTTTAAACCAACGAGCACACATATTGGCGTAAGTCTTGTGTGTATCCTCAACTATTATCTGATTATTAAGTCCAGTGTCGCGTTCTGCAATAATTACTGCAGCACCGCTATCCACAGCAGATTCAGCGAAGGTGTGACCATCCATATTTGTGCCTGATATGCACACAAAGGCATAGCCCTGCTTAACTTCTCGCGAATCGCAGGTAATACCACTTATATCAAGCTCACAAAATTTTTCACAAACAGACGGCAAAATTTCTTTTAATAGCATTTTTTACTCCTTTGGCTACTCAGCCATATCAACAGACGCTTCGTCGCGGAAATATACAGTTACCACCTGACCCAGAGGAACGCTTTCCCCAGCGGTGATACTTTGATTATAAGAAAGAATTGAAGAAGATGATACATTACCCGAAAATTCAACATTTATTCCTGCCGACGCTGCCGACGCGTTAACCTGCGAAGCGGTGAATCCGACAAGATTTGGAACTGTTGTGTTTTGGGCATCGCTTTCATCGGTGTATATTATAACGGTACCGCCGTTATAAATCGAGCTGCCCGCTTCAGGCAACTGGCGGGTTACGGTTTCACCCGTACCTACAACCTTATAAGAAAGGCCCGAATTATTTATTACCGATTTTGCGGCGCTTAATTCATCGCCTGTAACATCGGGAACAGAAATAGAAATTTTTTCAAGCTCTTCTTGTGTGTACTGTGGCTCGTAACCGAGATAAGGCAGTATATCGGTCATAACCTTTGAGCCGACGGGGGCAGAAATAACGCCGCCGTAGTAGTTACCGCTTGTAGGCTCATCAAGCATTACAAACACTGCAATTTCAGGGTCATCGATGGGTGCTATGCCCACATAAGAGCCGATATAAAGTCTTTGGTTACCGGTTGAAAGTATTTTAGACATTTTTTGTGATGTACCTGTCTTACCGCCGACATTATATCCCGAAACTATACCATTTTTAGCGCCGTTTTCAACTACATATTGAAGCAGTGTGCGCATGGTTGCCGATGTTGATTCTGATATAACCTGTTGTCTGCTACCTGTGGAGAGAGTTTCAACAACATTGTTATCAGAATCAATTATTTTTTCAACCACATGGGGCTTAACGAGATATCCACCGTTTACCGAAGTGGCGGCAAGGCTTATCATCTGTATCGGTGTGATATTAAAGGTCTGACCGAAAGATGAGGATGCAAGCTCGGTAGCGCCCATATTCTCTTCAAGGTGATAGTTTGATGCCGCTTCACCAGGCAGGTCGATACCTGTCTTTTTTGCAAGACCAAATGCCTTAAAATATTTAGAAAAGGTTTCAACGCCAATTAGCTGACCTATCTGAATAAAAGCTGGGTTGCAGGAATTAGAAATTGCCTGCTGCAAGACTTGAGTGCCGTGTCCGCCGTGTTTATGGCAGTGGTAAACATTTCCTGCAACTGTATATGCATAATTACAGGTAAAGCTACTGTTTTCGTTAATAAGGTTTTCCTCCAAAGCAGCAGCTGCAGTGAAAATCTTGAAAACCGAGCCTGGCTCATATGTATCGGATACCGCCTTATTACGCCACTGGCGGTTAAGCAGCTCGCTTTTTAAAGTGGATTTTTCCTCATCTGTTGCGGCGGCATCCACCTTTGCCTGATCCTCAGCCGAAAGTTTGAAAGGCTCGTTTGGATTAAAATCCCCGCTTACTGCCATACCGCGTATAGCTCCTGTGTTTACATCCATCGCTATAACGGCGCCACGCTCTGCCACCATCTCTTCCTCAATAGCGGCATCAAGATATTTTTCACATACATACTGAACATACGAATCAATTGTGAGAACCAAGGAATTTCCCTGCTTTGCTTCCTCAACCTTTTCGTATGTAAATCGCATATCGGTGCCCTTTGCATTCTTTGCAGCTACAACTCTGCCTGCAATGCCTGTAAGCTCGTTATCATAATAGCTTTCAATGCCCGCAAGGCCTTGATTATCATCGCCAACAAAGCCGATAACAGTGGAAGCCAAGGTATCGTTAGGATAGTATCGCTTAGTGGTTTCATCAATACCGATATAGCTTGAAATCTCCAGCTCTTTATTATCGGATATAAACTGACGGATGCTATCCACTACATCCTTTTCAACCTTTTTCTTAACTATCACATAGTAAGAATTCTTTTGGGTATACTCATAAACATCATCATATTCCATACCGAGTATCTCTGAAAGTCCTTTGGCAATAACATCGCGGACCTGCTCGGCTTTATCACTGTCGAGTCTTCTGATTCCGTTTGGTGTTATGTAAACCGTCCAAGCGGTAGCGCTTGTTGCAAGCAGACTCATATTGCTATCATAAATATCGCCGCGAGGAGCGGTTATAAGGCTATCATAAAGCTGCTGCTCAGAAGCCTTACTTTGATATTCCTCACCATTGATAATCATTATTTTAACGAGACTTGCACCCGAAACTATGGTAAGGCACAAAACAACCGCAACCATAACAATAATTGACCTTTTAAGCATCAATTTATTGGGTCTTATCGACATTTTTGCCTCACCTGCCTTTACTTCAAGAATGCTCGAAAACGAGAGTTAAAGTTTTCACCTTAAACTCTCGTATTCATAGTTTATTATATTACTCTATTTTGCTTTGTATTCACTTAGTTATCAACGCTTGATACAAGTGTGCCATCCTTTGTGGTGGCGGTGTTTTTATCATTTACTCTAATATACTTTACCTGATTTTTGTCCATCTTTTGCATACCGATTTCGGCAGCCTCAAGCTCTATATTAGAATAGGATATAACCCTTTCAAGCTCTACTTCAAGGCTTGTCCTTTCGCTTTGAAGGGTATTAATTTCACTTTTTATATCATTTATCTGCGAATTTACCTCGTTAATTCTAAGTCTTAAAAATATATTTCCGCAAAGTGCAGCAAGAACAAACACCGCAGTAAGCACTGCAAAAGCCGATACTGAAAGGCTTTTAACCGCAGCCTTTGTGCGGCAGCGCACCTTAGGACGCGGCATTTTAACAATGTTGTCTTCCCTTTTTGAAGCGGTGGCGCGGGGCATAAACATCTCAAAATCATATGCGAGACTATCATTATAATATTTTAAATTGTCCACCGTGATTTCCCCTTTATAACTTAATTATTGAGCGCAGCTTAGCGCTTCTGCTTCGCTGGTTTTCTTTCAGTTCCTCTTCGCTCGCGATTATCGGCTTTCTAAACAAAAGCTTGCCACGAGGCTTTTTGCCGCAAACACACACAGGAAAGTCGGGCGGGCATGTGCAGCCCGTGCAAAACTCCTTAAAGCGAAGCTTTACCATTCTGTCTTCAAGAGAATGGAAGGTAATTATTGAAAGTATGCCATCTGTGTTAAGCAAATCAAATGCATCACCGAGAGCATTTTCAAGGCTTTCAAGCTCACCGTTTACGGCAATTCTTAATGCCTGAAAGCATTTTCTTGCGGGGTTACCATCTCTCCTTGCTGCTGCAGGATATGATGCCGCAATTATTTCAGAAAGCTGTGTTGTTGTTTCTATCTTTTGTATTCCCCTGCGTTTTATAATATTGCAGGCAATTTTATAGGCGAATTTCTCCTCGCCGTAATCTCTGAAAATTTTGGTAAGCTCGTCCACAGATAAACTGTTAACTAAATCTGCGGCGGTAATACCAGATTTACTCATTCTCATATCAAGCGGTGCGGGCTTATTATAGGAAAATCCACGCTCACCGTTATCGAGCTGATATGATGAAACGCCTAAGTCAAGCAGTATGCCGTCAACACCATGCACACCTCGCTCTGAAAGCGCCGCTTTCATATCTGCGAAATTGCATTGTATAACAGTGGCATTAAGCCCTGCAAGGCGTTCGCTTGCAACCTTAACGGCATCGGGGTCGCGGTCAAGTGCATAAAGGTGACCTGTGGTCAACCGTTTTGCGATTTCCAATGAATGCCCTGCCCCACCGGCAGTACCGTCAACATATATGCCGTCCGCTTTAATCCTAAGCGAATCGATTGTTTCATTTAACAAAACCGATTTATGTTTAAATTCCATAGCTTAGAATTCCAATTCTTCAACAATTGAAGCGATAGATTCGGGTGTGTTCTCTGAGTTTTCCTGAGCCCAAAGAGCCTTATTCCAAATTTCAAGGTTTGTAACAACGCCGATTATATGAGCCTCGGTATCAAGCTGGGCATACTCACGAAGTGCGGCGGGAATTAATATTCTACCCTGAGAATCAAATTCCACATTAAATGCGCCATCAAAAAGGAAACGCTTTACCTTGCTTGATTTAGAAAGCGGAAGCTGACCGATTTTTTCAACGAGTGCTTCCCACTCGGGCATCGAATAAACGCAAAGGCAGCATTTACCAAACAAACCCTTGCATATCATAAAGCTTTCGCCGAATTCATCACGCAGCTTAGACGGGATGGCAATTCTGCCTTTTTTATCTATTGTGTGGTCGTAACCGCCATAAAGCATTTATTGCCACCTCACTTTCACCACTTTAATACACTTTTATGGGAAAAAGATACACTTTTCACCACATATTTGTATTATAGAGCCACAAAACAAAAAAATCAAGACTTTTTTTGAAAAATTTTAAAAAAGTCCTGATTTTTTATGAAAATAATTATTTTAGTGCAATTCAGTAGCAAAAAAACACCTATTCTCCCCTGCCAAAAGCACAAAAAATCCTCCACTGCAAAGTGGAGGATTTTTGTTTTTATAGACAGACTATTATTAGTCCTGCTTACCGTAAAGCTCAACAAGCTTCTCGAGGTGAGCACGGCGAGCCTTTGCAGACTGTGCTGCCTGCTCGAAGAGCTCTTCTGCGCGCTCGGGGAATGAGCGTGTGAGTGAAGAGTAGCGAGCCTCACCAAGGATGAATTCCTTATAGTCCTCGGTAGCGGGCTTGCTATCGAGTGAGAAGGGATTCTTACCCTGAGCCTTTAATGCTGGGTTATAACGGAACATATCCCAATAACCGCAAGCAACTGCCTTCTTCATTTCCTTCTGGCAGTTAACCATACCGCCCTTAATGGAGTGCATTTCGCAAGGAGCATAGCAGATGATGATTGAAGGACCATCATAAGCTTCAGCTTCCTTAATAGCCTTTAAGGTCTGATTCTGGTCAGCGCCCATAGCTATCTGAGCTACATATACATAACCATAAGACATTGCGATTTCAGCAAGGCTCTTCTTAGCGATAGCCTTACCTGCAGCTGCGAACTGAGCAACCTGACCAATGTTAGAAGCCTTAGAAGCCTGACCGCCTGTGTTAGAGTAAACCTCGGTATCGAATACCATAATATTTACATTTTCACCAGCAGCAAGAACATGGTCAACACCGCCGAAGCCGATATCGTATGCCCAACCGTCACCACCGAAGATCCAAACGGACTTCTTGGAGAGGTATTCACTGTTAGCAAGAATATCTTTCTTAGCATCGCAGTCACAGTCAAAGCCCTCAAGTGCTTCAACAAGTGCCTTAGAAGCAGCGGCGTTCTTAGCACCATCGTTAACAGTTTCAAGATATGCATTTGCAGCAGCAAGTACATTTTCAGGAGCCTTGCAGCCATCAACGATAGCCTGAACATCAGCGATAAGACGGTCGCGGATAGCCTTTTGACCTAAGTACATACCAAAGCCGTGCTCAGCGTTATCCTCGAAGAGTGAGTTAGCCCAAGCAGGACCGTGGCCTTCCTTATTTACAGTGTAAGGAGATGTAGCAGCAGGACCGCCCCAGATAGAGGAACAACCTGTAGCATTAGAAATGTACATTCTGTCACCAAACAGCTGTGTTACAAGACGAGCATAAGCAGTCTCTGCACAGCCTGCGCATGAGCCTGAGAACTCGAGCAAGGGCTTCTTGTACTGTGAAGCGATAACATTAGCATCGCCTGCAAGACCAGCCTTCTCGGTTACATTTGCTACGCAGTAATCAAATACATCCTGCTCAGCAAGCTGAGATTCCTGAGGAACCATCTTGAGTGAGCTTGTGGGACATTCGCCAACGCAAACGCCACAACCCATACAGTCGAGCGGAGAAACAGTCATAGTGTAAGCAAAGCCCTTGTTTGTAGCGAGCTTTTCCTTAGTTGCAAATCTGATATTTGCAGGAGCAGCAGCCTTTTCCTGTTCATCAAGAGCAAATGGACGAATTGTAGCATGAGGACAAACAAATGAACACTTGTTACAACCGATACATGTGTCAGCATTCCACTCAGGAACCATAACAGCAACGCCGCGCTTTTCGTGAGCAGAAGCACCCTGCTCGAAGGTACCGTCAGCGTGGTCTATAAATGCGGATACAGGCAGTGAGTCGCCATCCATAAGACCAACGGGCTTCATAATGTTCTCTACCATCTTATCAAGCTTGGTAGCAGCTGCACTATCAGCAGAAACCTCAGCATCAACAGCATTAGCCCAGCTTGCAGGTACATCTATCTTAACATAAGCGGTAGCGCCGGCATCGATAGCCTTCTCGTTCATTTCAACGATTTCTTTACCCTTCTTCATGAACTTCTGCGCTTTTTCCTTCATATAACCAATAGCCTCTTCTGCGGGAAGAACCTTGGAAAGTGAGAAGAATGCAGACTGTAAAACAGTGTTAGTACGCTTGCCAAGACCAATCTGAGCGGCCAAGTCAATAGCGTTAACTGTGTAAAGCTGAATGTTGTTGTTAGCGATATAACGCTTAGCTTCAGCAGGCATATGCTTATCAAGCTCTTCAGCAGACCACTGGCAGTTGATAAGGTATACACCACCCGGCTTAACATCGTTAACCATCTTATAACCCTTAATTACATAAGAGGGGTTGTGGCAGGCAACGAAGTCAGCCTTATTAATATAGTAAGGACTCTTAATGGGCTTGTCACCGAATCTTAAGTGAGAAATGGTGATACCGCCGGTCTTCTTAGAGTCATACTGGAAGTATGCCTGAACATACTTATCGGTATGGTCACCGATAATCTTGATAGAGTCTTTGTTAGCACCAACAGTACCGTCGCCGCCAAGGCCCCAGAACTTGCATTCAATTGTACCCTCTGCAGCGGTGTTAGGAGCCTCTTCCTCAGCGAGAGAAAGATTGGTAACATCATCGTTGATACCAATTGTGAAGTTGTGCTTGGGAGCATCCTTAGAAAGCTCCTTATATACAGCGAATATGCTGGAAGGAGGAGTATCCTTGGAGCCAAGACCGTAACGACCGCCTACAACAGCGTCAACCTTAGTGCCTGTAGCTGCCAAAGCTGCAACAACATCAAGGTAAAGTGGCTCACCGAGAGCGCCCGGTTCCTTAGTTCTGTCAAGAACTGCTATCTTCTTAGCTGTAGCAGGGATAGCTTCAACAAGCTTTTCAGCACAGAAAGGACGGTAAAGGCGAACCTTGATAAGACCAACCTTCTCACCTGCTGCGGTAAGGTAATCGATAACCTCTTCTGCAACGTCGCAGATAGAACCCATAGCAACGATTACGCGCTCAGCATCGGGAGCACCATAGTAGTTGAAGAGCTTATAGTCGGTACCAAGCTTAGCATTAACCTTGTCCATATATTCTTCAACGATAGCGGGCATTGCATCATAATACTTGTTGCAAGCCTCTCTATGCTGGAAGAAGATGTCGCCGTTTTCGTGGGAACCACGCATTACGGGGTGCTCAGGATTAAGAGCGCGCTTGCGGAACGCATCAACAGCATCCATATCGCACATTTCCTTAAGGTCCTCGTAATCCCAAACCTGAATCTTCTGAATTTCGTGAGAAGTGCGGAAACCGTCAAAGAAGTTAATGAAAGGAACGCGGCCCTTGATAGAAGCCAAGTGTGCTACTGCACCGAGGTCCATAACTTCCTGAGTGTTGGTTTCAGCGAGCATAGCAAAGCCTGTCTGACGGCATGCATATACGTCGGAATGGTCACCGAAAATGTTAAGTGCGTGAGAAGCTACGCAACGAGCGGATACGTGGAAAACGCTCGGGAGCAACTCACCTGCAATCTTGTACATATTGGGGATCATGAGTAAAAGTCCCTGAGAAGCAGTGTATGTAGTGGTGAGAGCACCGGCGTTAAGTGAGCCGTGAACTGTACCTGCAGCACCTGCTTCGGACTGCATTTCGGAAACCTTTACGGTTGTGCCGAAAATGTTTTTAACACCCTGAGCCGACCACTGGTCAACATAGTCTGCCATAGGGCTGGACGGGGTAATCGGATAAATACCTGCAACTTCGGTAAACGCATATGATACATAAGCCGCAGCGTTGTTACCGTCCATGGTTTTAAACTTTCTTGCCATGAAAATTCCTCCAAAAATTAATATGTGAGAGGCTGACTGTTTCGCAGACAGTCCCATACGGATATATCATACCACTTTTAATATAAAAAGTAAATAAGAAAATTTTGTTTTTTTCCTGTTTTTATTTCAAATTATCCTCAATATAAATAGAATATGTTGTTTTAAAAATGACAATTAAAACAATATTTTTATATATTCAACAGAAATTTGTCTAATCTTTCGAATTGCAATTCATCAGAATTAGAAAGCTCGTTCGCATCAAAGGGACTAATATCACCGAAATACTGCGCTAAGCCAGATTGGGCATATTTTGATATCTCATCTAAATCTATCGTTAACTGATTATACTTGATATCACATAAAATATGCTTTATTTTTGAGTTATATATAATGGGTATAACCTTCTTACCCCACGCAAGACCCAAAATAATCGAATGCAAGCGCGTGCCTATTATATATTCAGATGACGCCAACAGATTTATAATATCTTGCTTTGTTTCAAAAGAATAATTTTTAACGCATACATACTCACGAATTTTTAAAGGAATGTGCTCAAGCAAATCATCGATAAAGGCTGAATCACCCTCGAAGGTACAGAATCCCACAAGAGAAACCTGACGCCCTTGGCTGACTAAATCACATATGGTCTTAACTAATGTAGCGCGATACGCTTCACCAACAGCGGGAGAAATCTTGCGAATTTCAAGAAAAGGGTTGAACACAGATATTGCCACACTTCCCGCTATTTCTGCAGCATCAGGCTTCTTATAGGAAAACAATAGGTCAGGCGCATAACGCACAGCTTTTATATCTGAAAACAAGTTATAAGAATATTTATCTCTAAAACAAATATCTTTATATTTGACGAACTGCCTACGCCACATATTTTTGAATGTTTGATCCTTAAAAGTTCCGAAATTACAAGAAATTGAGAAAAAAGGCTTAAACGGCTGTTTGCGTCGTTTTCGCATATTGTAATCAAGATTATAATCGCCTACCTGTTGGTATATGGAGCCTCCAATATGCACGGTAGCATCGCTTCGCATCAATAACAGCAATTCAAATAACTCGCGGATTTTTACTTTTGTTCCTATTTGATTGATTCTTCTAACAAAGTCGTCTTCTATTGCGTAAAATTTCACATTATCATATTTCTCGAAAAAAGCTCTATAGTTTTGCGAAAAATAGACAAAAAACATTACATCGGGATAACGCGTTAATAACTTTTCAAAAAAGAGATCATCTCCTAAATTCATTCCGTAATATCCATAAAGCATAACGCTTTTTTTGTAGTTTTTTCCGTTCTTATCTCTCAAGCACAAGAGGTGCCTTATTCTTAAAATTACCTTGTATATTTTTTTAGCAAAACTCATTACTACATTTCACCGCTCAATTCCACAAATTAATATCGCTTTTTTGAATTAAAAAGAACCCGATATTGCATAAATAAGCATATCATGTTAAATAAATTTTGTCAACGAAGATAATACCAAACTACAAGAAGTGTCAAGTAACTAACAAATCCCCTTTTTATTGACTTTAAATTTACGATATGATATTATACACATGTATAGTTTTTGTTAGGAAGTGTGTTTATGAATAACAAGCTAGTTAGCGTTTGTATTAACGCTTACAATGCTGAGAAGTTCATTTTAAAGACTGTTAACTCAGCAATCAATCAAACATATAAAAATTTACAAATAATTGTTGTTGACGACTGCTCAACAGATAGCACATACGATATAATAAAATCAATAAATGATGAGCGTGTTGAGGTATACCAAACACCCTTTAACGGTCATATATCCTTTGCTAACAATGAGGCTTTAAAGTATGTTAAGGGCGATTATGTGGCGCATCTTGATGCCGATGATTTATGGGCCGAAGATAAAATCGAAAAGCAGATTTCTTTTTTAGAGAAAAATCCCGAATACGGTGCCTGCTTTACCCATGCAGAGATAATAGATGAGAACGATAATATTGCCGATGAAAGCCAGGAATATTTTAGAAAAATTTATGAATTTGAAAATGGTTCTCAGGCTGAAATATACAGGCATTTTTTTGACAACGCGAACAAACTGTGTCACCCAAGCTCCTTGATAAAAACCGAAATTATAAAAATGATAGGAAATCATGATGCTTCTATGCTCTATCTGCATGATTTTGACTATTGGATGCGCTTGTTAACTTTCACTCCCATATATATAATTCCCGAGCGTCTCACTTTAGTAAGGCGACATAGTGATAACAACAGTGAGATGAATGAGGAAAAATGGAATGCGCATAATACAGAATTTGCAAGACTAATTTATAATTCCATAAATATTTGTCCCGACGGATTGTTCCTTGAAGCGTTTAAGGATAGGCTTAAACTTCAAGGCGAGCACACCCACGAGGAAACCGAGCTTGAAAAAGCATTCATTTTACTTGGAGGACCTTTACCGTTAAAATCAAATCCAGTTTTGGGACTTTATAAATTTTCAAAGCTCTTTGAGGATGAAAATTATATAAGGCTTGCAAGAGAGAAATTCAATTTCACAACAAGAGATTTATATAAAATTCAAACAAACCAGTCTTATTTTGATCCCGCAAAAAATGCAGAGCTTTGGGCTACACTCAATCATGTTAACAACGAAAAAGAGCATTTAACCGCCATTAATAAATCGCAAGAAGAAGCGATTTCAAATTTAAATCAAGTGGTTGAAGATTTAAACACAACAATTTCTCAACAAAACACCTCGATAGAAGAATTAAACGCTTTATCTGAAAGCTACCAAAGAAACCTTTTAGAAACTCAAAACATCTTATCACAAATTCAAAATAGCTACTTAGAAATTCAAAGCAGCTTCTTCTGGCGGCTCACCTCTCCCCTGCGCACAATAATGCAAGGATTAAAGAATACAGTTTCTAAGAATAAAACACTTCTGGAAATTTTTATCTTTTTAAAGGGATTCCTGCGCGGAGGAATAAGCACAGGAAAGGAACGAGTTGCGGCATACAGAAATTTAGTTGCTAAAGACGAGACGATAAAGCTCAAGCTCGCAAAGAAAACAATCAAAGAGCAACGCTCGTATAAATTCCCCCAAAAAGTAAAATTCAGTATTTTAGTGCCCCTTTATAACACACCAACTGATTTTTTAAAGCAGATGTTAACGTCGGTTCAGAATCAAACCTACGAAAATTGGGAATTGTGCCTCGCTGACGGGAGCGATGAAAATCATTCATATGTGCAAAAAATGTGTCTCCAGCTTGCCGCACGCGATAAGCGAATAGTTTATAAGAAGCTCACAGAAAACAAGGGTATTTCCGAAAACACTAATGAATGCCTTAAAATGGCAACAGGCGATTATATAGCGCTTTTTGACCATGATGATTTACTTCACCCCAGTGCTCTATTTGAATATATGAAAGTTATATGTGAGCAGGGTGCAGATTTTATTTATTGCGATGAACTCACCTTTACCGAAGAAGAAGGTGAATTCAACATAGTATTGAGGCATCACAAACCGGAATTTTCACCGGATACCTTAAGAAGTTATAACTATATTTGCCATTTCACTTGTTTTTCGAAAAAGCTCTACGAGATGGTAGGCGGATTTAACAGTGAATATGACGGTAGTCAGGACTATGATTTTATTCTTCGACTTACCGAAAAGGCAAAAAAAATAGTTCGTGTACCGCAATTACTTTATTTTTGGCGTTCTCACAAACTTTCCGTGGCATCAAACATATCCGCAAAGCCATATGCAATAGATTCTGCTGAACGCGCCATTGCAGCACATCTTGAAAGAATTGGATTAAAAGGCAGCGTAAAAGAATCATACGCACCAACAACATATAAAATTGATTATGATCTTCCAGAAAAGCCTTTGATTTCGATAATTATCCCTAACAAAGACCATATTGATGATCTTGATAAATGCATCTCTTCAATAATTTCAAAATCCACTTATGATAATTTTGAAATTATTGTGGTTGAGAATAATAGCACCGAAGAAAAAACCTTTAATTACTACGAAGAAATTCAGAAAAACAATGATAAGATAAAGGTTGTTTTTTGGAGTGAAAAAGTATTTAATTACTCAGCTATAAATAATTACGGCGCAAAGCATGCGAATGGTGAGTATATTCTTCTGCTTAACAACGATATTGAAGTCATCACTCCAAATTGGCTGGAAGAAATGCTTATGTTTGCGCAAAGAAAAGATGTGGGCGCGGTAGGTGCGAAGCTTTATTATCCTGATGACACTGTTCAGCACGCAGGTGTTATTTTAGGAATAGGCGGTGTTGCTGGACATGCGCACAAATACTTCCAAAGAAATGCATACGGATATGTTTCAAGAGCGTGTATATCACAAAATCTCAGCGCGTGCACGGCAGCTTGCTTGCTTATGAGAAAAGATGTTTTCGATGAAGTAAAAGGCATAGACGAAGGATTCGCTGTTGCTTTTAATGATGTTGATTTATGCATGAAAATTCGCAAGGCAGGATACTTAATTGTGTTCACTCCATATGCTGAATTTTATCATTATGAATCAAAAAGCCGCGGTTTTGAAGATTCGCCCGAAAAAGTGGCTCGTTTTAATAAAGAAATCGATAGATTTATGGAAAAATGGAGCAATGAATTAGAAAAAGGCGATCCGTATTATAATCCGAATTTAACACTTGTTCGCGAGGACTTCTCGTTGAAATAAAAAGATAAAAATCCCGACTGCAAAATTTGCAGTCGGGATTTTCTTAACTATCTTATTTAACCTAACTTAATTATAATTTAACGAATAAATAAATGTGCCATTTTCCGCGTGTAACTGTTCTACTTCCACATTGTATTCCTCAGGTATAACGAGTGGATATTCCGCTACTATATATTTAACATCAATATCATCAAGTTGAGCGTAATTGAGCCTTAATGTAATCAAATCCGGTTGATTAAGATACGCGCTTGTTTTCTCAGAAGTGAGATTGATTATAAAGTTTGCATACCTGTTATATACTTCGTTATACTCTCCCTTTGGATCCAATATATCCCAAAGCTCATAATTAGGTATATAGTTATTCGAATTTATAACTTTGGCACCACAAGCCGCAAAGAAGTTGGCCTCCACCCATTGGTCTAAGACTATCCATCTGGCATCTGGGTCTTTTTCGGCAATCTCCAAAGTCTTTTTTGCAGCAGGCTTTGAATATATTGGGTCAAGCCCCTTTTGTATCGGCAACACAAAAAGAGATACTGCACATTGAACTACTATAAAGAACACTATAGCAGCCGTTTTTAAATTTTTATGAACCTTGCCCACAAAGCAAATCATAATTAATGCCAATATAATCGTTGCAACAACCATATAAGTCGTGCTCATAAAATCTTGATAAATGAAAACTTTATCGCACATATAAAGGGTGAATGCACTTAAAACAACAGCAAGAGGTATCATAAAACGCTTGGGTATATACACATTTTCTTCTTGCATTATTGCCATAGCACGAAGCAAAATCGGTATCTGAATAAAATCAACATATGTCAGTATTCTTTTAGGCGTTGAAAACGACATAAGTGTAATGTTGCCGAGCCATTTTGGGAAACCGACTGTGCAATAAACCGTAAAAAATATGCAAACTGCTAAAAGCAATATACTCAACAAATCTTTTTTTCTGGTTTTAAACAGAGCATAAATCGCAGCTATAACAGGCAACGGGAATAGTGAGAAATACATACCATATTCACTGAAGGCATAATTACCTGTTTTAAACGGGAATAAGAAGGTTGCTGGATAGGTGAACATATCTCTAATCACAAAGTCACCATATTCCCTGCGCGAGCCGGGATACACAGTATCCATAACTGCCTTTGTATATTCAAGATTTTCAATATAAAAAACAGCTATGACTGCAACAGCTAAAACAACTGTTGCTGCGAATATTACCCAATCAATTGTTTTGAATTTTTTAATATTGCCCCAATTTGCAACAAAACTCCAAATAATAACAGCAAGGAAGGTATATCCCGCAGGAACCTGCCACGCAGGATAAAGAACACCCACAAATGCAGTTCCAAAAACTGCTACTGCAATACCGCATATAACCCTTGTTTTACGGCTTTCTGTATTCAAAAATCTATAAATACCTGCAACCGCTGCCATTGCATATATTACCAAAGCGTTACCGCTCCACCACATGGTGAATGAAGAGAAGACAACAGCTACCGAGCCCATAAAGGATAGTAGTTTTTTGCCCTTAGTTATAGCAAGGAAAAATTCAATTCCTGCAAGCAAACCCGCAATAAACATGGAGCCCCAATAAAAAGAAACTGCATATTCAACATTCAAAAACAGAAAACCTATATTAAAAGGCTTTGCAACCATAGATAAAGAAGGTGCCACACCGGTGGTTTTAATATTAAGCGTATCCGCCGCCATTATTATATCGTTGTATTTTTCACCAACGCAATACTGATAGGTGAGTGATTTTGGAGTGGAAATAGCCCATTCATCACTACGGATAGGTAATCCTGCTCCGAAAACGGGTCTTATAAATTCCGAACCGCTTCCCTTTTGAACATAACTGTCAAACACAGATATTGAACTGAAATTAAGCTTAGCAGCTACAAAGAAAAGCAAAACCACCAACGCTATTATATATCTATGCTTAAATATAAATTCATAAAGCACTCTATAGTTTATAAAAACATTAAGCATTAAAAATGCATAGGCTAAAAATAAAAATGCATATCGATAAATCAAAAAGAGACTTACCGTGCCGTGAAGTTTATAAATATATGATGCCATAAGGGCAACTGCAACTGTAAATAATATCGCAGATATAATCTTGAGCACATTAGATGCTTTAGAAATATACCTTTGTCTCTCCATATTAAACCTCCAAATTTCGAGATTATATTATATTATATTATAAATACAAATAGCAAACGCTCACCTTTCCTCGCGGAAATATGAAAGGCCGAGGCTTTGCGGAGGCTGGTTTTCGCGCTTGTTGCGTATACTCGTAACAATTAAAACAATTATCGTAATTATATACGGTAGCATTTTTAAAATCTCACGACCAGAGAAAGAAATATCGCCAAACACGAACGCGGCAATATATAAAGCGCCGAAAAGATAAGAACCGATTATCGAAATATTCGGCTTCCATAGGGTGAAAATAACAAGCGCAATTGCAAGCCAACCAAACGCTTCAATAGTTGCTGCGTTTTCCCAACTTCCTTTTACATAATCCATAATATAGAATACGCCGCCAAAACCTGCTATGCCGCTACCAACTAATATTGCAACATATTTATACAGCGTAATATTAACGCCCATCGCATCAGCAGTTGCGGTGTTTTCACCGATTGCCCGAAGATTAAGGCCAACCCTTGTGCGATTAAAAATAAAGCTTGTAAGCAGGGCGATAACAATAGCAAAATACACATAAAAGCCATGCCCGAAAAGCACCTTGATAATGCCTTTAGAATTTTCAGCGAAGGGTATGCATTTAGCAATAATTTTACCTGCAATTGAAAAATTGCTTCTATCAACATAGGAGTGCATTAAAAATTGAGTCAAGCCGTTGCCGAAAATTGTAATTGCAAGACCTGTAATATTTTGATTGCACCGTAATGTAATTGTCATTACAGCATAAATTCCGCCGGTAAGAGAAGCAAAAAGAAATGCGCCGAAAAGAGAGGATAAAATAAGCATTATCCACGATGCGCTTTCGGCCGTTTCCAACCCCTTAAGGTATAAGCTTATAAAAAGACAACCCCCTACCGTACCTGTACACATAATTCCAGGAATACCAAGGTTTAGATGTCCGACTTTTTCAGTAATTGTTTCACCAACACATCCAAAAAGGAGAACCGTGCCAATTGCTATGGCGCTCATTAAGAAAGTAATTGTCATTTCTTAATTTCCTCCTTCTCTTTTTTTCTAAAAACAAGTCTGTAATTTATGAAGAACGAACAAATGATTACCGCAAAATACACAACGCCGACAACAATATTTGATATTGAATCATTTGTGAACATAAATGTTTTTCTTACCTGCATCATACCCTTAGAAATGAAGGTGATGAAAAAGCTTGTGAGGATAATCATCAAGGGATTAAAGCCCGCAAGCCAGGTTGCCATAATACCTGTAAAACCCATATTGTTTGCAGACGTGGTGTTTATTGTATGATTGATAGAACCAGCAAGAACAAAACCTACAAGACCTGCGATAGCGCCCGATAAAATCATTGTGCGAATAATAACTTTATCAACCTTAATTCCCACATATTTTGCAGTGTTGGTGCTTTCACCCACAACTGATATTTCATATCCGTGTTTTGAAGAACGAAGATAGATATGCATCACAATTGTTATTATCGCAAACAGAATAATAGGTAATAAATACTTGTTGCCTATGTCGGGAATGTTACCATATTGAATAGGCGCTAAAACTCCCGAGCCGGATTTAACCCAAATTGTAATGAACAACGAAACAAGACCTTGCGCTATATAGTTCATCATAAGAGTAAACAACGATTCGTTGGTATTAAACTTTGCCTTAAAAAATGCCGGTATAAATGCCCATAAGGCCCCTGCAAACACACTCGCAAAAAGCATAATCAGTATTATAATACCATCATCAACCTTGCCACCAAGATAGAACATACACGAAATAGCTGCAAGACAGCCTACAAGTATTTGACCGTTACCACCCAAATTCCAAAACTTCATTTTAAATGCAGGAAGCAACGCCATTGATGTGCCAAGCAGTAGTGCCGCATCTTGAAGTAAAAGCCAAAATTTACGATCGCTACCAAAAGCGCCTTCAAACAAAGACCCAAAAAAATCAAACAAACCTTTATCCGAAAACAGCATGGAAATAAAGCCGCTTAAAAGAAGTCCGCCGATAACAGCGATGGAATAAATAAGAATTATATTTTTGGTTTTTATATTATCGCGCTTTACAATACGAACAAAAGGTTCTTTTGAATTGTTTTCCTTCTTTTTCATTCCCTCACACCTTTTCGATTTGATTTAACCATCAAAAGACCTATTTCATCCTTTGTGGTTGTTCTGGCATCAACAATACCTGATACCTTACCATCGCTTAAAACCAAAATCCTATCGCTAAGCGCCATTAAAACATCCAAATCCTCACCAACAAAAACCACGGATACTCCCCTTTGCTTTTGTTCGTTAAGAAGGTTATAAATGGTATATGATGAATTGATATCAAGTCCACGAACGGGATACGCTGTCATTAAAATAGCAGGTGCTGCTGCAATTTCACGACCCACAAGCACCTTTTGAACATTGCCGCCTGATAATTTTCTAACTGCCGTATGCGAATCAGGAGTATTAACCTTTAGTTCGTTTATTATTTTATCCGCAAGATCAGCAGGTCTTTTTCTATCAAGAAAAACAGACTTACCCTTACGATAACTACGAAGCATCATATTATCAATAATATCCATATTACCAACGAGTCCCATTCCAAGGCGGTCCTCAGGCACAAAGGAAAGGCGGATACCGAGTTCGCGAATTTCCCTCGGTGATTTATCCTTTAAGTCAATAATCTCATCCTCTTTAAATATAACCTTTTCGCTCTTTACCATTTCCTTAACATCTTTTTTGGGTAGACCGTGAAGATCAATATCATTTCCTTTTTCATCCTTAAATGCGTTTTCGCTATTAAGCTCCATAACACGCTTATATGTTTTATGAAAGAAAGAAACCGGTTTATCCTTTTTGGGATGATAATAGGTTAATTTGCCCGACTCATAGTTATTAAGTCCTGCTATCGCTTCAAGCAGCTCTTTTTGACCGCTACCTGCAATACCTGCAATGCCAAGAATTTCGCCGCCGTAAGCATCAAACGAAACATCGTCAACCACATTATAACCATCGGAATTTTTTATTGTTAAACCTGAAACAGAAAGTCGCAGTTTTCTGTCAAGAGGTTCGGTTCGGTTAATGTTAAGGTCTATTTTTTCACCTACCATCATTTCGGTAAGTTCTTTTTCGCTGGTCTCTACTGTATTTACCGTTGCTATATGGTCTCCCTTGCGCAAAACGGTTACTCTATCCGAGATTTCCATAACCTCATTTAATTTGTGCGTAATAATAATAATTGACTTACCATCATCTCTCATAGCGCGTAAAATTTTGAATAAGCTTCTTATTTCTTGTGGAGTTAAAACTGCGGTAGGTTCATCTAATATAAGAATATCTGCGCCTCTATATAAAACCTTTAAAATTTCAACGGTTTGTTTTTCGGAAACAGACATTTCATAGATTTTTTTATCAAGATTTATATTGAATCCGTATTTCTTCGCCATTTCTTTAATACGGTTGTTTACTTCTTTAAGATTGAATTTTTCACTCTCAACACCTAATGCAACATTCTGTGCCGCACTGAAAATATCAATTAATTTAAAGTGTTGGTGAATCATACCTATTTTATGCTCAAAAGCATCGCGCGGAGAGCGAATGATAACCTCTTTACCGTCTATAAGAATTTTGCCGGAATCAGGATAATAAATTCCCGCAACCATGTTCATAAGTGTTGTTTTTCCACAACCATTTTCACCGAGAATTGAAAGAATTTCGCCTTTATATACATCTAAGCTTACATTGTTGTTCGCAATAACCTTAGCGCCAAATTTTTTAGTAATATTTTTCAGTTGTAAAATAACAGTTTTATCCATAAGAAACTCCTTAAATATAAAGGATTTAAATTATTCAAAAAAGGCGAAGCGCAACAACTTCGCCTTTTTTATTAATCAAATAAAATAACTTTACAAAAATTATTCGGTAACAGCTGTGATACCATCAATAATTATGTTGAAGTAAGGAGCTGAACGCTTTGAGCTTTCGTTTACGAAAGTAATATCGCCGCTTGTTTCAACAACCTCTGTTTCAGGAACAAAATCGCCTGCATCGTCAACATCAGCTTCAAATGAAGTTAAAGACTTGCCACCTACTGTAAATGTAGAGCAATCAAAAACTTTAAGCGAACCGTCAATAAGCTTTGCCTTAACCTCATCAAGCTTTGCCTGAGTGCCTTCTGCGGCAGCTGTGCCAACGGCTGTGATTTCTACAGAACCTGTTTCAAGTGTGCCTGTCCAGTCTGCATCAATAGCTTTTCCTTCCTTAACGCAGTCAATGATATACTCGAAATAGGGAGCCCAATTGATTCTTGAAGCAACGATAAATGTGTTTGGACATTTTTCAACGGTTGAACCATTGTATGAAACATTAGGAATGTTTCTTTCTTCACAAGCTGTTGGAGCGCCCCAAGAGTCAGCGTGCTGAGAAATTAATTTGCAACCATTGTCAATCAAAGCAAGAGCAGTTGTCTTTTCAGCAGCTTCATCATACCAAGAGTTTGTATAACGAACTTCCATTGTTACATTTTCAACAATATGCTTTACACCAAGATAGAAGGATGTATAGCCTGAAATAACCTCTGCATAGGGGAATGCGCCAACATAACCGATTTTAGCATTTTCATCGGAAACCTTGCCGTTTGCATCGCCATAGAGTTCAACCAACTTCATACCTGCTGCAACACCTGCAAGGAAGCGGCCTTCATAGATAGAAGCAAAAGCATTGTGATAGTTTGCGAGGCCCTCGGTATGAGCCTTTGTACCGGTAGCATGACAGAATTCAACCTCAGGGAATTCTTTTGCTGCCTGAATCATATAGGGCTCATGGCCGAATGAGTCAGCAAAAATAAGGTCGCAAGATTCTGCTAAGTCAGCTGCCTGATCATAACAAGCGGTACCTTCAGCAATATCGGTAACGATTGTGTAATCGTCCTCAGTGAGTCCCTTATTTGCGCAAGCCTCTTTAAAAGCATCGATGAAGTTCTTATCGTATGTAGAAGAATCACCGTGCAAACAAATAAGAGCAACCTTCAGATCTGAGCCTGTGTCCTTTGTGCCGCATCCTGCAAATGAAAGCAGCATTAAAGCGGCAAGAAGAAGTGCAATAATCTTTTTCATTTTTCTTTTCTCCTCTTTTTTTAAATTTAATTTATGTAAAAAAATTACATACGTTTATCATCTGCGAAACTCAATAGCTTCAGGAGTCATTTTCTCAACTATTGCCAGAGATTCCACACGAATTCCCTTTTCGCGGAGCTTGTCTCCCCCGCCCTGAAAGCCTTTTTCAATAGCGCAGGTGGCGCCCACAAGTGTGGCTCCTACTTGATTTATAATATCAATAAGACCTTCGAGCGCCTTGCCGTTTGCAAGGAAATCATCCACAATAACAATTCTATCATCAGGCTTTATATAGTCTTTTGAAACCACAATTGTATAATCGGTGTTGTGAGTATAAGAATGCACAACCGAGCTTAAAACCTCACCAGAAACATTGGCGCTTTTATTTTTCTTGGCAAAAACCACAGGCAGATGCATAACAGCGCCCGCCGCCACAGCGATAGCTATACCAGAAGCCTCAACGGTGAGCAGCTTTGTTACACCGTCATTTTTATAAATGCGGTCTATCTCCTTACCCATTTCCACAAGAAAATCAACATCAAGCTGCTGATTTAAAAAAGAGCCGACCTTAAGGATATTACCCTTAAGAACATTACCCTCTTTAAGTATTTTCTGTTCAAGAGCAACCATTAAAATCAACCCCCTAAATTCGTAAAAAACATAAAGGCAGACTGCCTTTATACAGTCTGCCCATAAATAAAACTAGCCATTTTAAACCAATAATCACATATTATGGCGTTACGGTGAAAACATTCAAACCATACTTCCAAAGCTATATTGGCAAACTGTTTAATTTACATTCATATTTATAAAAATATCCTAACACAACTCAAATATTTTGTCAACGAATTTTGGAATGATTTGTCGACTTTGTGTAAACTCACAGATAAAGTTCATTTATGTAAATTAATAATTAGCAAAAAATACAATACTTAGCGTTTTTTGGTTATGCAGTCCGCAACATATATGCCCATAGCGCCCGACTGTGAAAGTCCGCGGCAGATGCCTGAGCCGTCACCTATTATATACACACCGTCTATCAGCTCGAACTTATTATTCATAAACTGAGGACGGATAGAATAATACTTGCTTTCACAGCCATAAAGCAGAGTATCATCATTAGCGGTACCCGGTGCCACCTTATCAAGCGCATAGATGGTTTCTATTATATTGGTAAGTATTCTGTGCGGTAAAACAAGCGAAATATCGCCGGCGGTTGCCTTTAGCGTTGGAGCTACAGTGTTTTGAGAAAGGCGGTGCTCATTTGTTCTGCGACCGCGGATAAGGTCACCAAAGCGCTGAACAAGCACATTACCGTTACCTATCATATTTGCAAGACGGGAAATATTCTCAGCATACTCCGTAGGCTGATTAAACGGCTCTGTAAAGCGAATGCTTGAAAGAATCGCAAAGTTACAGTTATCGGTCTTTTTCTCAGCCTGAGCATAAGAATGACCGTTTGCAGTGATTATACCGTGATTATTTTCCGCAGACACAAGTCCACCCTGATTAAAGCAGAACATACGGCAGCGGTCCTCAAAGGTTTTGGTTTTATAGAGGATTTTCGGCTCGTAAATCTTAGAGGAAAATTCTCGCCAGATTATATCCTTCATCTCAACGCGCACGCCGATATCGATATGATTTGAATGCATATGAATGCCGTTAGACTTACAGAAGCTCGATACAAAATTAGCGCCTGAGCGTCCCGTTGCGATTATTATATTCTTAGCGCGCAAACACTCGCCGTTGGTATATAAAACCTTATATTCGCCATCCTCGCGCTCCACGCGCTCACAATCATAAAAGCTGAAAAGCTCGGTGCCCGAGGCTGATATAGCATTAATAAGATTCTGCATTGTGACATAGTTGTTATCAGTGCCCAGATGCTTTACATTCATATCCAGAAGACGAAGATTATTCTGTATGCACTTAAGCCTTAATTCATCGTTGGATTTATAAACCTTAGGGATTCCCGAGGTGCAATACTCGTTGAGAATTTTATCAACTTCATCTATATAAACATTGGCAACATCATCACCAAGCTCCTCGCCGAGTGTACCGCCATACGCGGTGCCAAGGTTAAACTTACCATCCGAAAAAGCGCCCGCGCCCGCAAAGCCGCTTGTGATGCTGCAGATTTTGCAGTGAACGCAGGTATTGTTTTTACCCGCAGGACATTTTCTGTTTTCAAGGGTATTGCCGCGCTCTGTAACGGCAATCTTCATATCAGGGGAATTTTTACGCAATCGATAAGCCGCCATAAGGCCGCCTATACCACCGCCTATGATAACGGTATCAAAGCTGTTTTTTGACATAAAAACCATCTCCATAAATAATGGGCCGCAAGCCTTATCGGCTGCAGCCCTACTGCTTTCATATTTTATATCATAACAATTTGCTTGTCAACTAAAATTTGAAAGCTCGCGCTCTATCATAAGAAGTCGGTTGTATTTTGCCACTCTGTCACTGCGACAAGGCGCGCCTGTTTTAATCTGCCCCGCATTAAGAGCCACTGCAATATCTGCAATTGTGGTGTCCTCACTCTCGCCCGAGCGGTGGGAAATCACAGCGGTATAACCGTTTTGCTGCGCCATTCGCACCACATCAATAGTTTCGGTTAAAGTGCCTATCTGGTTTGGCTTTACGAGGATAGAATTTGCGGCGCCCTTTTGAAGTCCCATATTAAGTCTTTTCTTATTTGTAACGAACAAATCGTCGCCCACAAGCTGAACGGTGCAGCCAAGCCTTGAGGTTAGCATTTGCCATGACTGCCAATCGTCCTCTGCAACTCCATCCTCAATAGATATAATGGGATATTTTTTTATAAGCGTTTCATAGTAATCGATAAGCGCGTTGCCTGTGAGTGCAAAATTTCTTTTGGGCATAATATATTTGCCACCGCTATACCACTCACTTGATGCGGCATCAAGCGCAATTTTTGTGTTTTGAGTGTTGTAGCCAGCGGCTTCTACAGCCTTTAAAATAAGCTCTATTGCCTCTTCGTCAGAATTAAGGTTTGGCGCAAAGCCACCCTCATCGCCCACACCAGAGCTTAGCCCCTCGGCCTTTAAAATTTTGCCAAGGCTATGATATATTTCACAGCACTGTCTTAGCCCCTCAGAAAAGCTTTCTGATTTCATGGGAATTATCATAAATTCCTGAATATCAATATTATTTGCTGCGTGCGCGCCACCGTTTAAAATATTCATCATAGGTCGCGGAAGTTCTAAAGCATTAACACCGCCTAAATATCTGTACAAAGGAATTTTAAGCGAATTAGCCGCCGCCTTAGCCGCCGCCATTGACACCGCAAGCATAGCGTTAGCTCCTAGCCTTGATTTGTTTTCGGTGCCGTCAAGCGCTATCATAGCTTCGTCTATCTTTCGTTGATTAGAAGCCTTTATTCCGCACAAACATTCGGCAATTTCACCGTTTATATTGTTTACCGCCGATTTAACGCCCTTGCCGCTAAATCTTGCGCTATCGCCATCGCGAAGCTCATGCGCTTCATACATACCCGTTGATGCGCCCGACGGGCTTATGGCGAAGCCCTCTGAGCCGTCGCATAAAATCACCCTTGCACCCACTGTGGGATTTCCACGCGAATCTATCAGTTCATAACCAATAACCTTTTTAATATTCATATAAAACTTCCCTCACTTTTTTGTTATTTTACCCTTTATTTTTTTAAATATGTATGTTATACTTTATTCTGTATTGATATGTTTAAATTTATTTAGAGGTAATTATGGAATATAACAATAAAGAAAATCTTGATAGCAAGCAGGGCAACATTATTTACGGAAGAAACCCTGTTTTAGAAGCTCTGCGTTCCGGCAGAGAAATAGACCGACTCCTCGTAGCTCACGGTGTGGGCGGCGGCTCGGTTTCAGCAATTATTGCAAAATGCTCAAGCCGAGGTATTTTAATAAAGGAAATCAGCCCTCAAAAGCTTGATTACTACTGCGATGGGGGCAATCATCAAGGGGTGGCTGTGATGATAGCCTCTCAGGAATATTCAACCGTTGAGGATATACTTGCCACTGCCAAGGAAAGAAACGAAAAGCCGTTTATTATAATTTGCGATGAAATTGAGGACCCACACAACCTTGGCGCTATTATCCGCTCTGCGGAAGCCTGCGGTGTGCATGGCATAATCATTCCAAAACGCCGCTCGGCTTCGCTCAATGCAACGGTTGCAAAAACCGCAGCGGGCGCGCTTGAATATATGCGCGTTGCGCGTGTTACAAACATTGCAAACACAATAGATGAGTTAAAGGATAAAGGCGTTTGGGTGTTCGGCGCGGATATGGACGGCACCGACTACACCAAAACCGATTATGATATCCCCTGCGCTATCGTTATAGGCAACGAGGGAAAAGGTATCGGCGCGCTTACCGCAAAGAAGTGTGACGGTATAATAAGCCTGCCTATGTACGGAAAGACCAACTCGCTTAACGCTTCTGTTGCGGCGGGCGTTCTTATGTACGAGGTAGTTAGAAAAAGACATTTAGTTTAAATCTTAAAAGTGGGACATTAAATATGAAATTTTTCTCTAAAGATAAAAATAATAGTTTTGTAATTGTGCCTGAAGAACTTGAGAATGAGAAACAAACTTCAAAGCCTACTTCGCCAGATGCAATTACTCCCGATGAAATATCATCGCTTTTCACACTTGAAAAAAGTGACAAACCTCAATATGAAGCAGATGGACCAAGTCCGCTTGATATATTAAAAAGCCGAATGCAGGTTTCTGAACCGCAGTCGGAAACTGCAAAAAAGGTTGAAACGTCTATCGCATTAAAGAAAGATAACAATGTTGAAGTTGCGGAAAATAAACCTCAAAAAACCTTGCTACAAAAGCTTCAGCGCTACACTGTTGATGAGCAGGGGCGTGACCTTTCGGAAAATCATCTTCCCTTATATGAGCTTGAAAGCGTTGCCGAAATCCTTAAAAGCGATGGAGATAAGGCAATCGAAGCGCTTTCTAAAAAATATAATGTTTCGGTTGACGATTTAGGTAAGACTCCTAAAAAGCAGGACAAAAAACCGCAAATCGTTAGTGAACCTCAGGAAGAAAAAGTCACAACGGTTGCACCCTCCCCCACACCTACTCCGGCATTTGAAAAAATGGTTGTGGATTCTGAGGTAAGGCAGGAAGAAGAACTTTTTGAAGCCCTTTTCCCAACCGAGGAAAAGACAGAGCTTGATTTCAGTATTCCTGATATTTCTGATATTGATAACAGTGCGGCTCAAATTTCGCAGCAACCCACTGCCCCCGCTGATACTGCTACCATTCGTTTTACCCCTATAAAGGATAGCAAGGGTAATACGGGCAGGATAGCCATAAGCAGCGTAACCCAGAATGTTGATTTGAGACAGGAAATTTCGGATGATTTTTCAAACGAAGTAATTTCCGATACAACCACACTGCATAAAACCGATTTTGAACTTTTCTCTCCTAAAACCGAAATGAATGACCTTGCGGGTGGCAAGAAGCTAATGCGAATTCTTGCAATCAAAAAACGCTCAGGCTTTTTGCGAACTGCGGTGTCGGCTATAATGAGCCTTGCTATACTGCTTTTTGCGCTTCCTCCGCTATCCGATTTTATTATCAGCGAAACGGGAATTTCCATGATAATTTGCGGAGCATTTTTAACTTTATCGATATTGGCAAATATTGGTATGTTCGCGGATTTCACAAGGCTTTTTAAAGCAAGAAGTTCTTCAGATGTTTTAGCATCATTGGCGGCGGTGTTCACACTGGCATTAACAGTAAATGCCGCGATAACCAGCTCCAATGCTTACTATATAATTTTATTGTGTTCATTAATAATGTTTATGCGCTCGCTTTATTCGTTTAAGGATGTTAGCACAAGACTTGGTAACCTAAAACAGATAGCCAACAGCAAGCCTAAGCGTGCGGTTGAGCTTATTACCGACACTGCCACCACCTATGCTATGGCAAAGGATTCTATCGAAGGCGATGTGTTAGCGGCGGCTCCAAGACGAGCAAACTTTATAGAAGACTTTATGAAGTACTCACAGTACAACACAAAGCTTTCGGGTAAAACGGCGATTATATTTTATATAACGCTTGCGCTCTGTCTTTTAAGCGGCGTTGCAGCCAATTTTTATTATGATAGCGCATTTCACGGCTTTTACTGTGCGGCGGCAATCGCCTGCATTGCGGCAGTGCCTATACTGTTTTTGATAGATTCGCTTCCTCTGGCGAGTGCCGCTAAAAAGCTTAACATAAAGGGTGCTATGATTGCAGGTATAGCGGCGGCAGAAAAGCTTGAGCTTGCAAATGCGGCGGTTATCTCCACCACCGATATATTCCCTGATGGTGCTATCACAATGCACGATATGAAGGTGCTTGAAAACAACCGCATTGATGAAATCCTTGTTCGCGCCGCTTCGCTTACAGCCGCTGTTGAAAGTCCGCTAGCTCCAATTTTTAAAAGTATTGCAGGAACGAATTTATCCTACTCGATACCCGATTCAGATACCGTTAAATATGAAAAAAGGCTTGGCCTTTCAGGTTGGGTGGATAATGAATTGATGTTTATCGGTAACCGCTCGCTTATGGAGGCACACGGCATCGAGGTGCCCAGTATTGAAGTGGATAAGAAAATTCTTAGAAGCGGTTATTTCCCTGTTTATGTTGCCACAAGCAACACAGCCTGCGCACTGCTTATCATTCAGTATGATGTGCGCCGCGATATTCAAAAGGAGCTTCGCCGTGTTACCGAGCTTGGTATAACCCTGCTTGTGAACAACTGTGACCCTAATGTAAATGAAAGTATGATATGCGATTACTTTGGTTTATATGAGGATTCAGTTAAGGTGATGACAAACGCGGGCGTGCATATGTATAAAAACGCGACACTGCCCACCGAAAGATGCTCAGCCCCTGCGGCATTCAGGGGGCGCGCGATGTCATTTATAAGCATTATGAACAGCGCTTCAAGAATTAAAAAATCAAACACCATACTTTCTATTATGTACATTTTATCGTCAATTTTGGGAATTGTGTATTTTATATACGCTTCATTCTCAGGCCTTGACGCCATTCCCGAACAGTCCACCGTGCTGCTTTATGAGCTTGCCGCAACTGTTTTATCAGGATTATTATTCCTTATAAAGAAACCCTAATTCACAGGAGGAGATTTTCAAATGTGTGAAAAGAAAAAATTTTATATTACAACTGCCATAGCCTATGCTTCTCGTAAGCCGCATATCGGCAATGCATACGATATAGTGCTTGCAGATATGATAGCTCGCTATAAGAAAATGATGGGCTATGATGTTTATTTAATGACAGGCTCTGATGAGCACGGCCAGAAAATAGAGGAATATGCTAAAGCAGACGGCATTTCACCTAAGCAGTTTGTTGACAATGCGGCGGCGGCAATAAAGGGCGTTTGGGATAGCCTTAACACAAGCTATGATAAGTTTATCCGCACGACCGATGACTATCACGAAGCAACCGTGCAGAGAATATTTAAAAAGCTTTATGACCAAGGTGATATTTATAAGAGCACCTATGAAGGTAAATACTGTGTTCCCTGCGAGTCTTTCTATACAGAGTCTCAGCTTGTAGACGGCAAGTGCCCTGACTGCGGCCGCGATGTAATTGACTCTAAGGAGGAGGCATATTTCCTCCGCCTTTCAAAGTATCAGGACAGACTTGTTGAATATTTCGAGCAAAATCCCGACTTCATTCAGCCCGAATCCCGCAAAAACGAAATGCTTAATAACTTCATAAAGCCCGGTCTTCAGGATTTATGTGTTTCGCGTTCATCCTTTAAATGGGGTGTTCCCGTAAGCTTTGACGATAAACATGTTATCTATGTTTGGATAGATGCGCTTTCAAACTATATCACAGGTATAGGTTATGATGCCGAGGGCAATTCCGAACAGTACAGAAAGCTCTGGCCTGCAGATTTACATGTTATCGGCAAGGATATTGTTCGTTTCCACACAATTTATTGGCCGATTATCCTTATGGCGCTGGGCGAGCCGCTTCCGAAACAGGTTCTCGGTCATCCGTGGGTGCTTGTGGGTGAAGATAAAATGTCCAAATCAAAGGGCAATGTTATCTATGCCGATGAATTGGCAAACCGCTTCTCGGTTGATGCAGTGCGCTACTATCTGCTTTCTGAAATCCCCTTCACTCAGGACGGAACTATCACCTACGAAAGCTTTATTACAAAGCTCAACGCAGACCTTGCAAACACACTTGGTAACCTTGTTAACCGCACTATCGCTATGACAAACAAGTATTTTGGTGGCAAGGTAACCGCGCCTGAGGCTGTGGCAGAAGCGGATACAGACCTTATCAATACAGCTAAGGAAACCATCGAAAAATATTATAGCCTTATGGATAGTTATCACAATGCTGATGCATGCGAGTGTGTTATGAACTTTGCAAAGCGCTGCAATAAGTATATCGATGAAACCGCACCTTGGATACTTGCCAAGGATGAGGCAACTCTCCCACGCCTCAACACTGTGCTTTATAATCTGCTTGAATGCATCCGTTTGCTTGGAATTATGCTCTCTCCTGTTATCCCCGATAGCGCAAAGAGCATCGCAGAGCAGTTGTGTGAGGAGTGTGGCACTCTATCGTTTGGCGAGATAAAGCAGTATGCAGTGGGCGAAGCAAAGCCGCTTTTTGCAAGAATTGATATGGAAAAAACTCTTGCAGAGATAGCCGCCGAGCAAGAGGCTGCTAAAAAAGCAAAAGAAGAAGCAGAAAACACAGTTAAGCTTGCCGAAATCGCTATTGACGATTTTGCTAAGGTTGAACTTAAAACCGCGAAAATTAAAGCCTGCGAGCCGATACCGAAGGCTAAAAAGCTTTTGAAATTAACTCTTGATGACGGCAGTGGCAAGGATAGAATTGTGGCTTCAGGTATCGCAAAGTGGTATACTCCCGATGAGCTTATCGGTCACACAGTAGTGGTGGTTTCAAACCTTAAGCCTGCGGTTCTTTGCGGAGTGGAGTCTAACGGTATGATTTTAGCCGCTGACTGCCCTAATGATGAGGTTAAGGTTCTGTTTGTTGACGATATACCTGAGGGTTGCAAGATAAGATAATGGAGTATCCAAAGGATTGTATTTTAACCGAGCCGCTTATTTTTGACAGTCATTCGCATTATGATGACGAAAAGTTCGACGGCATTCGTGACGAATTACTGCCTCAAATGAACAAAAACGGCGTTTGCGGAATTGTAACCTGCGGTTGTGATGCCGCTTCATCAAAAGCGGCGTTAGCGCTCGCTGAAAAATATGATTTTGTTTATGCAGCTGTGGGCATTCACCCAGGAAACCTTAAAAGCGGGACCACGATAGAGGAAATAAGGACGCTCGCCGCACATCCAAAGTGCGTGGCTATCGGCGAAATCGGTCTTGATTATTACTGGGAAAGCGATAATAAGGCAGAGCAAGCAGAAATCTTTAAAAAACAAATACTGTTGGCTCGTGAACTTGATTTACCCATAATTGTTCACGACCGCGATGCCCACGAGGACACGCTGAATATACTGAAAGAGTATAAACCCAAAGGAGTTGTTCACTGCTTTTCAGGTAGCGTGGAAATGGCGAGGGAAATAATAAAGCTCCATCTTTATATCGGAGTGGGCGGTGTTATTACCTTTAAAAATGCTAAAAAACTTCCTGAGGTTGTGGCGGAAATCCCTGATGAGCTGCTGCTTGTTGAGACCGACTGCCCGTATTTGGCGCCCGAGCCATATCGTGGAAAGCTTTGCCATTCGGGTATGATAGCGCTTACTGCGCAAAAAATCGCGCAAATAAAAAATATATCTGCCGAAAAAATTTTAAAACAGACTGCTAAAAATGCAAAAACGCTTTTCGGAATATAGTATAAACGCCCCGCCTTTGCAGATAATATCTGTGAAAGCGGGGTGAATTTTCGATGGAAAACGAAAAGAACAGAAATTATGATAATAACAACAATAACAAAAACAATCAGCAGAACAAAAACAATAGCAACAACCAGAACAAAAACAACAATAAAAACGAAAATAAGAACGACAACAATAAATTCGACAACAAAAATTAATCAAACCGAAGCCCACGGAAGAATTCGTGGGCTTCGCCATTTATATATTAAGAAAAATATCGCTTTATTTTCTACATTTTTTGCAATTTTTCTTGACATTTTTACTTTTGTGTCTTAATCTTATTATTGCTGATACATATATATAATATATATTCGGCATTTAACGCATCTGTGTAGAAAGACGGTCGGTACTAATGTATGCCGTAGTTCGCGCCTTGCAGAACTATGAAAAACCCTTTGTCAGGGCATACAAACAAACGATTGGGGTATCGCGCAGGGGTAATGCGGAGCTTTCCGCAAATTTACTACTGTCGACACTTGGGTGTTTGACAAAGGGGGATGTGGTTAAATGAACCAACAAAATATTGTAGAACTTAAGGACATTTTCGTTTCATTTGACGAGGAAAAGGTGCTTGATGGTCTTAACCTTAATATAAAGGATAAGGAATTTATAACCTTCTTAGGACCCTCGGGCTGCGGTAAAACCACCACGCTCAGAATAATTGCAGGCTTCCTTGACCCCGATAGCGGAGATGTTTTTTTTGAGGGAAAAAGGTTTAATGGTGTGCCCGCTTTTAAGCGACAGGTTAACACCATTTTTCAGCGTTATGCCCTTTTCCCGCATCTTAATGTTTATGAAAATATCGCATTCGGTTTAAGAGTTAAAAAACTACCTGAGGATGAAATAAAAGCTCAGGTTGCCGAGATGCTTAAGCTGGTTAACCTTGAGGGCTTTGAAAAGCGTAGAATAAACACGCTTTCGGGCGGTCAGCAGCAGCGTGTAGCCATTGCGCGCGCTATCGCTAACAAGCCTCGCGTTCTGCTTCTTGACGAGCCGCTCGCGGCGCTGGATTTAAAGCTTCGCAAGGATATGCAAAAGGAGCTCAGGCTTATTCAGCGTCAGCTCGGCATCACCTTTATATTCGTAACCCACGATCAGGAGGAGGCGCTCACCCTTTCTGACCGCGTTGTTGTTATGGATAAGGGCAGAATTCAGCAGGTGGGCACTCCACAGGATATTTATAACGAGCCTGAGAATGCATTTGTTGCAGATTTTATCGGCGAATCAAATATTCTCGACGGCGTGATGCTTCGCGACTTCACTGTTGATTTTTCGGGACATATTTTTGAATGTCTTGACAAAGGCTTTGATAAGAACGAGCAGGTGGATGTTGTTGTTCGCCCTGAGGATGTTGATATAGTTGACCCCGATAAGGGAATGCTTAAGGGTGTTGTAACCTCGGTTGACTTCCTTGGTGTTCACTATGAAATCATCGTGGATATCGGCGGCTTTAAGTGGATGATTCAGACTACAGACGAGCGTTTCGTTGGTGACAATGTTGGTCTTTATATCGAGCCCGATGCCATTCACATAATGAAAAAATCCGAATACTCAGGTCTATATGGCGACTATAGCACATATAGCGAGGAGATGGAGCATCTTTCCGATATTACGGAGGATGAAGATGAATAAAAAAAGTTTTGGCAGCCGTATTGTTGCGGCGCCTTATATAGTATGGGCGGCAATATTTATTGTTGTACCGCTGCTGATAATGGTGTATTTCGCCTTTACAGACCCAAGCGGCGCTTTTACAACTGCGAATCTTGCAGAAATTGGAAGATATAAAAAGCCGTTCCTGCTTTCAATTCTTTATGCGGTTATTGCAACAATTATAACTTTGCTACTTGCCTACCCTATGGCTTATTTTATGACCAAATTAAAAATAAGCAGTCAGCGAATGATTATGATGCTTATTATGCTTCCTATGTGGATGAACTTTCTTATCCGCACATATTCGTGGATAACAATACTCGCTAACACAGGTCTTATAAATAAGTTTTTAGGGCTTTTAGGGATTGGTCCGCTACAGCTTATCAACACCCCTGGCGCGGTAATTTTGGGTATGGTGTATGACTTTATACCCTATATGATACTGCCCATTTATACCGCAATGTCTAAGATAGATAATTCATTGCTTGAAGCCGCAAGCGACCTTGGCTCTAACAGCATATCGCGAATTCGGCGTGTAATCCTACCGTTATCGCTACCGGGTGTGATTTCAGGTATCACAATGGTGTTTGTACCATCTGTGAGCACATTTTATATTTCCCAAAAGCTTGGCGGCAATAAAGATATGCTTATAGGTGACACTATAGAGCATTTCTTTAACACAGGTCCGCAATACTATAACATTGCATCAACACTCTCACTCATTTTAATGGTACTGATACTGATAAGCACCCTTATTATGAACAGATTTGGCGATGATGAGGAGGTTGTTATATGAAAGCACTCTCCAGATTTTATATTGGTTTAATACTATTTTTCCTTTATGCGCCTGTTGCAGTAATGATTTTATTTTCATTCAACTCAGGCGGCAGTGTTTGGGTGTTTGAGGGCTTTTCACTTGACTGGTACAAGGGCCTTGCCACTGACACCTCAATGCTAACAGGATTACAGCACACCTTGATTATTGCTGTTTTATCGGCGGTCATTTCAACAGTTATGGGAACAGCCGCGGCGGTTGGCATTTTGGCGCTTAGGAAGCGCATCAGCCGAAGCGCTGTGATGACGGTTACCAACATACCTATGATGAATGCTGATATTGTAACGGGTGTTTCACTTTGGTTGTTGTTTGTGTTTATTGGCAATCTTTTCGGAATTAAAGAATCCCTTGGATTATTAACCGTGCTTGCCGCGCATATCACCTTTAACCTACCGTATGTAATATTATCGGTAATGCCGAGACTTCGTGCCACCGATATGAATCTGCACGAGGCGGCTCTTGACCTTGGCTGCACGCCTGTTCAAGCCTTTTTTAAGGTTATATTACCATCAATTTCCACATCAATATTCACAGGCGCTATAATGGCTTTTACACTTTCGCTTGATGACTTTGTTATAAGCTACTTCACCTGTGGCCATTATCAAACTCTGCCGATTGTTATTTACAATATGACCAAGAAGACCGTAACGCCCGATGCTTACGCGCTTTCCACTATTATATTTTTGGCGGTATTCGTATTGCTGATACTTTATAACACTCTCCAATCAAAAAGCGAATCGAGGAGGGGTATGAATGCTTAAAAAAATACTTTCTATATCTCTTAGCGCGGTGCTTTGCCTTACCCTTTGCGGTTGCGGATACGAGTATTTCGACCTTGATTTGGTAGCGGAATATACCCGTGAATATGAGGGCTGTGAGCTTAATGTTTACAACTGGGGTGAATATATTTCCGATGGCAGTGAGGGCTCCATTGATGTAAACCGCGAATTTGAGCGCATCACAGGCATCAAGGTTAACTATACCACCTTTGAAAGCAACGAAACAATGTATTCAAAGCTAAAAAACGGCGGTGTTAGCTACGATATTATAATTCCATCCGACTATATGATAGCGCGACTTAAATCAGAGAATATGCTCCGCGAAATAGACACCTCTTCCCTATCAAATTATAAGTATATTGATGATAGTTATAAAGGTCTTTTCTTCGATCCTGATGAAAAGTATACTGTGCCTTACAATGTAGGCATGGTAGGCATTATCTATAACGGCGCTTTAATTGATGAGCCTGAACATTCTTGGGGTGCGCTTTGGGATGAGAAATATAAAAATATGTCACTCAACTTTAACAACCCCCGCGATGGCTTTATGACGGCGCAAAAGCTATTAGGCTACAGCGTAAACTCCACAAACCTTGATGAATGGGATGAAGCATGTGACCTGCTCAAAAAAGGCAAGGATACCTTACAATCCTATGTTATGGACGAAATATACGGCAAGCTTGAAACAGGTGAAGCCGCAATAGGCCCTTACTACGCGGGCGACTATCTTGTAATGCTCGAAGTTAATGAGGATTTGCGTTTCTTCTACCCTGAGGAAGGCACAAATATCTTTATAGACTCTATCTGCATTCCTAAATGTGTTGAAAACTATGAAGCCGCAATGCTTTATATCAACTTTTTGCTTGAGCCTGATATTGCGCTCGCGAATGCCGAATATATTGGCTATGCCTCCCCTAACACAGCGGTAATAGAAAATCCTGATTATTATTACTATCAAAATGAGATACTCTATCCTGCGGCGGAGGATATGCCCGAGGTTGAATATTATCACGATATCGACCCCGAGATTCGTGCCTATTACGAAAATCTTTGGATAGATTTAAAGTTATATTAGTATAATTAGTAACTATTTTAGACTTGACAAAATATTTAATAAAATTCGCAAAATATATGTTGACAAAGTCTTAAAAAAAATGTATAATAATTTTTGCTGTCGGCTTAAAGTCGGCAGCAATATTTGGACCAGTAGCTCAGTTGGTTAGAGCAACCGGCTCATAACCGGTCGGTCCGGGGTTCGAGTCCCTGCTGGTCCACCATTTTTTATTAAAGCACATAGCTTCGTGCCTTTAAGAAGTTTTTTAAGACGAAACTGCTGGTACACCATTTTTTATTAAGGTACATATAAAATTTAATATAGGGGTATAGCTCAGCTGGTAGAGCATCGGTCTCCAAAACCGAGTGCCGAGGGTTCGATCCCTTCTGCCCCTGCCAAAAATACGGATTCCGCTTTCGCGGAGTCCGTATTTTTTTGCATAGTAAAAATAGAACCCGAGGCACTCGGAGAGTGTCGGGTGAGGTCGCGACCGCCGCCTGTGGCGGAAAAAGGGAGCGAAACGAAGCGCAGCGGTCGACGATTGCGCCGTGCTACAAGCGAGCGCAGAGTCGGGCACCGCAAGAGGGGTGCGAAGCACTTCGATCCCTTCTGCCCCTGCCAGAAAAAAGCATCGACTTTGTCGGTGCTTTTTTCAATGAAATTCGCCTTACGGCGAGTGAAATAGCTTCGCTATGAAATACGCTGTGCGTATGAAATATTTGCTTTGCAAATGTTAAGAGGCGAATTTTATTTCACTTGATGCGTAAGCATTAAATTTCATAATCCGTAAGGATTATTTCATATTTTTCGAAAGAAAAATATTTCATTAAAAATATGCAGTGGTTCGAACACATAGGTCAAAAATTAAAAAGGGTTCAAATTCTTGCCATTTTATAAATATTATGATATAATTTTTAAAAATGGGCCCGTAGCTCAGCTGGGAGAGCGTACGGTTCGCATCCGTAAGGTCGAGGGTTCGATCCCCTTCGGGTCCACCAGTGGCAGGCTGCCACACCCAATCCGCCCAAATTCGTGCAAATCTAAAGTTTGTACCACGGGACGCGAGTTCGGGTGTTGTGCGGTATGCTCCACCAGAAAAAACGACTTGTATCATACAGGTCGTTTTTTTCATCGATATAAATTCCTAACGGAATTTGTGATATACCTTCGGGACGCAAATGGAATTTATATCATATCGCAACTGTACGAAGTGCAGTTATATCGAATTTGCGTAATGCAAATATATTGTTTTGTGCGTTAGCACAAAATATCGCTAAAAACTGTAGGAGTTCAAACACATAGTTCAAAAATTATGCAAACATTATTAATATACACGAAAATACAATTTTTGGTTGAATTGGTTATTTTATTATGATAGAATATAAATAGATTTTAATATATATGAGGGTGCAAATTTATGGTAAAACACATTATTCTTTGGAAGCTAAAAGAAGAATATAATAACTTCGAAGTAAAATCAGGTATCAAAGAGGGACTTGAATCCCTCAAGGGTGTTATACCGGGTTTGTTGGAAATTAAGGTTGAAACTCAGGGACTTGCAACATCAAATGCAGATGTTATGCTCTATTCCGTTTTTGAGGATGAAGCGGCTCTAAAGCAATATTCCATACATCCTGAACATGTAAAGGTTGCTGATACTATGGTGCGCCCATTCACTGCAACTCGCGTATGCTTTGATTATAAATGTAACTAAATACATACATAAAGGGGTTAAAATTATGAAAAACAGCATTAATTATTCTTATCAGGAATTGAAAAAATTCTGCACAGATGCATTCTTGAAATTTGGATTTAACCAAGAAGAATGCGACATTATTGTTGATGTATTATTAACAAGTGACCTTTACGGTATCGAATCACACGGTATGCAAAGACTTGTTCGTTATCACAAAGGAATAGAAAAAGGTCTTATTAAGATTGATGCGAAGCCTGAGATAGTATTTGAAACTCCTGTATCTGCTGTTATTGAAGGAAATGACGGCATGGGTCAGCTACTCGGCCATATGGCTATGAATATCGCGATAGAGAAAGCAAAGAAAACCGGTATGGCAATAGTTTCTGTTAGAAACTCCAACCACTACGGAATTGCAGGATATTATGCAAAAATGGCTTGCAAAGAGGGACTTATCGGTATGTCAATGACAAATTCCGAAGCGATTATGGTGCCCACCTTTGCAAGGAAAGCGATGCTTGGCAGCAACCCGATAGCTATCGCTATGCCAGCCGAGCCATATGATTTCTTCTTTGATGCTTCTACCACCGTTGTAACACGCGGCAAGCTTGAAATATATAACAAGCTTGATAAGCCTCTGCCCGATATGTGGGCTCTTGATGCTGAGGGAAAGACAAGCACAGATGCTTCCACAGTACTTAAAAACATTGTGGCTAAAGCAGGCGGCGGTATAATGCCTCTTGGCGGTGAAAGCGAAGTAAGCGGCAGCCACAAGGGTTATGGTTATGGTATGTTCTGCGAAATCTTCTGTTCCATTTTATCAATGGGACTTACCTCTAACCATACACATATTGGCGGAAAAGGCGGTACCTGCCATGGCTTTATCGCTATTAACCCCGCTATTTTTGGTGATGCAGATGCCATTAAAGAGCATTTTTCGACCTTCCTTAGTGAGCTTCGTGAAGCTCCAAAAGCCCAAGGCGCCGAGCGCATTTATACCCACGGCGAAAAAGAAGTTTTTGCTTATAATGACAGAATGGAAAACGGAATAGATGTAAATCTGGGAACCGTTGCAGAAATGGTAGATTTATGTAACTATCTCGGAATGGATGTAAAAGAATATCTTGGTGAGGAAGCGCTCAAGCTTACTCTTCAAAAAAGTTCATACGATATGTAATAGGGGGTTAGAGTTTAATGGACATTAAAGCACAAGCACTTAAAAAGCATGAAGAATGGCAAGGAAAAATTGAGGTAATTTCAAGAACACCTGTCAAAAACAGAGAACAGTTATCTTTAGCTTATACACCTGGTGTTGCAGAGCCCTGCCTTGTAATTCAAAAGGACATAGATAAATCCTTCGAGCTTACTCGCAGACATAATCTTGTTGCTGTTATAACCGATGGCTCAGCAGTTTTAGGTCTTGGTGATATAGGACCTGAAGCTGGTATGCCTGTTATGGAGGGTAAATGCGCGCTCTTTAAAGAATTTGCTGATGTTGACGCATTTCCCCTTTGCATAAAAACTCAGGATGTTGATGAATTGGTAAGAACGATTTATCTGCTTTCTGGCAGCTTCGGCGGAATAAATCTTGAAGATATTGCAGCACCTCGTTGCTTTGAAATTGAGCGTAGACTAAAGGAAATCTGTGATATCCCCGTATTCCACGATGACCAGCACGGCACCGCTATTGTTGTTGCCGCCGCCTTACTTAATGCGCTAAAGGTTGTTAAAAAGGATATCGGCAAAATCAAGATTGTTATAAACGGCGCTGGCAGTGCAGGCACAGCTATTGGTCTGCATCTATTGAAACTCGGCGTTCAGAACCTTATTATGGTTGATAGATTTGGTATTATTTGTGATGGAGCTGAAGGACTTAGTGAAGCACACAAAGACCTTGCTAAAATCACCAATAAAGAGCACCTTGAGGGTAATCTCGCAGATGCTTTAAAGGGAGCAGATGTGTTTATAGGTGTATCAGCACCTAACATTGTTTCAAGTGAAATGATAAGCACTATGGCAGAAGGCGCAATTGTGTTCCCAATGGCTAATCCTGTTCCCGAAATTTTACCTGACCTTGCAAAGCAAGGCGGTGCGGCGGTTGTTGGCACGGGCCGTTCTGATTATCCAAATCAAATTAACAATGTTCTCGCATTCCCAGGTATTTTCAGAGGCGCATTGGATGTTCGCGCAAGTGATATAAATGACGAAATGAAGATGGCAGCATCCTATGCTATTGCAAGTCTTGTATCGGATGAAGAGTTAAACGAAGAATATATTCTACCTATGGCATTCGATGAAAGAATAGGTAAAACCGTTGCCGCTGCCGTGGCTGAGGCCGCAAGAAAAAGCGGAGTAGCAAGATTATAATCCATTAAAACTAAAACACCATTGAAATTTAAGTCCGTTTGGACTCGATTTCAATGGTGTTTTTTTATTCTCTTATAAATATATTATTTTTTAGTAGCCTGTCTTTTTTCCATACGGCGCCAATTATAAAATCCATAAATATCGTTAGCAAAAAACATCACAAAACAAAGCACCATTGGAAAATACGAAGGTGTTTTTGCAGTTGCGAGCGACCACAAAACTATAAGCACTATATCATTCGCGGCATATGCCACAGCATAATACGGACTGCGAAGAAATGTGAGATATGAAGCCACAAAGCTGGTGGTTATAGAAATTGTGCTGAAAACCATATTAGCATTTCCAAGGGCTTTCAATAAAAAATAAAAGATTACTGTAACCCCCGCGGCACTTACACACATAACACTAATCTGCGTTACAGTGGGATGGGACACCTCCACCTCCAAGCTATCCTTAAAAGGATGTCGCAACCAAGAAACCACTGCCGATATTGCTATTGGCGCGGTCATACAAAGGTAGGTTATCATTTCACCGTAATACTTGAAATAAAACGATATTATACCGTAAAAAACGGCAAACAGCACTGTTAACATCTGCCCTATCACAAAACCCTTTGCAACGAAAATAAGCGCAGTAACACCTATAAGGGATGCCGCTAAGGTTAGATAATCCTTATCTTTAGGCAACACAAAGGAAATCACAATAACCGCTAAGGATAAAAGCCAAAGTGACAATTCAAAGCGAGATAGAGCTTTGAACGGATTTTTAATTTTCATATTAGCCTCCAAAAAAACAAAAGCATCCGCCCACCGCATATCTTCAAAGACCTAACGATATGCGGCACGAATGCTTAATCTGCATTTGCTACCCGGTGGCAGCCAAATTTTAAATTGTCAAGTTATTATAGCACAAGAGGGTGATTTATTCAACCCTCATTATCATAATTAGGTAAAGCAACAACCGTTTTTTCGTGGCTCATAGCTTCAAGCAGCGGACCGAAAACATCGGCAGTTTTAAGCCGCAGACTTGTGGTATTAATGCAAGGATGACAGCCGAGCGACTCATTTTTCAGAACATCCTCATCCACAAGCAGACGAACTCTTCCCTCTTTATCATTCATAAGACCTAAAATGCTCACAGAGCCTGGAGTTATATCAAGAAATTTTTCCATAAACTCGGCATCAGCGAATGAAAGGCGTGAAGAGTTTATTTGCGCTGAAAGGTCCTTTGTTTTAAAGGGCTTATTTGCAGGCATCATAAGTAGATAAAATTGCGTTTTTTGACGGTTGCACAAAAAGAGATTTTTGCAGATAAGGCAATCAAGTGCCCTATCCACCGCCTCGCAATCCTCCATAGTGTTAGCGGCGGGGTTATCTACATAATAGTATTCAAGACCGAGGCTATCAAGCAAATCATAACAGCGAAGCTCTTTTTGCTCTCTACCTTCCAAATCCTCGGGTCTTCCCTTTTTTAATATATACTGTTCCATACTTTTCACCTTTAAAAAGAAATGCTTTCGGAAAGACAGAAGGAATAAAGAATTTTCTCCTTAACGGGCTTGCCGAATATTTTTTCGCACGCCTTGGCATAGATACCAAGCTGTTCGCTATAGCTTTCGGCAAGTGCCGTCATGCTATCAACTCTATCGGTTTTAAAATCAAGCACAACAACGCCGTCATCCTCAACAAAGCAAAGGTCCACTGCTCCCTGAACGATAATTTTAGCGTTCTTTGCGCTATCGGAAAGTGAAGCATCCAATTTCCCTGCCTCAACCTCGGTTAAAAAGCGCATTTCACGACGAAATTCCTTTGAGCGCATAATTCTTTCATAAAGCGCGCTATCGAAAAATGCATTAATTGCCTTAACATCAACGCTTTGGGCCTGCTGCTCGGTTATAAACTGCCACTCTACAAGGCGTTCAAGCTCGGCGGCAATATCAGGCTTACCATCCATATTGACAAACTGCATAACCGCATGCGTTGCAGTGCCGCGCTCTGTAGCGGAAATGCCGTTTTTAAGCATAAATGCAGGCTTTTCTGTGAATGCAAAGCGTTCGCTTTCGGCACTGTTTGCAATAGCGGAAACCGAGGATTTTGCCTGAATAAAGCGCAACTCCTCACCGGGATACACGAATTCCATATTCTCGGCTATTTCCTTGACATACTCAGCGTTTGGTGCGAATTCGGTAGTGCGTTCGGAATTATTAGTTGAAGCATAACCGACGCGGTTTATATAGGTCAATTTCAAAGGCTCTGCCGCGTTTATAGGCTCAATATTACTCTCGGCAATATAGCGCAGCTTATCGCAATCTGGGTGCAGCAGCGCCGCCGCTAATATCCAGTCCCCCATAGTGCGACTGCTATCAAGAAAATCGCCTGTTATGTAGGGATAATCAGCACTTAAAGAATTGTTGATTTTCTTAAGTCTCTTTTCGGCATCCTTTAAAGAGCAGACCATACAAAGTCTATCCTGAGCGCGTGTAAGCGCCACATACAAAAGCCGCATTCGTTCCTCAAGTGTTTTAGCTGCGGCCTCATTTGAGATAAGCGCGTGACCTAAAAGCCTTGTATCAAGCGCAGTTTCCTCATCAAAATACTTGAAGGCTATGCCCAGTTTTTCAGAGAAAAGCACCCTGCCGATAGAATCGGCATTATTTATCTGCGAGGCTAAATTCGCAATTATACACACTGGGAACTGAAGTCCCTTTGAATTGTGCATAGACATTAGCTTCACGCAATTTTCGCCGCCCAAGGACGCGCTTTTAAAGCTCGTTTCGGGCAAGGAATTGATATATCTTATAAATCCGTAAATGCCGTTTCTTCCGCCTGCACTATAATCTGATGCATACTTTATAAGCGAAAACAGATTAGCGGCGCGCTGTCTGCCGCCCGACATTGCCGACATAAGATTTAAAATATCGGTGGAGTTTATAAGCAGTGAAATAAGCCTATCAAGCGGTAGTGCCGTCGCCTGACGGCGAAGCTCGGCTATATCCTCTAAAAATTTCGCCGCCTTTTGATTACCATTAGCCGCGGCAGAAATAACCGCGGAATAGATATTTCCTTTTTTATGAGCAGCGCGAATATCTGCCATTTCCTCGGCAGTAAAGCCGAATATGGGTGACATCATAACGCATAGCAGTTCAACATCATTTTGCGGATTATCTATGACCTGCAGTAGTGACATAACGGTTGAAATCTCAGTAGTTTCAAGGAAGCCCTGAGCGCTGAAGCCCACAGGTATTCCATAGCTCGTAAGTATTTCTGCTATCACCGATGCTTTATCCTTAATCTTATCAAGCAATATTGCAAAATCTGAATATTTAGCGTTTCTGAGTGTGCCGTTATCACTAATAACCGCGCCCTCATTCATAACAGAAAGGATATACTCGGCTATTGCGCGCGCCTCATTTTCAAGCAGAGAATCATCACTTTCGCTCTCAGCCATATCCACAACCAACAGCTCTGCTGCGGGAGCATCACTTTCGGGAAATTCGCCTGCGGCGTTAAGCCGCTCATCCTTATCGTAGATAATTTTTCCCCTTTGCCCTGCCATAAGGAGAGAAAATAGGAAATTCACCGTTTCGCAAACACCCTTACGGCTGCGGAAGTTATCGGATAGAATTATCTTTTTACCCTCTTTACCAGAGGCCTCCTCTATGGGCAGATAGCTTTGCTTCTTGTTAAGAAAGTTATCGGGGTTAGAGCCGCGAAAGCCATAAATGCTCTGCTTAACATCACCCACAACAAACAGCTTTTCATCATAGTTTGAAAGCACATAAAACAGCATATTTTGAAGGTCGTTCACATCCTGAAATTCGTCCACCAAAACCTCATCATAGCGCTGAGCAAGGAAGCTGCCCTCTTCCCTCATCACCACTTCACCATTTTCATATTTGCATAGAAGATTAAGCGCCATCTGCTCGGTGTTATAAAATGTGAAGGAATTTTCTGACTTGAAGGCTTCAAAAAGTCTTTTGCCATAATCGTTTATAAGCTCGATAAGCTTGTTAACTGCGGGCAGATATGACCTTACGGTATTTTCCATACCCTCCCGATTTTGGCTGAATATTTCACAAAGCTGTTTTATGGTATTTGAAACCTGCTTCTTGTTATCCTTGAATATATCGGCATAGTGGTCTTCCTTTGAGGCGGCGGGAACACTTTTAAGGGATGCTGAATGCACTAAATCATAAAATTCATCCCAATTTCCGCCGCTTGCCGTTTTAAAAAGCTCATCAATTATTCTGGAAGTGGTTTCTGAATATGCTATGCACTTATCACTGTTTTTCTGAACATACATTGCTGCCTGCGCCATTTTTTCTACATAAGACCTTGCTTCATCGAGTTTTATTTTTGCAAGTTGAAGTGCGGCATCATACCACGCATTACCCGTTGTAAAATTCTCTTTATATGGTAACGCTAAATTATTTAAAAAGTTTTCAGGAAATGGCAGCTGACGGCTATAAAGGTAGAGTCGCTCAATGGTATCGGCTAAATTTTTCTCATCATATTCACAGCCGGTTAGCTCTAAAAGCTTATTAAAGGCACCATCCCCCAACAAGAACTGCTCGCCCATAATCTGCGACATAACAAGGCTTGATAGGCTTGTTTGGGTTGAGCCGTCACTAACCTTAAAGTCAGGCTCAACACCACACTTTTCGAAGTTCTCACGAACAAGCTTTATGCAAAAAGAGTCAATAGTGCATATATCAGCAAAGGCTATAAGATGCCTTTGCTTTAAAAGCGCTATATCATCAGGATGCTTTGCCGCCTCCTCATTAAGCCTTTTTTCAATTCTTGAACGCATTTCTGCTGCTGCGGCATTGGTAAAGGTTACTATTAAAAGTCTATCGGCACTTATGGGGTTTACGGGGTCTGTAAGCTTGCGAATAACACGCTCTACCAAAACCGCAGTTTTACCCGAGCCTGCCGCGGCGGAAACAAGTATATTACCATCGGTCTCAATAGCCATTTTTTGCATTTTTGTGGGACTAAATGCCATTCTGCTCCGCCTGCCTTTCTATTTCGTTAATAACCTCACTGTTTGATAGCTTTGGCACCGAGAACACCTTATCCTTCTCAATGCGGCAAATGCTTGCATAATCGCAATAACTGCAAGCAGGGCTATCCAAGCCGTCAACTGGGTCGGCGGCTATCTGACCTTCAAAAATTGCCTTGCCCGATGCCTTAAGGCGGCGCTCAATAAAATCGAATATTTTATCAAAATCCTCCTGCTTTACAAAGCTATCAGATGGCTTGTCCGCAGAAAGACGCGGCACAAACTCACCCTTGTTTTCCTTTTCCATAGCAAGAACCAAATCAATATCATTCGGCATCAATCCGTTCATTCTGCGCTTGGCGGCGGTTGTATCCTTAGCGCGGCTTGCGGGCATATAGAATATACCCGCGGGAACACCGCCAAACTGCTCACTTTTAGATACCGCATAAAGATATATAAGCATCTGCATATTCTGGCCGAAAAGAATATCAGGCAGTTTAAAATCTCTGTGGCCTGTTTTATAGTCCACAATTCTAACATATCCGTTCCAGCTATCAAGACGGTCTATTACACCAGTAAGCGATAGCTTTCCATACTGCTCTATCGGTATTTTAATTTCCTCTATATCGCCATCATACCCTATTTTAAGCTCACATTTTTTAGGCTCGAAATCTGACTGTGCAAACTCTAAAGCCAAGCGTGATACCACATATTTAAGGGTTCTTGACATTGTAGAAACAAGAAATTTTAGTCGCGGAGTTTCAACGCTTCTATAGCCAGGAATAGAATCGAGATACTCCCCTATCAGACAGTCTACAAGCTCATATATTTGTTCAGTGTTAAGCGCACTCAAATTTTTGCCGTGCCTTTCCACCGCCTTTTCGAGCACGAAATGCACAAGGGTGCCTCGTTGCATGGCGCTGAAATCTGCTGGTTGCAGTCTTTGAACATTAAGTCCATAACGGCAGAAATACATAAACTTGCAACGATTAAAGGTATCAAATTTCGATGGTGACATTCTGATATTTTCGCCGAATAATCTTTGTGCGGCTTCACGACTTATAGAAAATTGAGGTCTGTTGGAGCTAGCAAAAACTGCATCTACACGCGCATCAATATCTGTTTGTGTTTTTAAAGCCTCTTTAAGCGTTGCAGTATCCTCAGCATTTCCACCAAAGCTTGTGCAAAGGGATGAAAATGCCCCTTGAGCCGTTTCGGGGAGATTACCGTGCGAAAGAGACGAAGGCTCGTGCAGAATATTGCAGTCCAGCGTTTTACATATCTGGTCCATAAAAGCAGAGGGCTCAGCTGCGCTACCCTCTAAAGTAGTGCTACAACTGATAAACACCGCTTCACTTGCGCAACAAACATTACTGTAAAGCAAAAATTCCTCGTCAATAGCGGCATCCAAGGTCTTATCAGGCAGATTTATAAGGGTTGCCAGCTTTTCCCTATCAAGACTTGAAAACAAGCCGTCATTTTGAGAAAAGCGCGGGAAAACGCCCTGATTAGCGCCTAATATAAAAGCGAACTTTGGTCGTGATGGTCTTATGCGGTCGGCAGCGCCAAAGGTGACTTCATCTATCATTTGAGGTATGATTCCCACAGTTTCGAGGCTCACCGACATACTAAGCGCATCACAAAATTCCTTTTGAGTGATTTGTGCATCGCCAAAGCACAGGGTGAGGCTATTAAGTATACCCATAAGCTTATCCCAGCTTTGGCGCATACCGTCACTATAAGCATTGTCGCCTTTTTGCTTATATTCATTTGAAATTTTAACAAACTGCTCTCGAGCATTGCAGTCCTCAAACAGTTCCACTATGGCAGCTGCCATATCCGATGCCGTGCCGTTAAAGGCAGTTTTAAATTTAATAATCGGTGAAATCGCCCTATGCCTTAAGTCGTTTAAGTGTTTAAGCTTTTCATCGCTATCGGTAGCCTTTCCATCATCTGCAGAAAATCCGTTAGGATTCATATCCCAAGGCTGTTGCCAAAGCTTACCATCGATATTCCAAAGATATGTATAATTTTCAAGCTCGGTAATTTCATCGAATTCCAATAAACCGATGCCCGACTTATGAAATCTCAATATTTTTTCAGTAGTAAGACCCTTTGTTAGTTCTACCGCAGAAAGCATAGCCACCGCAGGTGGAAGCGTGGAAAGTGGAAGTCTTCGGTCAATAAAACAACTGATTTTATGCTTTTTACAGGCATTCTCCAACGCGTCCTCATAAGGTGTAGTATCGCGGGCAATTATAACAAAATCGCTGTAACAAGCGCCCTTTTCTCGCACAATTCTTCGAATATTTCTGGCGGCAAACTCCGCCTCGTGATAAACGCTTTCCGCCTTGCAAAGGGTAATGTTGGGGGTATCGCCTTCATAAGCGGTGGCGCCTTGGCACATAAATTCTTCAAGCGCACGCATATCCTGCGCTTCATAGCGGCTTTCTGTTAGTATAATATCCTTTGCAACATTAACGCTATGTGCGGCGGCAAGGCTTAATATGCGCTGCTTTGTATGCTTTATATTTGAAAACAGACCATACTTTCGGTTATCTTCCGGATTATCTGTAAGGCTTATATAAACATCCTTCGCCTGAGATAAAATCCTTGCGATTATTTTATATTGCTGACCTGTAAAGCCCTTAAATGAATCTAAAAACACTGTCTTATTTTCAAAATATTTATAGGTTTCAAGGGTGTTATAAAGCTTAGTGAGTCTATCAGTGGGGTCAATGAATTTTTCTAAGACCGCATTATCATACTCGGTGTAAATACAAGCAGTGTCCATAAGCTTTAATTTAAGCTGATTATCATCGGTGGCAGCGGCTGCTTCCATAAGCTCATCGGCAGTTATAGCGTTTGTTTTGAATTCACCTATGGTATCTACCATAAGCTTGGAAAATCCCGCAGACGAGGAATATCTACCCCAGCGCTGCAGACGGTCCTTTGAACGACGGATAGCCTTATTCATCATTATAATTTTATCGGCCTCGCTAATAGCAATGCCACAAATTCCACCGCGCTGGCGTTCAACTTCATCACAAAGGCGAGTGAAGCTTATAACAGATACCCTTTGGGCACCGCTATCACCTAATCTGTTAAGAATAGCCTTTTCACTTTCAAAAGAAAATTGCTCGGGCACCAAAAGAACAGGCTCTAAATCAGATACCACACATTCAGCTATTTTTTCAGTTATCGCATAGGTTTTACCCGTTGATGCTCTGCCTAAAATAAATTGAAGCATTTTTATCACCGCCTTTTAAATTATTTTACCATAAAGCACTTTAAAAATAAAGTATATTATATATAATAACGATTGAACTGTACCAAAATCAGGCTCTATTCAAGTTTTGTATTGATTTGGTGTGTTTTTGTAGTTGAAAGCTCTAAAAAGCCTGTGTTTATGCGGGTTTGCGCAAATATTTATGCATTTACTGAATAATAAAACAAACTCGTAATGTGTCGTTTTCGATATAAAACTTTAACAAAAAATCCTCTGTGACAAGCACAGAGGATTCTCATTTAAAGGAAATTCCTTCTCCTAATGTATTTAAAGGTCGCGTTTGGGATACTGGCAGCGAAACGCCATCTTAAAGAAAACGGTCTGTCGGGCTACAATTGCCCATAGAGGTTTTCTGCGGTTGATATTATATCACAAAAAGTGGTTTGTTGTCAATGATAATAAAAATGCTACTTCTGCACCAATACTTCCAAATATCTTTGTTTAAAGGATATGGTAGCTTGTAATCTTCAACTAATGTATTCTTACTCGTCCCACTCCTCAGACAAATCCTCAAAATCGTCACCTAAAATGCGGTATGCTATTGGGTGCGGGTCGAGTGCTGTTTTGCTGCAACTACACCAAAGCATCCGGCAAGATGGCGCATCCTTGGATTGAAAAGTATGTTTCAGTATGTCGCCGCAATTCTTACACCGCACCTTGCACACGCGATAATATTTCCCCTTCCCAAATTGAGAAATCACTTCTTCCAACGCGCCTTGCTCTCCCATCTTCTTAACGTAACACGCATAATAGGGCAACAAATCCCAACGAGGATGCCGTTCCAGGAAGAAGTAAATTTGTTCATCGGATAGCCCACGTTGATGCTTGGCTTTCTGTATGTAATAATTCTTGTCTTTCATTTTATACTCCTGCTTTTGTTGTGTGAATATACATTTTGTTTGGTTGTGTTGCACCTTAATCATTAAGAAATTGACATTCACCACAATATGGAGTGCCATCGCACTTTTTAAAATTGTTGGCACATATATGCTCGACAATTTCATCAAGTTTATTTTCAAGTTATTCAGATAAAATTCCACTGTTTATAAGTTGATATATTATCTGTTTTGCATCTTCTCTTGTCATAACTATATACCTTTCTTCTTTCGCTCTATTTTTCTTTTCAATTCTTTACTCGCCACAAGTGTGACAGGTGCGAACCTCGACATGAACGCCACAATTCGGACAGTTTAAGTCGCCCATGAGCCATTGGACACAAGTGCCGTTGGTCCCGTTACCAGATGCTTTTCCGCACTCACTACAAAAACATATGCTTAAATTAACACTTCCTATTAAACCGGGAAACTTTTCATATTTTGCACCTTCGCGCAATTCATAGCCTGTTGAACCGTCTTCGTAGGTGTATAATATCGGTGTTACGCCGTCCCACGAAATACCGGTTCCTACATTAGCGTAAGGTGAATAAACTCCACCATGTTTTGTCGCTTCTTGAACCAATCTCGCATATTCTTCTGGTGAGGTTACATCAGCAGTAGTACCTATTGGAATGGTTCCTAATGTAGTTGTCACGGTGGTAGGAAGTTGAGTTGTTGTCACGGGTTTGCTCGAAGTCGATGATGTACTAGTTGAAGAAATCGGTTCTGTTTTGGAAGAAGAAGGAGTGGGTTCCTCAGCTGGGGGTGTGCTTTCGTCTTGTGGGGGTAACGACGATTGTGTATCTGAGCTTGTTGTTCTGTCAATGTAAGTGGTTTCTGTTGCTGAAGAGATTTCTTCTGGTAGTTTGGTACAAGAAGTAAAAAAAACGGACGTTATTAAGATTAACAATAAAATAAATACTTTTCGCATAATAAATCCTCGCAACAATTAAGCAATCGTATCTGATAGTTCTTCGGGAATATCTTCGTCATATGACATTAAATACTCCTTTGCATCTTCTTTGTTTAGATAGGATTGAAAAAGACCAATAATACAGAATACTACGGGGAATGCATAAAATATGTACAAAGCTAATACTGCACCAAGTATGGCGCCAATAAGGTCAATTAAATAAAACGGCACAATATACCATCCTATCTTGGCAAATTTAAAAATGGTTTTTAAGATGTTAAGAGGGCTGCTGAGAAGAGTGGCAATCCACCCAGCGACCGTGAGAAAAGCAATCAGTTCATTAAGAAAGGTACCAAGGTCTACTTTCCATAAAAAATAACCAACCGTGCTAAACAATGATATGCCTGTGCATACAAGTTTAAACTTAAATTTCTTTTGTTCGCTATCATAGGTTTGTTGCGCAAATTCTTGGTCTGTCATCACCACCCTTTCAAAAAGTTTTTCCTTCGTTTTTGCGTTTTTCATTTTCGCTACCTCCTGAAAAATTTTTATTCCAACATACCGTCACGGATATAACGTTGACAAATAAAAAAGAGCGTAACCGAAGCCACGCTCTGAAAAATGCAAGGCTTCTAAGCCGCCAAGCAAGTTTCAATGCTACCAATAACGCATGTGAAAATAAAGCCTGCATTTTTACCAGGAGTAAAATACATGCGATGAAAGTAGAAAAATATTAAACTTGCTTGGCGGAGGGTATTATACCACAAATTCTCAGAACTTTCAATAATATTTTCTATTGTCATTATATAAAGGTAAAAAAATCCACCTAACATTCTAAGTAGAAAATTCAAAAAGCCCGACAGCTTAATGCCGTCGGGCTAATTTCGTTGTTGAATAGTTTTTGCATTGAATGGCAGATATTATTTCAACAATTCATACTTTAATAAATCAGAGACAATATTTGTATTATAGTATAACTGCACTTTCTTTTTGAACGAACTGAGCATATTATTCAAATCACCATATTTTGGACCAAACTTTTCATTACCTTGTTTGTCGTATCCTACAACAACAGAAATGTTAATCTCGTCATCAATTTGAAAGATACCATATTTGTATCGCTCGTTGTACTCCTCGTAAACATATTGATTTGTAACTTTGTCTTTTCGTTTGATTTCAGCAAGAATATCATTAAATTCCGTAATCAATCTATCTTCATCATTGGTAAAAGATATACCCATATCTTTCCATTTTAAAATCATCGAGAAAGCTGCAGTATCTTTATCAAAACACAATTCATTAAGGTATAATCTACCATCAGAGCCATCCAAACTCCTACATCTATTTTTGTGAGTCAAGCATGTCCATATTAAGCATCTTTTTAAGAAATCGGTATCCGCTTCGTATTTACTACCTCCATCTCCAGAAGTAGAATAAACATCGGTTTCGTACCATTTGTCTTGTGGAAAAGCTTTTGCACAGAATAACGGTAACTTCTTTTCAAAATTATCTCTTCTAACATAGAATCCATTCTTTCTATAGTTTAAAGTGTTTCTGGTCAAATAAATATGCTTGGCATCAAATGAAAAGCCTACGAGGAATAGGTATGCTATCATTTCATCGCTGTAAATATTTTCTGTTGCGGTTGCAGATAATTTTTTGCCTTCCAAACCAGTAGATGCAGAATAAATACCATTAGTAGAACATTTTACAAAAGGTCTTTTGTCGAAAAGGGTTCCGTTGACAGTTTTGTGGACCTTTCTCACAGTAACATCGGTAACCTTTTGAATTTGATTGTTTTCAATATCATATGCCGGAAGAGTTATAGACTCTCGAGTATCATCAACATTTTCCCACCAAATACATGAGATGGCTGAAGGGCTTGCATGAAAGTGTGCACGGTTAAAGAAGCACCCATCCATTAGTTTTTTGTTTACAAGATGTCCTGTTTTCCAATACTTGATAGGGCTAAACAAAATATATGCATCGTTTGGTTTCTTAAGATAATATTCAAATCCGGACCAAATGAACAAATTGGCGATATCTTTGGATTGTACGAGACCAGGAAACGGCGGCTTAACCTTTTTGTTCATCTGCTCCGCAAAATAATTATTTTTAGAGGTGCCTCTTGAAGCACCCGTCTTGTGTGCGTCACCACTATCATCGGCATAAGGGGGATTTTCAAATAAAATGATATTACAGTTAGGATTATTAACATATTTCATTATTTCTGGGATTTCGAGGAAAGCTTTGGATAATGCATCGGCACCAGATAAAAAACCTGTTGCTGCATCATATTGGGGATATATGGCTTTTTCAGGAATAGGAGGAATTATGTATCGTACCAACTTACCCAATCTGTCTTTTAAAGCGTGCCATTCTTTAAGTTCATATGTATTGATAATCACATGTTTAAGTTCTTCTTCGTTTAATTCTATCTCAAGAGAACCTGTTCCGGCGCATCTATCAAGGATAATATAATCATTGCCTTCAGGAACTCGTTTGATTGCCTCTCTAACAAACTCTACTGCTTTTTTTGCATAAACAGGAGGAGTGTAATATGCTCCCAACTTTTTCTGTTGAGCAGGGTCATTTAATAAATCCATAATTAAAGAAAAATCCTTCTCCTCGCCTAACCAGGCATTTATAAAAGGAGCCAATTCTTTTTGGGGATTTTTAAGTTCCTTAAAAAACTCTACTTTCTTAGGCTTTTGAGAACTCTTGTAAAAATATTGAGACCAACCGTAGACATTATGAGTTGTAATTTCAACTTTTATATATTCTGCTTGAGCAGACAAAATATCCTGTAAATCTTTACAACCTCTCTTTTGCCCTAATTTATAACTAATTTCTTTAGGTGCACTCTTTTCTTTGAATCCCTCAATTCCTGTGCTTGCTGGCAAAGTAGCATATGTGGGGATATCGTTGATGATGCCTAAATAGTCGTTCGCATCATATAAATAAACCTTCTCTTCATCTTGACTAACCAACATTATGTTTTTAGGGACAGGAACACCATCTCTATTAAAACGAGAAAGGTAAATTAGTGCCTGTGATAATGCTTTTGAACGGCCATAGCTGGTGACATTTTGCTTATGTTCAAAAATAGTACCATCAATATAGCCATCAGTGCTTCTGTCTAAGTGAAGTTCGGCATCGTCAAATCTTTTGTCGTTGAAAACTTCATCATAGAAACGAGTTTGATAGGTAACTTCATCAACCATCAATGGATTAACAATTTTAATTGCCATATAAATATCTCCTGCCTTTTGAATAAACATACAGAAATTATTAAAACTTTCTTCACAGAAATGTTCATGTGCTGTACAAAATAATTAACAAAATACCGCAAAAACTATTAAAAACAATTTTACGGATTATTATTTTCGCAGAAGAAACCAACCATAGTAAAAGCGCGTATTTCTTAAGAGAAATACACGCTTTATAATAAACAAGATACAATTGTAGCTACAAGAAAACGGCGCAGTTATAGTTACAAGGAAAAAGATAGTTTTTCCATATTGCTTGCTTTAAGCTCAATCGAGCTATGAACATATCTGTTCATAGTTATATTTATGGTGCGATGACCGAGCACCTCTGAGAGTGATTTCAGTTCGAAATTCTGCTCAACACACCTGGTTGCAAAGGTATGGCGCAAACAATGAAAGTTTGCGTCCCGGATATTAAGCGCTTCAAGATAGCGATGAAAATGATATTGCATTACACGAGGTTCTATAGTTTTATAGGTAAGATTACTTAAAAAATGCGAATCCTCATTAACTCTTCGGAATTTTTCAATCTCTGCCGATAGGAAAGAGGGTAACGGAATGGTGCGATTTGAAGTAGGCGTTTTTGGCTCGCCAACTATAACAGAGGTGCCGTTACCGTTGCTTAATCGCTGCATAGTCTTATTTATTCTTATTGTATCATCCTTTATATCCTTCCATTGAAGAGCGCAAAGCTCGCCGATTCTGATGCCTGTATACAGTGCTACGAGCACACCCAATTTATAAATATCAGTTTTTTCTAATAAGAAATTCACCAAGCATTGTTGCTCATCACGCGACAGTACGCGCATTTCTTTATTAGCGGTCTTAAGATAAATGATACTTGTTTGTGCTATACCATATTGTCGGTTGGCATATTTTAGGCAGCCGCCAATAAATGTCAGAATACCGTTCACTGTCTGGGGTGATAACCCAGTTTCTTGTTTACAGTCAGCATATCTTTTTAAAATAATGGGTGTAAGATAAACCACTGGGTAGCCGCCAATTTCTTTTTTGATATGTGTTTCAAAGATACTTTTATATTTTTGATAGGTAGAGGCTTTTAGGCGACCTTGGTTGAGATATAACCATTCCTCAATTATATGATTTAAAAGCATACGTTGCACTGACACTGATTGCGGTATTAAAGTGATTTTGCTTATTATGTCCTGGCGCTTATCCTTAACCTCTCTATAACTGTGAGCATATACCGAACCATATTTCTTTTTCCCGAACTCGTCCACGCCCTTAATATAACGTGCTTCCCAAAGCCCGTCCTTTCGTTTAAAAATATTTTCTCCACGTCGGGGCATTTTACTTTCCTCCTATACGATTTCTACTACACCAAAACGCTCGGTTTCGGTGCTTTTTGCATCCGAAAATGCCCTTAAATTATACTAAAATAGTTTATATATTGAAAATTCTGACAAATTATTGTATAATAATGTTGTAAACTTAGAAGAAATCCGTGTTTAAGAGTGGTTTCTTCTGCGAAAATCCGTTTTGCTATGCAAGGCGGATTTTTTGTTAAATTATGTAAAAAATCCTTGACATATTGTGTCGTTTGCGATATAATATAAGTGTAAGGAGTTGATACTGTGATTAATAAGACCGCCAAGCTTGAAAGTATCTTAAAATTAGTTGAAAGCCTTCCAAACAGTCAAACGGAAGGTATAATTGACGAGCTTTTTTCTAAGCTTGCTGCAGAATTTAATACGGTAGATAACTCCGTTTATACACTTAATACAGAAACTGTTACTTTCTGCCGAAAATGCGGTTCTGTACATGTTGTTAAGAACGGTAATGATAGGCACGGTCACACTCGTTTTTTGTGTAGGGATTGTGGTGCAACCTTCGGCGAGGTATCAGGAACAACCGTCTTCGGTTCGCACAAGGATGCTTCTGTGTGGAAAAAGTATATATCGCTTATGCTTGAAGGTTACTCTTTGGAAAAATGCGCAGAACAATGCGAGATTTCTAAGCAAACAGCTTTTGTTTGGCGTCATAAGATATTAAACGCCCTAACAAACAAATCGTTTTCTCCGTCATACAACGGTTTAATTGAGATGGATGAAATGTATGTGAGAATTAGTTATAAAGGTAATCACAAAAACAGTAAGCGTTTTACAATGCCCAGAAAAGCGTTTAAACGCGGCAGTGATAATCATATTCCCGGTAACAACGCTAAAGCGTCTGTGTTGTGTATAGTAGAGCGTGAAAAAGGTTTTTCGGGCTTAATCCCTTGCCGTGGAATACTTAACCTTCCTTTGCTTGCTCAAATTTTTGATGAACGCATATCTGACGAAAGTATAATTTTAACTGATGGGCTTCGTGCATACAACCAGTACTTTCAAAACAAAAACACAGCACATATTGTGTTGCCTCAACACCAACGCAAGCCAACTATAAAAGGTCCTTATCACATTAACAATGTAAACGCTTTACAAAGACGTTTTAGACGTTTTTTGAATGATTATAACGGCGTTTCTACAAAGTACTTAAACAATTATTTAGCATTGTTCTTATGGTTAGAAAATCACAAGCATTGCAAAAAACAAGATTTAATACTTGAAGAAATCACCCGCGTTGGTTCTTATATATCTGCTACGGACCTTGTGGCAATGGCTCCTGTTCCTGACCTTGCGCCTGCGGTGGCGTAATGCCATGTTTTTTTAAATAGTGGTCATAAATATATAAACATTTACTTTGATGGTAATATATCCTCTCGGCAGAAGCGCATGAAATATTATATAGCACCGCCATTGCTTTAAGCGCTTTTGTACGAGAGGTTTTCATAAGTTCTACATATTTATCAACATCCGAAACAAACTTTCTGTTTCTGTTTTGCAAAAAACAATAATATTCAATTGGTGATAGGCGCTTGCGTTGTTCTGTCCACCGATATTTGAAGGTTGCGGATGTGTCGCTTTCTCGGATTGAATACACCAAATTTTCTATATATCTTGGGGTAGTGTTGTATTTTAGAGCAAGCTTATTGAATATGTCTTTTTGGTGTTTTATAACAACCTTTAAAAATTTGTATTCCATATAGATGGTATAGTTTCTTTCGTTATAATCAATTTGCGGTTTAGTGGGTCTTTGTGGACGCACATATTTGCTTATACTTTGTGCTTCAGGGCGGTTTTTTAGGGCATCCACAATGTTGTATATGGTCTGTTGAGTAATATTATATTCATCAGCAAGCACTTTTGATTTTATGCCCTGGTGATAATATTTGATAAAAATTTGCCAATCGCGTGAGGAAATTGGGCCTTTCTTTCTGCCTAGTGGACCATGGCGGCGACAAGCGAATTCTTTGCTTATTATGATGTTATGAAGACCGTATTTTTCAACCTTTTCTTTAATCGTATATATTTTTCTGCGCTTTATCCTATGCTTGCGCATAATTTCTTTTATTTCCATATGGGTTGCCCAATCTTTATATATTTTTTGTTCCTCAAGAGGAACTCTTGCTTCCCATAATTCTTCTTTTGGATTGTTAGAAACAGGTATTATATAGTTATTCTCAAGTTCTTCGTTTGTAAGTTTGGGAGCAGTTGCCATCGTAGAAAGAATTTCTCTACAAAGTGTTGTATCATCGATATTTTTATTGTTTTGAAGATAATCAAACAAAAGCAAATATCCCGGAAGATATCTAGAAGAAATACCGTTGTAATTCCTAATAAAACGTTTTAATCGACTGTGATATGAATTGATGCGCTGAATGTGATATGGAGAGTTAGTATCAGGTACTCTTTTTGTTCCTTTTTTCAGAGTGACTTGTCTTTTCCATTCTATAAAGCCATATGTATCAATGGTTTTTTTAAAATAACGCGCGCCATCAGTAATAAGCAAATTATCGCTTTTAGAAAGGTCGACTTTATCTTTAAATCCCTCACTTATTCTTGCGGCTGTAGGCGTACCAAACCCTATGACTTTTGAAAACGAATTACCGTTTTCATCAATTGCGCAAAGAACACAAATTTCATTTTTGCTATGATTCTTTATTGAATACGAACTGCCTCTTGAACGAGAACTACGAGGCATAATGAATCCGTCTTTATGGTTTCCCTTAAGGTTGTATTTCAAACGAGTATCATCGGCAGTAATGTTGCCATATAATTTGACCTTGGATAAAATAATTTCCAAAGCTTGAAAAACTCTTAAGCGCCAATTTAAAGCTGTTGTTCTACTTATATTACATTCCTCACTCAGTTCGTCCAAACTATATTGACGCAACATTCCTCTCACAAAGTTAATCCAGGTGTTCATGTCCTGGTTAACATTAGATGACAGTGAGTTTTGAACAGCATAAAATGTTTTGCCACAATCCTTACAAATATATCTTTGCCTATTATTTGAGCCTTTTCCGTTTTTAACAACAGTGTGTTGCTCAGATGTGGGACATGACGCACAAAACTCCGTCTCGTTTTCGGATAATGGTTTAACAAAATCATCGAATGAAACAGCGCCAATTTCATTACAGACAAAATACTTGTCTATTTCGTTTTTGTGCTTCTTTTGCTGTTCGAATGTAAGAAGATAAAATATATCAGTGTATGCTGTTAAAGCATCATTTAAGTCAGCAGTTTTGTTCTCTGGCAAGCATTTCACCTCTTATTTTCCAATATTTAATGCTCTCTTGTTGTGTTAATGTAATTAGTCTTTTATTAATCCGCCAACTTTCGATAGAAGCATCATGAAGCAATCTATAGGTTTTGGTACTGCAATGCGTAAGACGAGGTAACTCGGCAAACGGCGAATCAAACCTTTGACCGATATGATGTAGTTCTATTATTTCGTTTGTTATTGCATCTCGCGGAGGCTCTCCGCTAAGCATTCGCTCTAAATTTGAAATGCCACCGTAAATATGACTTGTATCTACGGGGTAAATAAGTGTTTTTCTCGTAATAGTTGTTTCGATTAAATTGCAGCTCTTATAGATTTCAAGTTCTTCGGGACGTCTGATATGCTTATTGATATCCATAGAGTAAGGGCTAACCGAGTTTATCTCTCGCTCTCTATTAATTTCGTACTGTTCACGAAAAAAGAGTTGTAGAGAGTGGATTTTTTCAATCAGTTCTTTTTCTTTCATAAATTGACCTCATTACAACCGAAAGGATGATTTTATATGAAATTAAGATTAATAAAAAAAGATGGCCAATGCGTTTTGCTTTGTGCCGACGGCACAATAGCACTCGCTGATAACACCCTTTTAAGAGAACTCTTTGTTTGCTTTAAAAATTATTCGTCTTTTACCGGAAAAAATGGACGATGGGACAACGAAGGTAGCGAAATTGATACAATTGAAGGCAAAACATTAGCTTATGTTAATGACGAAAATCACTTGTGTTTAATCGAAAATCCATTTATGTTGCTAATGCAAAACTTGGCGGATGAAGAATATATAACCTTGCACGAATACGCTGAATTGCACCAAAAAAACGACAATCGCATCAAAGCTTTATGCCGTGAGGAAAGAATTCCTGGTGCAATAAAGAAAGCTGGAAAGTGGTTTATTCCTAAACACGCACCATATCCCAAAGACGCGCGATACTCAGGCGTTGAAAAGTAGTCTCTATATTTGTTATACTTGTTTAAAACTTCATTTTTAACCTGTAGACAAAAAAACATAGCCATACGAGCAAAAACTCGTATGGCTTTTTACTATTTCTGTTCAATTTTTATTAAAGGATGCTGTAATAAACCTTTTTAATATGTGGATGATATAACGTAAACTTGAAAACGCATAAAATATCTGTTTTTTGAATAAATACCCATCCACACAAAACTTGAATAGAGCCCAAAATCAGGACATAAAAAATTACGGCAACACAAAAAGTGTTGCCGTAATAACTTTACACTAATTACTTGCTAAACTGCTTCTTAGCGCCGAACACAACTGCGGCTGCAACAAGCATAACTATAGCTGCAGATGCTACTGCAAAATCGCCTGTTTCTGGAGAGGTTGCTGATGAATCGCTCTTTATAAGAGGATCTGTAACAACATTATTATAGTTACCGCAGATAATAACATCAGTATAAACTTCAACCTTCATTTCAGCCGAAGTAAGGCTACCCGATACTATTTTATAATCGGTGCCTGCAACGGCCTCGGTAACCTTTGTTGTGGTTGCAAGGTTAATAACGCTCAATGTTATAACACCTGAATTATTAGCCTTTGCGGAAGTGCCTGTAGCTGCAGGTTGTTCCTTATAGATAGACCAGCTGTTGAATGTACCGTAATCAGGGTTAGCCTTAACAGTGATAACAGTACCATTATCTACAGTATAAGAAACGTCGCTTTTTTCTGTGGGAGCAACACTGTCAGCCTTTCTTAAGGTAACAGAAACCTTAGCCGAAGCCGAGGGGCTTTCCGCAGCAAAAGCGGTAACAGAAAGTGTGCATATAACTGCTATGCAGAGAACAAATGCTATAAGCTTTTTCATCTTTATATCCTCCGTGAATATAATCTAACAGATGTATTATACATTATTTGTTTTAAAAAGTAAAGAGTTTTTTATAAATTATCGCGTTAAATACTTTTTCTTGATAATATCTACAATTTGTGGTAAAATTTATCTGTTTGAATAATAGGCTGGTGAGGGTTGAACGCATCACGATTTCACTCGCCAGCCTAAAGTGAGGAGAAAGCTTGTGACCTTAAAGGACGAAATCAACAGAAGGCGAACCTTCGCCATAATTTCCCACCCTGATGCAGGTAAAACCACGCTTACCGAAAAGCTTTTGCTTTACGGCGGCGCTATACAAACCGCAGGCTCGGTTAAGGGTAAAGCCACCGCTAAGCACGCGGTTTCCGACTGGATGGAGCTTGAAAAGCAGAGAGGTATTTCCATTACCTCATCCGTTATGCAGTTTGAATATGAGGGTTATTGCATCAACATTCTTGACACCCCAGGGCATCAGGACTTTTCAGAGGATACCTACCGCACACTTATGGCGGCAGACAGTGTTGTGATGGTTATAGATGCAGCTAAAGGTATCGAGCCCCAAACAAGAAAGCTATTTAAGGTAACGGCTATGCGCCATATACCTATTTTCACCTTTATTAACAAGCTCGACCGCGATGCACGCGACCCATTTGAGCTACTTGACCAGCTCGAAAAGGAATTTGGCATTGGCACATATCCCATCAACTGGCCCATAGGCAGCGGTGTTGATTTTAAGGGTGTATTTGACCGAGATAAGCGACAGATATTAACCTTTAACGAATTCCACCGCGGTCAGGAAAAGCTTTCAGCTATCAAATGTGATATTACTGATACCGAAAAGCTTGACGAGCTAATCGGTGAATATTCACGCCGCGACCTTGTTGACCAGATAGAGCTACTCGACGGCGCAAGCTTTGATTTCGATATCGAAAAGGTCAGAAACGGAACACTCACTCCCGTGTTCTTTGGCTCGGCACTTACCAATTTCGGCGTTGAACCGTTCCTTGAAAACTTTCTTAAAATGACCACCTCCCCCTTGGCGCGAAGCACCAAGTCAGGTGAGGTTCAACCCGACAGCGAGAACTTTTCTGCCTTTGTTTTCAAAATTCAGGCTAATATGAATAAGGCTCACCGCGACAGAATGACCTTTATGAGAATATGCTCGGGAAAATTCGAGCGCGATAAGGAATATTTCCATATTCAAGGCGGCAGAAGCCTGCGTCTTTCTCAGCCGCAGCAATTAATGGCTGATAACCGACAGATAGTAAACGAAGCATATGCGGGTGATATTATCGGTGTGTTTGACCCAGGTATTTTCTCTATTGGCGACACTGTTTGTGATACTAAAAACAAGGTTGAATTTGAGGGTATACCCACCTTCGCTCCCGAACACTTTGCGATTATCGAGCATAAGGACAGTCTCAAAAGAAAGCAGTTTGTTAAGGGTGTTGAACAGATAGCGCAGGAGGGCGCTATCCAGATTTTCCACGAGCCTAACACAGGTATGGAAAGGGTTATTGTGGGCGTTGTTGGTGTGCTTCAATTTGAAGTGCTTGAGCACAGACTTAAGAACGAATATAATGTTGATGTTATAAGAAGCAATATGCCCTATCAGTTTATCCGCTGGATAGCAAACAAGGATATTGATGTTAAAACGCTAAACCTTACCTCTGATACCAAATGGGTACAGGACTTCAGGGGTAATAACCTGCTTATTTTCACAAGTGAGTGGAACATCAACTGGGCACTTGAAAAGAACGAGGGCCTTGTTCTTGAGGAATTCAGCAAGGAATAAAGGAGATATCTTTATGAATATTGCAGTAATAACCGGCGCGTCAGCGGGTATTGGCCGAGAATATGTTCGCGCGGTGTATGATATGTACCCAGAGCTTAGTGAAATTTGGATAATCGCGCGAAGGCATGAAAGACTGCAAGAAATCAAAGCAGAGCTTGGCGAAAAAATATTCCCTCTACCCTTTGATATAACCGATGATGAAGGTATCGAAACATATAAATCGTTGCTCTCGGCAAAAAATGCCCAAGTAAAACTTCTTATTAATAACGCGGGCTTTGGCAAGCTTGGCGATTTTGATGAAATTAGCGTGCAAGACAATGCGGGTATGGTGCGGCTTAACTGTGAAGCAGTAACCACTATGACGGCGGTAACACTCCACTTTATGCCAGACGGCGGCGAAATCATAAACCTTTGCTCGATAGCATCCTTTGCGCCTAATACCAGAATGGCGGTTTATTCATCAACAAAGGCTTTTATTATGAGCCTTTCTCGCGCTTTAAGACTTGAGCTTAAAAAGCGCAAAATAAATGTTTTGGCGGTATGCCCAGGACCTATGGATACAGAATTTTTGCCAGTTGCGAATATTGCAAAGGGTACCAGCCGCACATTTGATACACTACCTCGCGTAAACCCAAAAACTATGGCTATAAAGTCAATTAAGGCATCAAAAAAGCGCCGCGCGGTTTATACCAACCTTTTATTTTACAAATTTTTCCGCGTGCTTGCAAAGCTTCTTCCCCATTCACTCGTTATGAAGTTTTGCGGAACCTGATAAAGAAGGGAGATGAACTTTTAGTTCATCCCCCTTTTTTACTCTACTACTTCAAATTCATTTGACACTATACTCTCATCAAATTTATTAGTTATTCGGTATATTCCCGATTTCAATGGCAAATCATAATATTCATCCAACAGCATACGCTGAGTATGTTCCTTTGCGCAAACTAAAGCGCCTCCTTCAATAAACATACCTTTTTTAGGCAACACATAATTCCATGTGCCTTTTTCTTTTTTTTGAAGATAATATCCAGACTCACCAAAACATTGTTCATCCCGACCTTCAACATTAAAAATAGTATATATTATCTCTGTTTCATTCGATGGATAAATCTCTTTTTCTGTCTTAATTCTAAAATGGACTTTATTATCAGTTTCGATTTCTAAATCATTTTTTTCTGAAATATTACTGTTTACCGCTTCACTAACATTAGAATTTATATCTAATAATTCATCCGTATCGGTGATTTTGCTTGGATTATTACTACAGGAACAAATAATTAATGAAAATATAACAAAACAAAAGGCTATATATTTTTTCATATTAACCAACCTTTATACCCTTAAATCTGCATATTCCATCATTCGATTATATAGTGTTTGGTCTATTCTCGTAAAGCGATTATAACTTGTACCATTACTTGATGAAATGGCACCAGAAATAATTCCTATTGCCTGATAACCATATGTGCTCGAATAAATATAAAGCGGACCACCACTCATTCCCCGATCAATGTTAGTGTTTATGCTACGAAGAGTTTTGTCAAATGAGGCTGATATTTTTCCAGTTGTAAGATACAAAAATTGGTTTGCTACTCCATTCACTGTTCCAGGATATCCGTGAGCATTTATGTCAGTGCCGTTATAACTTGCCGACTGCCATCGCAAGCCATAATGTCCAACACTATCACCAAGATTACTATTTAATCTTACTATAGCCCAGTCATAATCATTACTACGATTATCAACCCAATTGGATGACATAATATAAGATGTTGCATTTGCAGAACCATATGGTGTTGAGCCAGCAGTGCTATTCGAATAAGCTGGAAATACTGTCATGCTTGTAGGAAAAGGATTGCCCGTTCTGTTTGTATTGTGAGCAACATGACCCGCAGTAACTATTGTGCTCGGTCCTATAAAAAATCCTGTAGCCCAACTGGTAGCCCCACTTGCAAGCGTCATTCGCAGACGAGCTGTATTTCTATACCTACTTGATGTGGTACTAGTAATCCGGGACCAATTTCCAAGTAATAAAAAAGGACTTATATCCGACGGTAATTCTGATGAGGAATTTTCAGGGATACACTCATAAGTGTTGCCCTCAGTCACCGTACTATTGATCGCGGCTTCAGCAACTTCATCATCAATGTTTTCAAGTGTTATCTCATATGTTTGAGCATCAAAATGATAAATAACCTCTTCTGATAAATTCCCGCAATTTACCGGAAATCCACTATCTATTTCAGTTTCGGGTAAAGCAGCAGAACAAGGGATAGTAGTCATGCAAATTGTCAAAATTATTGATACTATAAGTCTAAGTCCTTTCATCTTTTTCTCCTTTTGTAGTTTTAATAAAATATGTACTTAATGTTTCATCTTCCTAATTATACATCGGACTCACTTCCCCTCTTTTATTTTCCGATTTTATAATAACATGACAAATAGTTTTTGTCAATAATGTTTTGCGTTGCAAAGTATTGACAAAGCAATGTATTTTGTGTTACATTTTATTTAAATCAAAGAGGGTGGTTCCAATGGGTATTTCAGAAGGTCTTAAACGCGGTACAATCGAGCTGGTCTTACTCACGCTTTTAAAAGAAAAGGATATGTACGGATATGAAATATGTCAAGCTTTTGAAAACAAAAGCAACGGTTTATTTCTTGTTCCCGAGGGCTCACTGTATCCTGTTTTATATCGTTTGCTCGATAAGGGGTATATTTCTGACCGCTCAGAAAAAGTAGGTAAACGCAGAACAAGAGTTTACTACCATATTGAGCCATCGGGCGCTGAATATCTTAAGGAAATCAAGCAGGAATACTTTTCACTTAATCGCGGAATTTTATTTATCTTAGGCACGGAAGATTTGGAGGATTTTATAAATGATAGCAAATAAACAATTAAAAAAGGAAATCAACAGCTATTATAGAAAAATTAAAAAAACACTGCCCTGTTATAACAAGGTAATGAAAAAAATGCTTGATGATTTAAAGTTCTCCATAGAGGCTTATTTAGATGAAAACCCAAATGCAGAATTTCAGGATATTGAAAAGCATTTCGGCACAGCAGAACAAATATCAAATGATTTCTCAACAGTGATAAGTGAGCCACAAATTAAGGCATATAAAAGGACAAAGTACATAAGAATTGCCTTGCTTTCGGTATTATCTGCTATTTTAGTTTTTATAGGAGCTTTAACAATTATTATTTATATAAATAATAGTCGTGATACCATATATTATTACGAGACAAGCGTAACCGACTTAGGTTGGTATGATTCAAGCGGAAAGGAAACTATATAATGAAAAAAATTATTATTTTTGTTTTAGCCACAATATTTTTAACTACTGCATTTATTTCGCCGATATCTGCGGCAGAAAACAATGAAACTCTCATTTATGAGGAGACAGAATATTTTTCTGATGGTAGTTCAGTTGTAATAAGAGTTACAGAAGAAACAAGTATATTAACAAGAGCGACCTCTACCAAAAGCGGAACTAAAAGTTACACCGCAAGAAATAGTGACGGCGATGTTCAGTGGACCTTTACTGTAAAGGGAACTTTTTCGGTAAATATTGGCACAAGTGCCACCTGCACTGCCGCCTCTTATTCAACAAGCAATATAGCAAGCGGTTGGAGTTTAGACAGTGCATCCACCAAGAAGTCAAGCAATAAAGCAATAGGCGATGCAACTTTTAAGCACAAAGTACTGTTTGTAACAACACAAACTAAAGATATTACAGTCACTCTCATCTGTGACGCCAACGGTAATCTTTCATAAATTTAAAAAAACGGCAATGAACTGACTGTTCATTGCCGTTTTTATTATATCTAAAATTAATCTTCCTGAGCCAAGCAATTTAATTTTTCTATACAATCCTTGCATACTATGTGACCGTTAAGCTCTACACTATCAGCAAGGTTATCGCAGAAAATGCAGGTGGGCTGATATTTCTTTAAAATAACATTATCGCCTTCCATATAAATTTCAAAGCTATCCACATCATTTTGAACGCCTAACTGCTTTCTGATTTCCTTAGGTATAACCACTCTACCCATTTTATCTACGGCGCGAACCATTCCAGTTGATTTCATTTTCTATTCCTCCTAAATCTGCCAATTTATAGGCGAAAGTCCGCTTGAAATTAATATTTCATTTGTTTTTGAAAAATGCTTGCAGCCGAAAAATCCGTTATATGCTGAAAGCGGACTTGGGTGAACTGTTATAAGCTTTTTATGTATGGGGTTTTTAATAATCTCTGCCTTTTTGCGGGCATTTGCGCCCCAAAGCAGGAAAACAACGGGGGTTTGCTTTTTATCAAGCTCTGCTATCACCCTATCGGTGAATATTTCCCACCCCTTATCCTTATGGCTATTAGGGCTGCCCGCACGAACCGTGAGCACAGTGTTTAGCATCAGCACACCCTGCTTTGCCCACGAGGTAAGCTCGCCGTGGGTGGGTATAGCAAAGCCTATATCGCTTTGAAGCTCTTTATACATATTTTTAAGGCTCGGTGGCGGAACAATGCCCTTTTTAACTGAAAAGCACAGTCCGTGCGCCTGACCCTCACCATGATAGGGGTCCTGACCGATTATAACCACCTTTGTATCCTCAAAGGAGGTATACCTAAGGGCATTAAAAATATCGTGCATATCGGGATATATCGTTTGAGTTTTATACTCTTGCTTTAAAAATGCGCGAAGCTCCTTATAATAAGGCTTTTCCCACTCATCAGCGAGAATATTATCCCAATCGTTTCCTATATTAACCATAATTTCATCCTTATATTATATCGTATACTTCAATGATACCGCTTGAATGGTAGAGCGATGGGGTTATCATAACAGAATACCCTCTGCCGTTATCGGCTGTCCACTCAACCGAGCGCTTTCGAGGTACGGCGCAAGCGGCAAGTAACATCATAATCGCGCCGCCGTGCATCATAACGCCCGCGCTTGTGATACCGCTCTGCATCATATCGCGCACTATCATATTAAGCGCCAAAACCTGACGCTTAACAAAGTTTTGTGAGCTTTCTCCCCCAGGCGGCGCATCAATTTTACCCGAAGTCCACTCGGTATATTCGGGGATTGCTTCAAGCTGAGTGGCGGTTTTACCCTCAAACTCACCGAAGTCATACTCTGTAAGCTCATCTACCACACAAGGCTCAAAGCCAGGATAGATTATGTTGCAGCTTTGGCGGCAACGAAGCATTGGAGAGGTATAGAGCTTTTCAATGTCGGGGTATTCTATATTTTGCCTTAGCTCCTGCAGCTCGCGCACACTCTCGGGGCACAGCGCTAAGTCGGTGCGATTGCCGATATACTGACCACCGAGATTACCATCGGTAAAGCCGTGGCGGATAAGATGAATTTTATAAGTTTTCATAATAACTCCATAATTATACTGTTTGATATAAGCATACCGCTTTCGGTAAGCGAAATTCGCGGAAGTTGCGTCTTTATATAACCCGCCTTACTAAGTGCGGATATTTTTCGCAATATCTCGGGCGGTATTTCACCGTAAATTTCAGTAAGGTCAACACCCTCGGCTAAGCGAAGGCCGAGCATAAGTCGCTCGTTTGCGCCGCCGCCCTTACCATCAGATATGGTTTGTGGGGACTTCATAAAGCCCTTAAGGTCGCGCGGATAATAAAAACGCTCGCCACCGATAAACGAATGCGCGGCAGGACCTAAACCCAAATACTCATTGCACTGCCAATATTTAAGATTGTGGCGGCTGTGTTTATTAGGCTTTGCAAAATTAGATATTTCATAATGCTTAAAACCCGCGTTTTCAAGACGCTCGCACATATAAAGATATTGCTCGGCGATTTGGTCATCATCGGGTAGATTCAGGCTATCTGCCCTTTTAGCAAAAGCAGTCTTTTCCTCGATTTTAAGAATATATGCCGAAATATGGTCGGGATTCAAAGAAAGGATAAAATCAATATCGGCTTTAAGAGATTTAGTATCACTTTCGGGAAGCCCTATCATAAGGTCAACCGATATATTATCAAAGCCAAGCTCACGCGCCGTCTTTATGGTGCTTACAGCATCCTCACAGGTGTGGTTTCTGCCTAATATTTTAAGCATTTTATCATTTCCCGACTGCACACCCACAGAAATACGGTTTACCCCTGCCGCACGCGCTGCCTCTAAAAAGTCCTTAGCGCTACAGGGATTAAGCTCGGCGGTTATCTCTGCATTTTCGCTAACACGAAAATTATCCCTTACATTTTTGATAAGTGGGATAATCCTATCCCCCAGCAGTGACGGTGTGCCGCCGCCTATATAAAGAGTATCAATGGGGCAGCTAAGCTCGCCGCCCCATTTTTTGATTTGCTGATTAAGTGACGATAAATATTCATTTATAACATCTGCCGACGGAATACAAGAATAAAAATCGCAATAAGCACACTTTTTTTCACAAAAGGGTATGTGAATATAAAGTCCAATATCTTCCTTATGCAAGGATTTCACCTATGCAGCTGCCAGGAACGGCTGCAGCATTAGCCTCGTCAGTATCTATGTGCATTGCAAGTGCATAGCTATCGCTAACTCGAGCTACAACATCATCAAACACAAGCGCTCTGCCCTCGGTTGGAATCTTAACGCTAACTACCTGCTTATCAACAATGCCGTACTTTTCACCGTCTGCGCAGGTCATATGTATATGGCGCTTTGCAGCAATAACACCTTCGGTAAGCTCAACCTCGCCACAGGGGCCAACGAGCTTGCAAGCGCCAGTTCCCGCAACATCACCTGATTCGCGGATAGGGGCGCTAACGCCGATAGAGCGAGCATCGGTTAAGGAAAGCTCAACCTGATCTGCCGGGCGGCAGGGGCCAAGAATAGAAGCCTTTACACTGCCCTTAGGGCCAACAACTGTAACCTTTTCCTCACAAGCGAACTGGCCAGGCTGAGAAAGGTCCTTTTTGTTTGTAAGCTCATGGCCTGCGCCAAAAAGGGTTTCAAGTGTTTCCTTTGTTACATGCACATGGCGAGCTGAAATTTCTACTAATACTTCCTTTTTCATTTTAAAAATCTCCTTTTATATTGTGTCAAATTATTTTACCATAATTTGACATATTTTGCAACTATATTTTCATTCTAAGCATTGAGCCCGCTTTAACCTCTCTTGCAAACGGAATCTTAATGGTCATCATAGGACGCGGCGCATCCTCGATTATATTATTATTCTCATCCATAAGGCTATCGGTTTCAATAATGAACGGCTCACTTCCCGCTTCCAGACAGTCAAGGCTTGTGCCGCGGGCAAACTTGTTTTTAAGGGTTGCTAAAATGCAGCCGTTTTCATAACCGTCAACCACTGCGGCAATAGAATAATCACGGACATATCCTGCATTTTCATAGGTCTGCGCATTTTGGGGTCTGCCAAAATAAAAGCCTGTGGAATAGGTGCGATGGCTTATCTTATTAAGCTCATCCGCTACCCAAGCGGGTAAGCTCCAATTATCCCCCGCAGTCTTTAGGCTATCAAGCGCACCGCGATAGGCATTGGCAGTTACCGCCACATAGTATTCGGTTTTTGCCCTACCCTCAATTTTAATGCTTGATACACCCGCATCGCGCATTTTATCGAGGTGCTGCGCCATACACATATCGTTGGCATTAAGAATATAAGTGCCCTTATTCGTTTCGGTTATATCGAAATACTGCCCAGGGCGCTTTTCCTCCATAAGGCTATAGCTCCAACGGCAGGGCTGAGCGCAGTCGCCACGATTAGCATCGCGACCTGTCATATAGCTTGAAAGCAGACACCTTGCCGAAAACGACACACACATAGCGCCGTGGGCAAAGGCTTCAATCTCTAAGTCTTTTGGGGTGTTTGCGCGGATTTTTGCGATTTCCTCCAACGAAAGCTCGCGCGCGAGCACAACCCGCTTAGCGCCCATTTTATAAAATGCATTGGCGGTTGCGCTATTCACTATGCCCGACTGCACAGAAATATGCAGCTCGCAATTTGGCGCATATTTTTTTACCATTTCTATGGTACCTAAATCCGATGCGATAACCGCATCAACGCCTATTAAGTTTAAATATTTTAGAAATTCGGGCAAACGGGCAATTTCATCCTCGTGAGGCAGTGTGTTACAGGTAACATGCACCTTAACGCCTCTTGCGTGGGCATACTCCACCCCCGCCTTCAAATCCTCTTTGTTAAAATTCGCGGCGGCAGTTCGCATGCCAAACTCCTCGCCCGCAAGATACACCGCATCTGCGCCGAAATCAACGGCGCATTTAAGCCTTGAAAGGTCCCCCGCGGGACACAAAAGCTCAGGCACGGCTTTATCAGTCAAAATACTCATATATCCATTTATTTCCTTGCTGTAAGCTATTTATTGTTTTCTGCTGCTCGGCTTCGGTTTTATGGTAATAGAAATTACCATCGCTATCGGTAACGAAGTAATAATAGGGGCTGTTTTCCGTGGGATATAAAGCCGCCTTGATAGCATCAATTCCTGGCGAGCACAAAGGTCCAGGTGGCAAGCCCTTTACATTATATGTGTTATATCTGCCATCATCATTTTTAAAGGAATCGCCGTAATAACAGGTGGGCGATGAGCCGAGTGTTGAAAAGCCGTCACTACCAAGTCTATTATAGAAAACGGCGGCAACATCATCCATTTCATCGAAGCTCTTGCCCGCTTCCATCTGGATAATGGAAGCCATTGTGAGAATTTCGTTCATGGTGTATCCCATTTGGTCTGCGCGCTTAAACATATCATCGGTAATACGCTTTTCGCTTTGCGCTATCATACGCTCCACAACCATTCGGGCGCATTCCGCGGAATCATAGGAATAAAAGTTATAGGTTTCAGGAAATAGATAACCCTCAAGCGCATAATAGGTTTTACCCACATTAGCATTTTTAAGAAGTCTGGAATCATATTCCACTTCACTGAGCGCGGCAATAAAATCTGCTCTTGTGCAAACCCCCGCCTCTTCAAGGATGGTGGTGATACCCTTAACGGTCACATCCTCACCGTTCACATTCTTAATATAATCGTTAATACCTGTGCCCTCAGGGATGGTAACCGTAACACTTTGTGCCTTTGCGCCGTCATTCATAAGCATTTCGGCAATATCCTCGTAACCCATTTCGGTGTTAAAGGTGTAAAGACCGTATTTATACTGACTGTCATACCCTTTAAGACGAGAATAAACCCTGAAAAGAAGCGGCATTTTAACGGCGCCCGTATCACTTAACTTTTCGGCAATAGTTGATGTTGAGGAGCCATAGGGGATATCCATTTCGGTGTCCTCTCCCCTGCCAAAGCCGATACCTAAATAATCAGAGCCCGCATAAATAACGGTTAAAGCCAAGCTCACCGATACCACGATTATCGCGAGTATCCATATAACATTTTTGATTGTGGGATTCATTTTTTTGTTGCGGCGTTTTTTGGGCATTGGCGCGCCTGATTCATCCACAGCAAATCCCTTACCTATCACGAAATCATCATCATTTAAATTGAAGTTCTTATCACTCATATATATTCCTTCTTAATAATTTGAATAACGCATATTTCTGCCAAGCTTCTTCGCAAGCTCATCGTTATCGGTAATCGCGGAAAGATATAAAAGACCAAAATCAAGTGCGCCGCCTGCTCCCCAGCCTGTAACGATGTTGCCATCTCTTGTGGCGGGGCAGTCAAGGATATGTGCGCCTGCAAGCTCCTTTTCAAAGCCCCTAAAGCACACGGCGTTTTTGCCCTGAAGCAGTCCTTTGTGGCCAAGTATAGAGGGTGCCGCGCAAATAGCGCCAATTATAAGCCCTTTTTCGGCACAGTAATCTATAAATTTCTGCACCGTTCCATCATTTTCGAGATTAGTGGTGCCAGGCATTCCGCCCGGAAGAATTATTCCCTCAAGGCCATCAAGCTGAGCCTCTTTCACGGTTATATCACAATTTATAGATATACCGTGCGAGCCGCTGACACGCTTGCCTGTAACACCCACAGTTTTAACCTCAACCCCGCCTCGGCGGAGAATATCAACGGGAGCTATAGCCTCCACTTCCTCAAAGCCCTTGGCTAAAAATACATATACCATAAGTTCTCACCTTAAATTACTGTTAAAACTTCTTTAAGTATGTCGTTAGAAATATCTTCTATGCTGCGAGGGAGTCCGTTTTCGGCGCAAGGAATAATTGTCCAACCTGAATACTCGGCGGTAAAGCGCGCGGCTTTTCTGCAGGCCTCAAGGTAATTCACATCGCTTTCGTGAATATCCTTTTTAGCTTCATCCCCCGAATATCTGTGGGATAGCAGCTTTTGCGATACCTCAACAGGCATATCAAGGAATATAACCTTATCGGGCTTTGGGATTTGGACCTTATTATATTCAAGCTCATAAAGCCAGTCAAGAAACGCTTTCCACTCGCTCTCTGGCAACTTTGAGGTCTGGTGCACGGCGTTTGAGGTTGTGTATCTTCCCGATACCACGACACCACCATCAAAATAATACTTCCCCCAATTAGCCTTAAAAGAGGCATAACGGTCTACCGCATAAAAAAGCGATGCGGCATAAGCGTTAACATCATCGGGCCTTGTGCCGAATTTGCCGCCTAAATACATTTTAACAAGCGCGCTTGAATCACTATCATAATCGGGGAAAGAAACCGTGCGGCTATCTATTCCCTTTTCCTTTAGCTTTTTCGGCAACAATTCAAGCTGAGTAGACTTGCCGCATCCATCAAGCCCTTCAATAACAATAAGCTTTCCCATTACTTCATTTCCTTATAATATTCTCTGATTTGGGCTGCCTTGCCGCAGGTCATTTTACCCTCGGGACAAGCGCCGTTTATGCAGGGTGGGCCCGCCTTTTTGAATAAATCGGGGGCAACCTCTTTAACAAGGGCGAGCATTTGATTCGCAACCGACTGAATTTCCCACTGGGCGCGGTTGCAACAACGGTGGCGGAAGAAGTTAAGCAATGAACGCGCGTTCATTGTAACCACCATTTTGGTTTCGCAGGAATTAGGAAGCACAAAACGCGCATCCTCTATAGCTTTTTTAGAAGCAAGTCGCTCGGCTGTCTTCTCGTCCTTGCCCTCGTCCATAAATGTTTTCTTATGCTTTTCGGTAAGTATTTCGGCAATTCTATCGTAAGCCGCCTGAGCGTCACGCATAGACTTTTCGTAAATTCTCAGAGCCTCATCATCCCCTGCAACCTCGGGTGGAGTTACAAACTCGAATGCGCCCTCTTTAACATAGCGCTGACTCTTTACCGAATAAGATGCCATTCTGTGGCGTGTTATCTGCGCTAAAAACGCGCGGGAAACGCCCTCGATACCAAAGGTGAAGGAGGCGTGTTCAATTGGGCTTTCATGACCGATTTCCGAAAGCATATCAACAAAGGATGCCGCCTTCTCATCAGTTAACCCATCGCGAAGATTTTCTATAGTTGATGCGCTATAGCAAAGCTTTGCGGCACAAGCCACTGTTTTTTCGGGGTCGGGTGTGTGTGCGAGTAATGTAACCTTAGGCATATTAAACATCTCCAAACTACATATAACTATTCAATTTATTATAGCAGATATGGTTGCTAATAGCAATTAATTTTTAAATTATAAATCGATAAAATTCGTGTTTTTTAGATAAATTTAAAAATATGTAAAAATTTTTATAAAAAAGGCTTTTTATGTCGGCGAAAATGTGTTACAATGGGTGATATAAAAAATTTGTTTGCGGAGGGCTTTGATTTATGTCGAGCATTAATTTCAAACACACACCTTACGGCGACCTTGCTATCATCAGCATGCGTGGCTGTGAGAACATCTCTTCTCAGGTAGACTACTACCTCAAGCAGTGGAGAAGCATTGATGAGGACCAGTCTTTCGTGGTTGACGCTAATTGCCCAAGATTTGGTACAGGTGAAGCTAAAGCGGTTCTTCACCACACCGCACGCGGTCTTGATGCTTTTATTATCTGCGACTGCTTTAACTATAATGTTACATACAAGATGTATGGACAAACAGTTCCCATGAGTCCTGATGACCACTTCCAAGACTTAAAGCGCGTTATCGCGGCTTTCGGCGGCAAGGCAAGAAGAATTACCGTTATCATGCCTATGCTTTACGAAGGCAGACAGCACCGCAGAACCTCACGCGAGTCTATGGACTGTGCTATGGCTTTGCAGGAGCTTGTATCGATGGGTGTTAAGAACATTATCACCTTTGATGCTCACGACCCACGCGTTAATAACGCTATCCCGCTTGACGGCTTTGACAATGTTCAGGCGGCTTACCAAATGATTAAAGCTCTGCTTAAGAATGTTCCCGATGTTAAGCTCGACCGCGAGCACACAATGATAGTATCCCCTGACGAGGGCGGTATGGGCAGATGCATTTACTATTCCTCCGTTTTAGGCTTAGAGCTTGGTATGTTCTATAAGCGCCGCAATTACTCGGTGGTTGTAAACGGCAGAAACCCAATTGAAGCGCACGAGTTTTTGGGCAACGATATCACAGGCAAGGACCTTATCCTTGTTGACGATATGATTTCAAGCGGTGAATCAATGCTTGATATAGCTGCAAAGCTTAAGGAAAAGGGCGCAGGCAGAATTTTCGTGTTCTCTACCTTCGGTCTTTTCGTTGAAGGCCTTGAGAAGTTCGACGAATACTATGAAAACGGACTTATCGATAAGGTGTTCACCACAAACCTTATCTATCAAACACCTGAACTGCTCTCTCGCGAGTGGTACTGCAGTGTTAATATGTCTAAGTATATCGCACTTCTTATTGACACTCTTAATAACGACAATTCCATCAGCAAGCTGCTTGACCCCGCTGATAAAATTAAGGCGGCAGTTGCAAAGTATGAAAGCGCAAAATAATTAATAAAACGAATCAAACTCCCCAACCAAGTTGGGGAGTTTTTTATAATTTATCGATATAAACAATAACACTTGTGGAGAATCTCTGTGTTATGTTATTACTTACATTTTAGCGATATTTATGATTAAGTCTAACAATATTAGAAAGTGTGAAATACCTAAATATAAAACGGTTCTTCTTAATGGGAAATCATAACAAACATACACAATTGAAAATGATGTGATTAAAATATTAAGAACTATTAAAAAAGAAATGAAGCATATCTTTATAATGCGTTTTTTTACTATGAGATTGCGAATTTTATTTGTGTGTTTTTTCATATTAAACTCCTTACAGAAACCGCTGTCAATATTGTTATGCATAGGAGATAACAATATAGTTCTCTTATGCTATCTTCCCTTGTTCATATTCCTTTTCCTCCGTAGTTAATTAGATAGGCCTCCCTATATCCATTTAATGAATCAGTGATAAAAATGTATATATGAACACGCTTATTCCCATCACTACCACGGGGCTCTGAAGTATTATATCTATACACTTCCTCAATGTTTTCTATACCGACAGATTTCCAATCCTCATTAGCAACAAAATGACTTTTGCATTGTTCAACACTTGCCGAAATATATCCTGTTTTTTGAATGTTCAATATAAATTCTTTATACTCATCTTCATTAATTCGCAATGTTGCTTTACAAACGGGTGAAAATTCTTTTCCTTCATCGTTATTAAAATAAATTATATCAGTATTCTCTTTTATAGGGATATAAAATTTTTTTGACAAAACAACATGCTGTCGTTCATTGACTTTTTCTATTTTGTTATAATTTTTAATAAATATAATTGATGTTGATGCTATAATAGATAAGAGAATAGCGATGATCGATATTTTTATTTTTTTGCTCATAGTTTCTCCTTCAAATGCAAAAACATTGGTACGGTTGTCTTGTGTTATTTTGACATTATCATCCATAAACGATTATACAATATCTGAAATATATTGTCAATTTTTATGAGCTTTAAGGCTCTTTTTAATATATTAAATTTTTTTGGCAAAAATAGTATCGGTGAATTATATGAATTTAAGAACTGACCTTATCGGTGAAATAAAGGCAAGGCAACCGCAGGAAATCTCGGGCGTTGAGAGTTATGAGAAAAATGTTGGTGAGGTTACAGTTTCTACTGTGGAAATTAAAACCTGTGAAGCGGCAAGCGTTCTTCAAAAGCCTTGCGGGCGCTACTGCACGGTGCAATTCGGGCGGCTTGACACTATTGCTGACACAGGCGATATCATAAAGGCTATCGTTGACAGCCTTGAAAATTTAATGCCTACTCGGCGAGAGAGTGTGCTCGTGGTGGGGCTTGGCAACACCGATATAACTCCCGACGCGCTAGGACCTTTAGTGGCGGATGCAGTGCTTGCCACTCGCCACATTAGTGGTGAGCTTAAAAGCAGTCTTGGGCTAGAGCAGCTCAAAAATGTATCATGTCTGATACCAGGTGTTTTGGGAAAGACGGGAATTGAGAGCTATGACCTGATATTAGCGGCAGTGGAAAAAACAAAGCCTGACGCGGTTATTGCGATTGATGCACTGGCGGCAGCTAGCGCTAAGCGGCTTTGCAAAACCGTTCAGCTTAGCGATAGTGGTATTTCCCCTGGCTCGGGCGTTAACAATTCACGAAAAGAGCTTAGCGAAAAAACACTTCACATACCCGTTGTGTGCATAGGCATACCAACAGTTATTGATGTTAGCGGTCATATACCCGATACCCAAGAAAGTATGATGGTAACACCCAAGGATATAGACCTGCTTATTGAAAAATCCTCGGCGCTTTTATCGCGTGCTATAAATATATTTTTGCAGCCCGATTTAGATGAACAAATACTTGATAGTCTAACATAAAAGCCCTCACCTCTCGCATAAAATTTTATGTCGGGAGGCGAAGTTTTGAGCAACACCTATGCAATTGTGAGATATGTTACAGCGGCTGTTGTATGCGCGGCTATTATTTTTTGCGGAATGTACGGCGGTATTTTTAAAGAAAGCGCTGCCGTTTCATATATAGATAACGAAAGCGCTACTAAGCTTACAATTTCAAGCGAATCGACCGCAAGTGAAAGCGAGGATACCTTTTCAAGCAGTAGCGAAGTGTCCTCTACACAAAGCGAAGCGCAAACCCAAAGTGCGGTAGCAACCGCCGCCAGCGGCACGGTGCAGGGCAAGGTTGTGGAAAAGTTTATATCCCCTTACACCGCCAACACCTCATATAATAATGTGTATCTTAAAAACAACACCGAGCTTGATATAAATTTAAAGAGCTTTTTAAACGGGAAATTAGGCTATAAAATCGAGAAAAATAGTGAGCCGCAGGTTCTTATTCTCCACACCCATGCGACAGAAAGCTATCTAAGAGAAAATCGTGATTATTACACCGATGCCGATTTAAGCCGCACCACCGATAATGAATATAATATGGTGGCTCTTGGAAAAATAGTTGCCGACAAACTGAATGCGGCGGGAATTAAGACGCTTCACGATACCACTGCTCATGATTATCCGTCATATAACGAAAGCTATAGCCGAGCCGCAAACACGATATGCAGCTATACCGAAAAATACCCAAGTATTAAAATTGTGATAGACCTACACCGCGATGCAATAGCCGCAAATGACACCGATAAGGTTAAGGTTACAACCGAAATAGAGGGCAAAAAAGCCGCTCAGATAATGCTTGTTATGGGCTCACAAAGCGGCAGTGTTACAAACTTCCCTAACTGGAAAGAAAATTTAAAGCTTGCCACCAAAATGCAGCAAACCATCGAGGTTATGTACCCCACGCTTGCGCGCTCAATACACTTTATGTCTAAAAATTATAATCAAAGCCTCACCACAGGCTCTGTTCTTATAGAAATCGGCACCGATGGCAATACTATAGACGAGGCTAAATATTCAGCCCAGCTACTTTCAAATGCTCTTATTAATCTATTTAACAGTTTAGGATGATAAAATGAAGTTTAAGGTATATATGAGAAGTTTTTATATCAGCTGTATTTTAATTTTATGCCTAAGCATAGGCCTTGTGGGTATTGGAAAGGCATATGAAAACACGGTAAAAACGGGCTTTGGCCAAGAAAAAAGTGCCATCGAAATAGATGACGGCACACTGAGAATACTTGATTTTGAGATTAATTTTATAAAAAATGACCGTTGTAACAACGGTCATTTTTTTATAAAATTAAGGCTCTTTGTTTTCTGCAACAAGCTTTAAATTCTTAATCACCTTATTATAGGCAGATGATGTAACCTTGCCCATATCCATACCGTCAAGACGGTACTGATAAGATGTTTCGCTCGACTTTCGGAACTCAAGCTCGCTCTTACTGCCATCGTTAAATGTAAACTTAACTGTGCAGTCGGCTGCGGCTGATATTTCGCTTACAGTATAGTCACTGCAGTCAAGGTCAAGGAAGTTTTGATAAAAACTCTGGAAATATTCGGTGGTTATAAGCTCATCATTACAATGAATGGTATAGGTGGTTTTACCATCTTCATCCTCTTCGGATGCAATATCGAAGTTATACTTCTCGCCCTCCACAGTGATATCCATACCGCTTAAATCATTTATCGAATAAAGAGTTACCCAGGTGGAATATAAATCCTCCGTCTTATATTCAAGCACAGGGAAGTTTGCCAAAGTAACCTTATAAATCATCTGACTATCATCCCTGATTACGGCGCAATAGGAATCATCAACCTTGGAAACCTTAAACCATTTGCTCTCACCCTCAACAGTAAGGGTTACGAATATATCAGGATTATCAAGTCCCACTGCTGCCATTGACTGTTCTGTTATATCATATGAATAGATACCCATAACCGAGATTTCTGAAGAGAACATATCCAAAGGAGCCGAAAGAGCCTCGGCCTCGGCGTAGCGCTCGATAGGTGTGGTGATTATATAAGGCATCAGGCTGCCCGAATCACTCTCATCTGTGTTATTGATTACAGTAACCGTTTCGGGGAAGTTCTTGCCTTCAAAGGTGAGACTGTCAAAATATAAAATTCTGCCGTTTTCATCAACCTTACCTGTGGTATCAGCGCTGAAGGATACTGCAGAAAGCGAAGTTTTATCGGCAAGGTCGAGTAAATTAAACTCGAACACCGATACCGCACTATCATCCACAATATAGATGTTATCCTTATCGGCAAGCTTTAAATATGTGCCTGTGCCATCGGGTGAAGCAGCTCCCACAAGAATGGTATAGTTGCCCACCTGAGTGGATGAAATTGTGATTTCAAACTGAGGCTCATCAAAGCCGCAGTCGGATGCGCTTTTTGTGGTTATTTCACGCTTAGCCGTAACAGATGCCGCAGCCGATACGATAGAGGTTACTGTGGTGTTGCTGAGCTTTGAGGTCTCAACTCCCTCAACTCGCCAAGCGGTTGAGGTTTTAGTTTCGGCAGATGATGTTTCCTCACTGTTTTCATCGGCTTCTTGTGAACTTTCATCGCTACTGTCTGCATTGGTGGTAAGCTGTTCGGTATAAAGCTTGAACTCACCCTGAGAGTTCTTAACAGTAAGGGTATCAAACTTATCACTGTTAAGGTCAAGCACGGTTATATCCTCAAAAACAGAGCTTGAGGTCTCCTCATCCTCCATTTCAGGGATAAGCTTAATAATGGAAATAGTGCCACCCACAAGAACTGCCACAGCTAAAAATGAAGCTATTATTGTGATAAGGCGCTTTTTATTACTATTCACGGCTTTATCATTGTGCTCGGCTGGAGCAGAAAATATGGTGCTAAAAGCATCATCATTATCATTTACCGCGGGCTGGGCATTCTCTTGGGGCTCAGCCTCAGCGGTTTCTAATTCTTTGTTTTCGGAAAATTCGCTCATCGGGCATTCTTTCTCCTAATGTAAATATATATACCGATTGCAACCATAGCAATAGGAATTAAGAATACAAATATAATTCTTATAATAGTTGTTGCATCTTCGGTTACTTCATCATAAAAGCTTTCGCTGGTAATTGTTTTTGAAGTGAACTTCATTCCGCTATCTTCAACATGGCAAGCGCGGTCTGCCACAGCAAGGGTTATATCCTGATTTGAAAGATTCCTATAGGAATACCACTGTGACTCCACATACTCAACACTGCCAAATGCCACAACATAGCTTACTATTTTATTATTATCCGAATCATATGTGCTCTTGCTGGACTGAATAATACCGTCATACTGAGCCATATCGTCCTCGCTGTAATCACTCCATGTAGCATCGGCACCGGCAGGAGCAACAACAACACCGTTGGTAGTCTGAAGTATCGGGAAAGATTTAATCAGAGCCTCCGATGCCTCGCAGGTAGTCATAGGAACATTAAAACCTGAAACACAGCGATTATAATTAGACAAAAGTCCGCTTATTTCATCATCGGGCTCATTTGCAGCGAATATATACATAGCTGTTGGATCGTTTGGTATATGGTTATTGGACTGGGTCTGGTAAAGCATACCCTCACCCACTGAAATTCCCCACTGCTTAAGGAAGTCATAAAGGTTGGGAAGTGATGGACAGGTAGCGTCAGCAAAGAACATAAGTCCCTTTCCAAGCTTACCGTCATTATCAAGGAATTCGGAAATAGCATCAAGCTCGCTGCCCATAAAGTCAATAGAAGGAGCCATAATTATAACTGCATCGAATTCGTTTGAAATATTTGTGATAATAGCATCTGAAATATTGGTTATTTCATAATTGTTTGCCATAAGGAGTTCGGTCATTGCGCCCGTATAGTTTTCAGCGCTATGGCCTGTTATAAAGGCTACCTTCTTGCTATCAGCGGTGATAACATAGGATATGGCACTTGTAAGCGCAGTTTCAAGGTTGTTGCCCGAAACGGTATACTGATTGTAACCTTCGGTAAGGGTATATACATCCTCAAACTTTACAACCCTTACACGCTCCTTGCTATTTGGAATATCTGTGCGGGTGCAGGTTACTATGAGGTCACCGTAATCAATACCGTAAGAGGAATAAGCCTGACTTATAGCGGTAAATTCGGTGCTCTGTGTGTCAACATAGCGAATCTTAATGTTATCACTGTAATCCGCGTACTTTTGGATAAGCTTTGTGGTCTGTGCGAAATATTGCGAGCCGCCTGTTGCATAACCACCATAATACTCATTCATGTAAGCTACATAGTTTTCCTCATTACTGCAAACAGTAACATTCACCTCATATTCAAGATTTTTAAGGTATTCAATATTTTCCTCACTTATAGAGTTGGTCTTCTGCGCAGACATATCAAACTCTAGATTAAAGCGGTCTGCAAGGGCAGATACCATCCAGTTAAAGAGGATAAGTGCCGCAAGCACAAAGGCGGTGATAGCAAGGGAATATCCGCCGCGCTTCCATAACTGCTGATTTCTGATTTTCTTACCCCTTAAGGTCTTGATTTTTTCAATAATTGCCTTAAAAGGATTTTTCTTTTCTTTCTTCTTTTCAACCTTTATTTCGGTATCAACGGAGGTTTCAATTATTTCTTTTGTTTCATTATTCTTGTTTTCCATCACTTTTACCTCCTTTAAGACCATCTTCTCTTCTCAAGCGAGCGAACCGAAAGGAACAGGAACGCTACTATTATGCTTAAGAAGTAAATTACATCAGATACAGAGAAAATCTGCTGACTAAAGCTTTCTGCAGCTGTGATAAATGACATTTTCTCAGCTATTTTTGCTACCCATTCAACATTTATAAGAGATGCAAGGCTATCCATATAAAGCAGGAATATATTTACAACAAGTGTGAGAATTGCTGCCACAACAGGACTTTCTGTGAGGGACGAAACAAACATACCCAAGGATATAAGAGCCGCACCTAACAAAAGGATACCGATAAGCGCATAAATATAAGTAAATATACTTACCGATACATAGCTTGCGAATATTATTTCAAAAATTATTGTGGGAGCAAAGCCCAATGCAAACACAGCAAGCGCCGCAAAAAACTTACCTAAAACTATAGAGGAAAGCTTCACGGGTGCTGTGAGCAGCGCCTGATCCACCTTTTGGCGGCGATCCTCACTCATAAGTCGCATCGTAAGCACGGGAACCGTGAACACAATTATGCTTATCATAGACATTATTATCTGCTCGATGTTGGGTGCGCCATAGCCATAAAGCATCTCGAAAAACAATCCTAAAAACAGATAATAAAATGTGAGAATTATAAAGCCGATGGGCGTTGCAAAAAACGCCTTGAATTCACGCTTGAATACTGCTAACATTATGCTTCGCCCTCCTCTTCACTAATTTCTTCGGGAATTTCAATAACAAATTCCTCTGCTTCAGATATAACCTCTTTTTCCTCTTCAAGACCTAACATCCTGCGAGCCTCATTATTATCGGCAGCATTTGTAAGGCGGAGGAATATCTGCTCGAGAGTGAGGTCATTACTGGAAAGAGACAACAGTGCCTTCTTACGCTCGGCAATGCGAGCGGAAACTGCAGCGCGGATATCCGCACCGTCCTCAGGCATAATATTAAAGTCATAAGCGCCGTTTTCCTTCTTGCCAAGGGCTGTAACGCTTTTTACGCCCTTAACCGACTTAAGTGCTGAGAGTATTTCATTTTCTTCACCCACAACACGAACAACTAAGGAATGGTCGCTTGAAAGCTTTTCAGAAAGATTTTCTGCAGTATCATCAGCAATTATTTCGCCCTTGTTTATGATGATAACACGCTCACAAACTGCCTGAATTTCAGAAAGAATGTGAGAAGAAACAATAATTGTGTGGTTTTTTCCAAGTCTTGCAATAAGGTTGCGGATTTCAATAATCTGCTTGGGGTCAAGACCAACGGTAGGCTCGTCCAATATAAGAACATCGGGATTTCCGATAAGAGCCTGTGCAAAACCAACACGCTGACGATAACCCTTTGAAAGGTTCTTGATAAGGCGGTTAGCAACATCATCAACCTTAACAAGGCGCATTATTTCATCAATATGTGGTTTCTTAGGGAATTTAACCTTTTTAAGGTCATAGATAAAGTTAAGGTATTCCCTCACCTTCATATCAAGATAAAGGGGTGGAATTTCAGGCAGATAGCCAATACGGCGCTTTGCCTGCTCAGGATTTTCCATAATATCAAACCCATCGATTTCCACCTTTCCCTGTGTGAGAGATAGGTATCCGGTGAGGATATTCATTATTGTGGATTTACCTGCACCGTTAGGTCCCAAGAAACCAACAACCTCACCCTTTTCAATTGAAAAGCTTACATTTTCAACTGCAAGGTATGTACCGTACCTTTTGCTAAGTCCGGTGACTTCTATCATTGTTACTCCTCCAGAATAATATTTTTACAACTTATTTTAACAAATAACTTTCTACAATATGTAAACAATATGTTAAAGTTGATTCGCATACATAGGATATTATACATTATAACACCCCCTTATTCAAGTTAAAGTTTTAATTTTTCAAACTTTGACAATAATATTTTGGGTGATATTATGAAAAGAAAATTTTTTAAAAAAACAGCGCTAAAGCGCGCATTTATTTTTTTTAGTTGCGCGCTTGTGTTTTTAGGCAGCTCTTATGCATATCTTAAAACAAATCTCGGCAGCGAAAGCAAGCAGCAAGCAGAAGTAAAAGATTACACCGTGCCATACGAAAGAATTCCTGATGATAAGGGAATTATGTTTGTAGCCCCTGATAATAGTGGCATTTTAGCATATCTTTGCTTCACCGATTCTGCAATTAGGCTTGTGAATATTGAATACTACGATGAAAGTCAAAGTGAATACTTCGGATACGAAGTTGATTTTACCGTAAAAACAGACTTCGAGCTTATTGCAGGAATAATTGACAGAGTGGGTGGAATTAATCTTGAAAAAGACGGTCAAATATTGCGATACACAGGTGTGCAAATTATAGATATGATTTCTGTAAATTATGATGCAAACATAAAAACTCAAATAATTTCTGCCGTTTTTACACAAATTTCAAAAAACGGCTTTTCAAAAGAGGACTTTGTGTATATAATTGAAAATAGTGATACTAACCTTACCGTTCCTGACTGCTACTATTGGCCTGATCGTATAGCAGATATGAGCCGTAGGGTAGGTTTCGTGAATTAATAATTTTGAGGTGTTTTTATGAAAAAAGCGGTTTGCTTTGCAGTTGCTCTTTTTCTTTTGCTTAGTTGCGGGTGCAGGCATCTTTCTGATAACGGCAGCTCAACACACGAAAGCTATAATCATATTGATGATATAGTGAGTGAATATGAGGCTTATATTGAGCAGGAGCTGGAATCGGGAAACATAACCGTGAGCGAGGAGACCTCGGTGTATGAAAGCACTACCCAAAGCAGCTCGCAGCAAGCCACCGTTTTAGAGCAAGAACCTTCAAATACAATACAAAGCAATCCGCCATCTGCTCCCACTGTGGGACAAACGACCATAGTTATTGATGATAGCATTAAAAAAGAGGATGCTGTCGAGGTTGAAGAAGCGGATGTTAACACCACAGGCTCAAAGCCGCTTACCTATACTTCCCTTACCGACGAGCAGCAAAGGATATACCGCATACTGCTTACTGCTGTTGCAGAAATGAGCGCAGATAAAATTTCATTAGAGGCGGTAAAAAACGATTATATTGAACAAAGGCACACAGATATAGTTGTTGCCTTCCGCTCGCTTTCTGCAGACCATCCCGAAATATTCTGGATGCCGCAGGGCTATGCTTCCTCGGCACAGGGAGATATAATAACATTTGTTACTGATGCTGCTAATTATTACACCGTAGAAAAAGCAAATCTTGAAGCTATGAAGGCTAAGCTTGACAAAGAAATCCAAGATATTGTTGCCGAAGCCTCAAAGCTTTCAAGCCGTTTTGAAAAAGAACTATATTTCCACGATTGTCTTTGCAAAAAAGCGGAATATGATTATTCCCTTTCATCAGGGAAAATGATATACACTGCTTTTGGCGCTCTGGTTGACGGAAAGGCGGTTTGCGAAGGCTATTCAAGAGCTATGCAGCTGCTTTGCGACAAAGCGGGCATACCGTGCGCTTTGGTTTATGGAAGCTTTAACGGCCAAGGTCATATGTGGAATATTATAGACCCAGGTGACGGTTGGTATCATCTTGATGTTACTTGGGATGATACAATAAGCAAGGATTATCAAAGATATGCTTACTTTAATTTAACAGAAAAACAAATCAAATTAGAGCACGATATAGCAGCCACGGTTGAGGCGGGAAAGAATTACGCTTCGCTTGATAATTTTAATCTTAAAGCCTATTTAAGCACAAGCGAGCACTATAACTACTTTATCAAAAAGAAATGCGTTTTCGGTGATGATATAAAGCAAGTAGCAGATATTATAAAATCAAGGAATAACGAAGGCCTTAGGTATGCCGAATTCCTTTATAAAAATTCGAGTAGTATTGCATCTGCAATAGCTCAGCTCACCAGCGATAGTTCTCTTAAAGGCATACAAATAAAATCTTATTCTCCCACATGTGATTCGGTTTTGCTTGTTTGGTAAGGTAAAAATAAATACTTACTTTAATATTTTAATTAATTTTCTTAATTAGTTTCGAGATTTAGAAATTAATTTCGCTGTGTTGACAAAATTTTCGAAAGATTTTATAATAAGCACATTGACCTTTTGGGGGGATAAATTTGGATAATATAAACGAACTTTTCGGCAGCAATGTTTTTAACGACTCTGTTATGAAAGAAAGGCTGCCTGAGGATACATACAAATCGCTTAAGACCGCTATGTCTGAGGGAAAGGCGATGGAAAGAGGCGTTGCCGATATAGTGGCAAACGCTATGAAAGATTGGGCTATTGAAAAGGGTGCAACACATTACACCCACTGGTTCCAGCCTATGACAGGCATCACCGCAGAAAAGCACGATAGCTTTATAGCACCCACCGATGATGGGCACATTATAATGGAATTTTCGGGTAAAGAGCTTATAAAAGGCGAACCGGATGCCTCCTCCTTCCCTTCAGGAGGGCTTCGCGCCACCTTTGAAGCCCGCGGCTATACCGCTTGGGACCCAAGCTCCTTTGCGTTTGTTAAGGATAACACGCTTTGCATTCCCACCGCATTTTGCTCATACAAAGGCGAGGCTCTCGACCAAAAGACTCCGCTGTTGCGTTCTATGGACGCGATAAACACTCAGGCTCTCAGAATAATAAAGCTTTTTGGCTATGAGGATGTTAAGCATGTTACCACCACTGTGGGGCCTGAACAAGAATATTTCCTTATAGACCGTGAATTAGCGGCTAAGCGTCCCGACCTTATTTTCTGTGGCAGAACACTTATCGGCGCCACACCGCCTAAGGGTCAGGAAATGCACGACCACTATTTTGGTGTGCTGCGTCCCCGCGTTGCAGCGTTTATGCGCGAGCTTGACCGCGAGCTTTGGAAATTAGGCGTTTTTGCAAAAACCGAGCACAATGAGGCGGCTCCCTCACAGCATGAGCTTGCCCCCATATACACCACAACAAACATAGCGGCAGACCATAACCAGCTTACCATGGAGCTTATGAAAAAGATTGCCGAAAAGCACGGTCTGCTATGCATACTGCACGAAAAGCCCTTCATTGGTGTTAACGGCAGCGGCAAGCATAATAACTGGTCGCTTTCCACCGATACGGGTATTAACTTCCTAAAGCCAGGCAAAAGCCCAAGTGACAACCCGCTGTTTTTGCTCTCGCTTGCTGCAGTTATAAAGGCTGTGGACGAGCATCAGGATTTGCTTAGAATCTCGATAGCCTCCGCAGGCAATGACCTGCGACTTGGCGCCGCTGAAGCGCCGCCCGCTATTGTTTCGATGTATCTCGGTGAGGAGCTTAATGAAATTCTTGATGCACTTGAAAAGGGCGAGCACCATAACGATGCGCAAAAAGCCAAGATGACCATAGGCGCCGAGGTTATTCCTTACATACGAAAAGATAACACCGATAGAAACCGCACCTCCCCCTTTGCTTTTACGGGCAACAAGTTTGAGTTTAGAATGCTTGGCTCATCCGCCTCCATTTCAGACACCAATGTTATGCTGAACACCATAGTGGCTGATGTGTTCTGCGAATTCGCGGACAAGCTTGAAAAGGCTCAGGATTTTAAATCTGAGCTCAACCGCATCATAAAAGAAACCTTACGCGACCATAAGCGCATTATCTTTGACGGTGACGGTTATTCCGATAACTGGCAATACGAGGCTGAAAAACGCGGTCTTTTAAATCTTAAAAGCACCGTTGATGCCATTCCATATCTTTCAAGAGAAGAAAATATTGAGCTTTTCGAGCGCCACGGTGTATTAAACAAGACAGAAATCGTGTGCCGTTCGGAAATTATGCTGGAAAATTACAGCAAAACCGTTCATATTGAAGCGCTGACACTCCTTGAAATGATAAAGCGTGATGTTTTGCCCGCGATAAGCAACTATTCTGCTAAGCTTTGCAAGACAGCCGCCGAGAAACGCGCGGTGAGCCGCCGAATAGACTGCTCTGTTGAAACTGTAGCGGCAGAAAAATTATCGGGCATAAATCTTAGCCTATCCGCGCTTGTAGACGAGCTTGAAGCGGCGGTTGAAAGCGCGCAAGGCACTGAAAATCTACTTGAGAGAGCAAAAATCTACCGCAACCGCGTGCTGGAAGCTATGGAACAGATAAGAACTCTTTCAAATGATGCCGAAGCCATAGTTGCAAGGCAATATTGGCCCTATCCAACCTACGGCGATTTACTCTTTAAAGTTTAATAAAGCATTAAAAAATCGGTCAAGGCAATTCCTGACCGATTTTTTTAAAAATTTTGCAACCTTTTGGATGTTTTGGAAGTTTTTAGTATGAGGGGGCGAAAAAATGGAATATAAAATCACTGCTACCGAAGCCTTTACAAAATATTCTGATATGGTATACCGCCTTGCCTTTGCAAGGGTAAAAAACAAATATGATGCGGATGACATATTGCAGGATGTTTTTATAAGATTTATGAAATCAAAGGCACCAATAGCTAATGAAGAGCATGCTAAGGCACTGCTTATCAGAATTACAATAAACTGCACCAAAAGTCTGTTTTCAAGCAGTTGGTTTAAAAAAACCGAGCCGCTTAGTGAGTACATAAGCGAGGATATGCCGCAAAAGGATACCTTGGAGGCGGTACTGTGCCTACCCGTTAAATATAGGACGGTTGTTCATCTTCATTATTACTGCGGCTATAGCATTGCGGAAATTGCAGAGATTTTATCCACAAGTCCCTCCGCTGTGAAATCCCAGCTTCACAGAGCGCGGGAAAAGCTTAAAAAACATCTTGAAGGAGTTGAATTCTAATGTTTAAAAACGATTATCATACAGCAATGGATAATATAAAGGCAGATAGTAATGTAAAAAGCCAAATATACGCAAGGCTTGAAGCGCACGAAAACATTAAAGAGCGCACTAAAAACCCCGCAGTGCCTTGGCGGGTCGGATTTGCCTTGGCGGCTTGCGCGGCGCTTATTCTTAGTATAATATTCGTGCCCAAAAATTCAGTTTCCACCGTCCCTGCGCCTAAAACACTTTCAGCAGCCGATTCCTACAGTGAAATATTCAATGTGCTTAACGAGCAGAAAAAACAAAATAATTTTAATAATTTTTTAGGAAATTGGGCAAAAGATGAAGAAATAATATATGAGTACGAGTATGGATTTGACGATACGGAAGGCTCGCCGGCAACCGATATCGCCACTGGCGCCACAGGTAAGCCATCACAAAATAATACTAACAGCGCCACAAAGGGCGAAACGAATAAAGATGAAAGCGAAAGCAGTCAGGATGATTTTTCTGAAACAACCCAGCAGGTTGACGGTGTTAAGGAAGCCGATATAGTTAAAACCGACGGAAAATATATCTACTGCATCTATGGCAATCGGCTTGCTATTTTCAAGGCAGACGGCAAAAATACGGCGCTTGTGAATCTAACAACCCTTTCAACCGATTCAGCCGCCACATACGGCGAAATGTTTGTAAATGGAGACCGTCTTGTTCTTATGCAGCCCGAATGGTACTATGAGGATGAGCTTTACACCTCACTTTTGATATACGATATATCAACACCCGAAAACATAAAACTGCTTTACACTCTCCGCCAAGAGGGATACTATAATTCCTCAAGAATGATAGGCGATTATGTTTATATGGTTTCAAGCTCTAATGTAAATGTATACGATATGGCACGCACAAAGCCCGAAACCTTTGTTCCCACCACCATCTGCGGTGAGGAGAAGCCTCAGGCAGTAGCGGCAGATAGCATTTATAGATATGCGGGTGAGGTAGAATCACGCTACACCGTTATATGCGCTTATAATACCGTAAACGGCGAAATAACCTCGACTTGCAGTCTGCTCGGCGGCACCGACCAGATATATTGCAGTGAGGGTAATATTATAACCGCAAACACCGATTATAGTATAGAGGAGCCTAAAGATGAGGCTACCTTCGCCACAGTAAACACCAACATTTCGCGCCTTGCAATTTCCGATGGAAAAATCGAATATATCGCTTCGGGTGTTATACCAGGTTACCTTGAGGACCAGTTCTATATAGACGAGCATGAGGGTAACTTCCGATTTGTTACCACCACCGAATACTGCACTAAATCAAAGGTGTTTTATGCCAATAGCAAGGAAGAGGCCGTAACACGCAACTATGAAACCTGCGCAACGCTTACCATTCTTGACGGCAGCCTTAAAAAATTAGGCAGTATAGATAATCTTGCAAAGGGTGAAAAGGTTTACTCGGTACGCTTTATGGGCGACACCGCCTACTTTGTAACCTTCCGCCAGACAGACCCGCTGTTTTCAGCCGACCTTTCCGACCCTAAGAACCCAAAAATTTTAGGCGAGCTAAAGATACCTGGATTTTCAGAATATCTCTATCCATACGGCGAGGGCAAGCTTTTAGGCTTTGGCAGAGATGCCGATGAAAAAACGGGCGCTACCCGCGACCTTAAGCTTTCAATGTTTGATATCACAAACCCCGCTAATGTTACCGAAAGTGATGTTACGATAGTTACAGGCTATAATTATTCCCCCGCTCTTTACAGTCATAAGGCGATGCTCGTTTCGCCGACTAAAAATCTTATGGGCTTTGCAGTTGAGAAATCCATAAGCAGCTTTAGTTACATTATTTATGAATACACAGGAAATTCATTTGCCCGTGTGGCACAGCTTGAAGTTCCGTTTAAGTCAAAGGAATATTATTATGAAGCCATCCGCGGAATGTTTATAGGAGATAACTTCTATATCGTATCCCCCAATGCAGTTCAGTGCTTTGAAATGGAAAGCTTCACACAAACCGCAATTGTTGAATTTTAAATAAAATAACACCGCTGTCATTAGCTTGACAGCGGTGTTATTTTATTCTGCGTTATCAGAGCCTATGGTGATTTCGGTGGAATAATATCTGCCCGAACGATATAACTTAACGGTTACTTTCTGCCCTGGCTCGCTATCGTGAAGCAATTCATCGAGCACATTATATTCTGAAATGGCGGTACCGCCAAACTCGGTTATAATATCACCGCGCGCAATTCCAGCCTTTTCAGCAGGACTATCCTCTGCAACGCTTGAAACTACCGCGCCTGCGGGGTAACCATACCATGCGAGCGCCGCCGCAGTGTAGCGTTCGCTGATACTGATACCGATATAAGGCTCGGGACTGTTTTCGCGCGCGATTATTTTATCGCATTTTTCCTTTACCGTATCAACGGGTATTGCAAAGCCCATACCCTCAAATTCCTCAGCCACTATTTTAGAACTATTTATTCCTATAAGCCTGCCCTCGGCATCCAAGAGCGCGCCGCCCGAATTACCTGGGTTAATAGCGGCATCGGTTTGAATAAGTTTTAAATCTGAATCAGCAGAAACCACTCGTTCGAGTCCGCTTATTATGCCATAGGTAACACTGCCCATAAACTCAAGTCCACCTGGGGCGCCTATGGTTACAACATATTGACCCACCTTAAGGTCATCTGTAGAGCCTAATTGCGCCGCCTGTAAATTTTCAGCATTTATTTTAAGCACTGCAAGGTCGGTGGAAATATTATAACCAACCACCGAAGCTTCATAGGACTTTGTGTTTTTATCGCCCACAAAAACCTCTATTTTAGAGTTGTTGCCTGCAGAAATTGCATCTGAAATTACATGGTAATTGGTTATAATATAACCGTCAGAGGTGTAAACCACGCCCGAGCCCTCGCCCGTTGCCTCGCTGCTGCCGCCAAAAAAGCTTGCAACCGAAACGGTTGTTCTTATCCCCACAACGCTATTAGTGCATTTAACAGCCACAGCCTCTGCAATAGAGGCGGCGGTTTCATCCACCTTTATGCTTACATTTGAAATTTGAGTTTGCCCATCATTCGTGGTGACTATTGGCTCGTCGGTATTAACCACAAAGATTGCCGCAAGCGCGCTCACAGCACCGATAACCGCCGCTAAAGCGCTCGCGATTACAACTACCGCTACGCTATATTTTCTTTTCTGCTTTGGTGCCTTATATGGCTTATAACCCATATCAGGTGCGTGGTTAAAGCTTTGATAATTAAAGTAACTATCATCCATATTATTTTTATCTTCAAACGGATTCATAAAATTTCTCCTTCGTAAAGGTTATTACGGTGTTATTTTATTACATTTAACACATAAATTTGTTAATTATCCGTAAATTTATTTTAACAAAAAATAACACTTTACTTTTTGACAAAGGTGTGCTATAATCTTTAGGCTACCGTATTCTGTGCTTTTGGCGTCTGCCGCTTATGCGGAACACTCAAAGGCCTTTTGCTCGGACTACGGCGGACAATTTTTAAAAGGAGTGAAAGAAATGACAAACGAGCAGAAGCAGCAGATTATGGCTGAATACGCTGTTCACGAGGGTGATACCGGTTCTCCGGAGGTACAGATTGCTGTTCTTACCTATCGCATCAACGAGCTCAACGCTCACCTTGATGTTCACAAGAAGGACCATCACTCACGCCGCGGACTTCTTAAGATGGTAGGTCACAGAAGAAATCTTCTTGCATACCTTCAGAAGAAGGATATCGAAAGATACCGTGCTATCGTTAAGCGTCTCGGATTGCGTAAGTAATTCAAAAATGTATATCAAACCGGGCATTTTGTCCGGTTTGATTTATGTTAAAGCAATTAAAAAAGCAGTGATTTTTTGCACTTTAGCGGTAAATCGAGCATCTGAGCTTCGGGTGTTGGATTTATTGCTAAAAACGAAAAATCTCTGCAAGAAAAGAAAAAGAAAAGGAGATTAGTAAAGATGTTTGAAAATTTCAAGGTTTATGAAACAACCATCGCAGGTCGCCCCTTTAAGCTTGAAACAGGCAAAATGGCAGGCCTTGCAAATGCAGCCTTTATGGCTTCCTATGGCGATACTTGTGTTCTTTGTACAGTAACTGCTTCGGATAAGCCACGCGAGGGCGTTGATTTCTTCCCACTTTCAGTTGACTACGAAGAAAAGATGTATTCTGTGGGCCGTATCCCAGGCTCCTTCCAGCGCAGAGAGGGCAAGGCAAGCGAAAAGGCTATCCTTTCCTCACGCTGCATTGATAGACCCATTCGTCCTCTCTTCCCCAAGGATATGAGAAACGACTGCTCTGTTGTTGCAACAGTTATGTCGGTTGATCCCGACTGCTCACCCGAAATTACCGCGGCTATCGGTGTTTCTGCCGCTATCGCAGTATCCGATATCCCTTGGGATGGTCCTATCGCTTCCACAAGCGTTGGCCTTGTTGACGGTGAAATCGTTATCAACCCAACACTTGAGCAGCGCGCTAAGACCGAGCTTAACCTCACCGTTTCTTCAACCGCTGACCTTGTTGCTATGATCGAGGCAGGCGCTAATGAGATAGAAGACGACCTTATGTTCGACTGCATTATGGCAGGTCACGAGGTAAATAAGGAAATCGTTAAATTCATAAACGGCATTGTTGCTGAAATCGGCAAAGAAAAGTTTACCTTTGAATCTAGCAATCCCGATCCCGAGATTATGGCTGAAATCGAAGAGTTCTGCATTGAGGATGTTAAGCGCGCCCTTGATACAGATGATAAGAATGTTCGCGATGCGGCTTTACTCCCCATCTATGACGCAGTTCACGAAAAGTTTGACGAGCGTTTTGAAGGGTGTGAAGGCAAGATAGACGAGATTATGTATCTTGTTCAGAAGCATGTTGTTCGCGCATGGCTTAAGGATGAGGGCAAGCGTGTTGACGGCAGAGGCATTGATGATATCCGTCCTCTCGACGCACAGGTTGACCTGCTGCCTCGCGCACATGGCTCTGGTATGTTCACCCGCGGTCAAACTCAGGTGCTCTCTGTTGCAACACTTGCACCCGTAAGTGAAGCGCAGAAGCTTGACGGTCTTGACGAAGAGGTTTCAAAGCGTTATATCCATCACTACAACTTCCCATCTTATTCCGTTGGTGAAACCAAACCCTCCAGAGGACCTGGACGCCGCGAAATTGGTCACGGCGCACTTGCTGAACGCGCACTTTTGCCTGTTATCCCCTCTGTTGAAGAATTCCCCTATGCTATCCGCGTGGTAAGTGAGGTTCTTTCCTCTAACGGTTCTACTTCACAGGGCTCTATCTGCGGTTCAACACTCGCTCTTATGGCAGCCGGTGTTCCGATAAAGGCTCCCGTAGCAGGTATTTCCTGCGGTCTTATCACAGGTGATGAGGGCGTTTACGGCGACTTTATGACAATGGTTGACATTCAGGGTCTTGAGGACTTCTACGGCGATATGGACTTTAAGGTAGCGGGTACACATAAGGGTATCACTGCTATCCAGATGGACTTAAAGGTACACGGTCTTACACCCGAAATCATTAAGGAAGCATTTGCAAAGACTAATAAGGCGCGCAAATACATCCTTGATGAAGTAATGCTTAAGTGTATCCCTGAATACCGCACTGAACTTTCACAGTATGCACCCAAGATGCTTACAACCGTTATCAGTCCCGATAAGATTGGTGATGTCATCGGTAAGCAGGGCAAGGTTATCCAGTCTATCCAAGAGCAGTGCGAATGCACCATCAATATTGAAGAAGACGGACATGTATTTGTTGCAGGTCTTGATATTGAAAAGGCTAAGGCTGCTATTGATATCGTTAACCTTATCGCGAACGACCCCGAAATCGGCGCTGTTTACTCAGGTAAGGTAACAAGACTTATGACCTTTGGCGCTTTCGTTGAGATAGCACCCGGCAAGGAAGGCCTTGTTCACATTTCAAAGCTTGATGTTAAGCGTGTTGAAAAGGTTGAGGATGTAGTGGCAGTTGGCGATCAGGTAATCGTTAAGGTTACTGAAATCGATGACCAAGGCAGAATTAACCTTTCCCGTCGCGATGCGCTTGTTGAAATAAACGGCGCAGTTGTTGAAGACGATGCTAACGAGGAAGCTCCTCGCAGAAGCGGTGGTCGTGACCGCCGCGGCTTCAAGAAAAGAGAACGCTAATTAACGATATTTTAGACCTCCGAATTTTCGGAGGTCTTTTTTTAAGGTTTTTTGTAAAGCTTGCTTGACATTTCTGCATAAGTGTGCTATTATAATAAATGTAAAAGAAACTTTACATTTTTGGTGGTGAATAAATGAAAAACAGAATTGAAGAAATCAGAAAGGAAAAAGGAATTACGCAAGAAGATTTCGCAAAAAAAATGGGTGTTTCGCGGCAGACCATCAGTTCGCTTGAAACGGGAAAGTATAATCCATCTATTTATTTAGCGCACAATATTGCAAAATTTTTTAATTTAACGATTGAACAGGTATTTATTTTCGAGGAGGAAGAATAATGAGAAACAAAATAAAGCTTATATCAAACATTATTGAAATTATAATCGGATTAGCACTTTGTATTTGCTATTTTGCAGGTCTTATAGATGAATTCTGGAGTGGGATGGGTATGGCGCTGATAATAGTGGGCTTTTTACAGCTTCTGCGCAGTATCAGATATTACACTAACGAAAACTATCGCGAAAAAACCGATACCGAAGTAAATGATGAGCGGAACAAATATATTTCGCTTAAGGCCTGGTCGTGGGCGGGATATCTATTTGTGATTATAGCAGCGATTGCCACAATAATTTTCAAGCTTATCGACAAAGAACCGCTTATGATGCTTGCAAGCAGTGCAGTATGCATTATAATTACTCTCTATTGGATTTCTTATGTAATTCTGAATAAAAAACATTAAATAGCAAAACGCCACCGTTTTGGTGGCGTTTTGTTATTTTAGGCTTCTTAAATAATCTTCTAAAATTATTACTGCGGCGACGGCGTCAACAGTTTGTTTTCTTTTTTTGCCGCGCACATCGTTCATACTCAAATAGTTATGAGCAGTGATAGTAGTGCAGCGCTCATCCCATAAAACAGTTTCGATTCCGCTTTCTTCACCTAATTTTTGTGCGATTTCGGTGCAGGTTTGCGCTCGTTCCCCAAGGGAGCCATCCATATTCTTAGGAAGTCCCACAACTATTCTTAGAGCTCCATATTCCTTTGCCAAGCCGCATAGCCTTTCAATAAGCCGCTCGGTATTATATTCATTTATAACGGTTTTTGGGAAAGCAAACTGGCAGCTTTCATCGCTCACTGCAACACCTGTGCGGGCAAGGCCTAAGTCGACTGACATTATTATCATTTGCTTTTTACCTCTGCCTTTTCTATAATTCTGCTACGCTTTGGCATAAATTGGGGTGGAACATGCGTGTGGTCGTTTATAGACTTAACAGTAAAATTAAGATTATCGTCAACATGCAAAAGGGTTACCGCGGTGTTTTCGCACCAAGGCACATCCTTAAGGCGGTTAATGTTGTTATAAAGCAGACGGCATAACAAGCATCTTGTAACGCCGCCGTGGGTGGCAACCGCAATGGATTTTCCCTTGTTTTCTTCTGCCAACGCCCTTATTTCCAGCCATATACGCTCATAGGCATTGCGCATACTCTCGCCGTCTTGCGGGTGGAAATCCTGCGGATGGTTATTCCAAGTGTCAGCAAGCCCCTCGATTTCATTGAATGCCTCAGCAAAAGGTCTGCCCTCTACAATTCCGCCGTGAAGCTCGGTGAGGTCAACGCGAGGTATTACCTTAAGCCCCTTATCGTCCGCCACGGCGTGAGCCGTTTTCATAGCGCGGCGCAGTGGGCTTGAATATACTGCATCAAGATGAATGTTTTTAAATCGCTTATTCAAATATTCAAGCTGAATTGCGCCTGTTTCACTTATATCGCAATCGGTTGAGCCCTGAAAAAGCCGTTTTTTATTGCCCTCCGCCTCACAATGACGGATAAGATAAATACAAGTCATATAAAACTCCTAAAAAAATACTGAATATATTTTAGCATAATTAACGATTTATTGCAACTATAACCCCTACTCACTTGACTGCAAATTTATTTTGTACTATAATATTTTCAATATTTTACATATTTTTAAAAGAAGGGATAGTAAATGATTAAAAAGTATTTAAACAGATTATTTATTGACGGTCTATCAGGTATGGCGTACGGACTGTTTTCCACGCTTATTATCGGAACCATTATCTGCCAGATAGGCTCACTTATCGGCGATAACACCATTGGCGCTTACATAACCGCTATGGGTAATATTGCAAAGACCATAACGGGTGCCGGCATTGGAGTTGGTGTGGCAGTGAAGCTTAAGGCATCTCCCCTTACCACCATTTCAGCCGCGGTTGCTGGTATGGTTGGCGCTTTCCCGAATGCTTCACTCGAAGCCTTTTCCATAGGCGCCCCAGGCGAGCCGCTGGGCGCATTTATTGCGGCTTATGTTGCAATTGAGGTAGGCTCCCTCGTTTCGGGCAAAACCAAGCTTGAAATTATACTCACTCCCCTCTGCTGCATCCTTGCAGGCGCTGCGGCAGGCTTCCTTGTAGGTCCCTACATTGCCGCCGCTATGAAGTGGGTAGGCTCGCTTGTTAACATCAATGTTGAGAAAAGCCCGATTATAGGCGGTATGGTGGTATCGGTTGTGATGGGTATACTGTTAACCCTCCCCATATCCTCGGCGGCTATTGGTATTTCGATGGGAATAACAGGCCTTGCGGCGGGTGCGGCTACCATTGGCTGCTGCTGCAATATGGTAGGCTTTGCGGTTATCAGCTACCGCGAAAACAAGATGGGTGGTCTTATTGCTCAGGGTATTGGCACCTCAATGCTTCAGATGCCCAACATCGTAAAAAAGCCTATAATTTGGCTGCCCTCGATTATTTCGAGCGCTATTTTAGGCCCCGTTTCATCGGCTGCTCTTAAGATGGTGAGCAACCCTGTGGGCTCTGGTATGGGCTCGGCAGGTCTTGTGGGTCAGTTTATGAGCTATAGCTCGATGGTGGAGGCAGGCTTCAGCCCCGCGTTTACTGTTTTGCTTATAGCAATTATGCACTTTGTGTTGCCCGCGGCATTAAGTCTTGGTGTTGCAGAGGCTATGCGCAAATTGGGTCTTATCAAAAAGGGCGACTTAAAGCTACAGGATATTGCCAATGCGTAAAAAGGATTTAGCTTTAGTTGCTATTAGCGAGCTTGAAAAGCTTTATCCCGATGCCATATGCTCACTCGATTATAGTGATGCTTTTCAGTTGCTTATTGCAACAAGACTTTCCGCCCAGTGCACAGATGCGCGTGTTAATATGGTAACACCCGCATTATTTGCAAAATACCCCGATGCTGAAAGTATGGCGGCAGCTCCCATAGAAGATATAGAAAGCCTTATAAAGACCTGTGGGCTTTATAAGACAAAGGCACGCGACCTTGTGGGGATAGCGCAAAAAATCTGTACGGATTTCGATGGTGAAGTGCCCGATACAATAGAAGTGCTTACAACCCTGCCAGGAGTTGGCAGAAAGACCGCAAACCTTGTATGCGGTGATGTTTACGGTAAGCCAGCCGTTGTAACCGACACGCATTTTATAAGGCTCTGCAACAGATTAGGTCTTGTGAATACAACCGACCCTCTAAAGGTGGAAACGGCAATGCGAAAGCTGTTGCCGCCCGAAAAATCAAACGATTTTTGCCACCGCAGTGTGCTTTTTGGCAGGGATATATGCACAGCCAGAAAGGCTTTTTGCGAAAAGTGCCCGCTTGAAGCGGTTTGCCCTAAGAAAATAAATAAGAAATAAAAAATCAGCATCTGCCATAAGGTAGGTGCTGATTTTTAAAATTGTCAATTAGCAATGTGCAATTAGCAATTATTGTGTTCCGCAAATGCGGCACGATATATAAAATATATCAATTAAAAAATTACTGTTTTCTAATTGTTAAGATGCTTTCGCAGCTTGCGGCGGGCGCGGTTTATATGCCGCTCAAAGTCGCCGTTTTTAATAAACTCGGCAAGCACCAGCTGATTAAAGTAAGGCACTGTGCAGGAATAGAAGCCTACCGTTCTATTAAACTCCTCTATCATATTTTCGGGTAGTATCATATATGCCACACGAACTGCAGGTGAAATGGTTTTTGAAAATGTGTTAACATATATTACATCCTGTCCATACGAGAGTGAAAAGACTGTCTCCTCAGCCTTACTGAGAAGCGTGAATTCCGATTCAAAATCGTCCTCAACTATGATGCGATCTTTGGCGCCCTTTACCCAGCGGATATACTCGCGCTTCTTTGAAGCCGATGCGGTAACACCGCTCGGGTAGCTTCTATAAGGGGTTATATGCAAAACAGATGCCGCCGTTTTTTGAAGTGCTTCGCTTTTGATACCATGTGCGCCAAGGCTTAAAAGCTCTATATCAACTCCATTTGCTCGATAAACCTGCTCTATTTTCTCATAGGATGGGTGCTCCACCGCGTATATGCGGTCAAAACCTAACATCTGCACGATAATGCCGTAAAGATATTCGGCGCCAGCGCCAATGACTATCTGCTTTTCCTTTACATTGATACCCCTGCTTCGCGAAAGATACTCACAAATCGCGCTTTTGAGCTCGGCGCTGCCGCTGCCCGAGCACTTTGTGAAGATATCATCGCCGTAAAGGCTCAAAATTTTCCGCATAGTTTTGGCATACACAGAAAACGGAAAAGTGTCATCAAGCTCGATATTATGCTCGCTCGGCGGGCCCAATTTTACAGCACGCGATGGCGCCGCAAAGGCTTCATCGGGGTGATAGATAACGAAATATCCGCTTCGCTGCCGAGAATCGATATATCCCTCCTCAAAAAGAAGAGAATATGTATGTTCAACTGTGATAACGCTAACACCCATCTCCTCTGCGATAAGCCTTTTTGAGGGGAGTTTTGTGTTGTAGGCATAAACCCCGTTTACTATATCAGCCTTTATCTGCTCGTAAAGCTGGATATATATAGGTGTGCTTGAATTTTTATCCGTGTTATACTTCATCTGGTATTATAAAAAACTCCTATTCTGACTATTTTAATAATATCAAAATCATTATATACTATGCTAAATTAATTTTCAAGAGGTAATGTTTTATGCAAAAAAGAGTAGCAGCAATTCACGATATTTCCTGCTTTGGAAAATGCTCGCTCACAGTGGCTTTGCCGATAATTTCAGCGGCAGGTATTGAATGCTCTGTGGTGCCCACCGCAGTGCTTTCTACCCACACGGGTGGCTTTTCGGGCTTCACTTTCCGAGACCTTACCGAGGATATTATGCCCGTAGCCGAGCACTGGAAAAAGGAAAATCTTAAGTTTGATGCGGTTTACACAGGATATTTAGGCTCCATCGAGCAGATAGACTTAGTTATAAAAGCAATTGATACCTTTGGAGATAGCAACACTATGCTTATCGTGGACCCAGTTATGGCAGACCACGGCAAGCTTTATGGTGGCTTTCCTGAGGATTTTCCCAAGCAGATGCGCCGCCTTTGCGCGAAAGCCGATATAATCACACCTAATATCACAGAAGCCGCTTTTATGACCGATATGCCCTATATGGCTCCACCGCACAGTGAGGAATATATCACAAGCTTAGTTGAAGCGCTTAAGGGTATCACAAACGGCAAGATAGTGCTCACAGGTGTTTGCTTTGACAGCGAAAATATGGGCGCCGCCTGCTTTGACGGTGAAAAGACCGAATATATTTTCGCGCCGCTCGTTGATGCGGCATACCACGGCACAGGCGATGTTTTCACAAGCACGCTTACCTGTGGATTATTAAACGGAAAATCGCTTGAAGATTCGGCTCTTATAGCCGCAAAGTTCACAAGAGGCTGCATAAAGCTCACCAAGGAAAAATACCCCGAAATGAAATACGGTGTAAACTTTGAAGCTCAGATTCCCGAGCTTTTGAAGTTGCTTGAAATTATATAACGGATAAAAAATCACCTGCCTAAGGCTTGTACTCTGAAGGACAGTAAAAAGTAAAGTTTCCCCACTGAACAAATCGGTGGGGATTTTTTATGAATTTTTCTTGACATTCTAAAAGAATTACGATAGAATTCTTTTAGAATCCTTAAGGAGGGCGTAGTATGAATTACGACAATATTATTTTAGAATTACTTGATAGGATAAAAGTGTTAGAGGAACAGGTGAAGATTTTGATGGAAAAAGAAAAAGAAAAAACCGCACCGATTAACAAGATAAGCACAAGAGACATTAAAGATTATATCAATGAGTGTAAAAAGATTGCACGAGATAATGGAAAAGACTGTCTTGTTTTAGTTGCTGGTGATATTCACCGTGAAATGAAGTTAAAATCGGCTATGCCTATGGTTTGCAATGCGATGCGTCAATGTATGGATATCGAGGACATTGTCTTATACGAAACCGCAAGTGGATATTCATCCACGCTAAAAATAGAGTATAAACTTTAAAAAGGTAATTTATATGAAAAGAAAAGGCAGAGGAGTCGGTTTATTTATCGGCGGAGTATTATTTGGTTTGATAAGAGGAATTTTCTTCAAAAATAAATATTAAGGAGCAAGCAAATGAATATAGAAACTATATGGAAACATATTCGATTTTGCGAGGGTCAGGTGTTTAAAACGGTTAGAGGTGTTGAATACACTTATTTGGTTTATGATAATTATCTTTTAATCAATGACGATAAAAGGCGTAAAATTACAAAAGATTCTTTGATTACAGCACTAACCATAACAAACCCTACCCCTTCAAAAATCCAAAGAGAAAACATTTGGGGTCCGTCGTATGTTTATGGAATTATTACCGATAAGCGAATTAAAGGGTTTTAGGTTCTCCTAACAAGTGACATTAGGTGCCCAAATGTCCTGCTTGTTATGGTGTGAGACAAAATTTTAAACGGATGTACAGAATTTCTGCACATCCGTTTTACTATCTAAAAATAAAAAATTTATTAGTGATATTGTGAGACAGGTCTCACAGTGATATTTTTGATAAATCAAAAGTTATATTAAAACCTTACGGTTTTAGTGATATTTTATTCGCCAATAAACTGCCGAAGGCAATAATAACTTGAACGAAGTTCAAATATAACTGCGAAGCAATAAAACTCGCCTTGGCGAATAAAACTGGCGTTGTATCCTTACGGGTACAACGCCTAGGCAGGTGTTTTTTCTTTTAATATTCTTTATACTGAAGCTCAGCTTCTCGTGCGCTAAGGTCAAGCGAAGTTAAATAATTATATGTGTTTTCAAATTTCTTAGAAAACTCAAGGCAGAAATAATAGCTACTGCCCGACTCATCATAGAAATTAAGGCTGAAATTATATTCGGCTTCGTTTGTAACATAACTGCGATTAGCTTTTTCCAAATCCTTTTTATAATGTTCAAGCAAGGTAAAGGTTTCGGCTCTGGTGAGATATGCATCTAAATACCCGCCAAAAGCATCTTCCTCCGTATGCGCATTTATATCTATATCTATAACCGACGAATCCATTTCCTCTAAGGCATCAGTTATATTTGTTATTCGTTCAGGGCTTTGATAAACCTTAAATAAAATATCAACCGCCTTTGATTCTATAAGATGGAAGCGGCGTGTCATCTGGCTGCCATCCTCAAAAGTATAATCAAAATATATCCATCGCATTTGTCCACCGAGATAATTTTCTTCCCTTACTACAGCGCCGCTTGAAAGCAGTTCTTTATGAAGGTCAGTAACCTCCTTTGGGTCATCAAATTTTATATCCTCGCCGAAACAGCGTATATAAGCAGTTTTTATTTTTTCTGCCTTTGGCACGCGGTTTGTAAAGCCGAAGCAACCCGTTATTGCTACTACTGCAATAATCGGCATAACTGCCGAGGATATTGCGCCATAAATTAACGAACGCTTAACCTCCTTAAAGCCCCTGTTTGTAACGGCACCATATACAACACAGGTAATAAGCGCGCCTATTACGGTGAATATCCAGAATATAAGGTTAAATTCTCCCTGTGCAAAGAGCATTCCAAGCAGATATCCGCCGCAAACGCCAGCTAATATACTGCAGAAAATATAGATAAACTTATAGGCATATGCCTGACCGCCCTTTTCGGCTTTTCTTTTTTTATAAAGCAATATAGAAGCCGCTGTGAAAGCTATGATATAAACTATAAAACGGATAATAAACCATATATTTTGCTTCGAAACACTGAAACGAAGTGTATCATCTATATGTGTGAGTCCCATACCGCAGGAATAAAGCGGTGAAAGATTTTTCATAATATCCGAGGTAAGGTAGCTATCATATCCAATCAGTGATTCTTCTAAAATCAGATTAACTATAACCGCAATTATTAACAAAGCACCATTTGCGCCCACAAAGGATACTATAAGGTCAAACACACTGCCTGAGCACACAACAAAAATCATAGAAAAGCTGGAGCACACAAGAACTATAAGCAAGGTGTTAATAAACGCAAATACCAATGTCCACACGGAGCGAATCATCCAAGGGAAAATGGCTGACATTATACCAAATGCACTGTAGCAGATTATAACAGGGATAAATGTTATAACTATACCGCTTATCATTCTCGAAAGCAAAAGCTCGGTGCGGGTAAGCGGAAATGCGTGAAAAACATCACTTGAACGCTTTTGATAAAGAAAGCTGAAGTTCATAAAGTTAAGAAGCGTTACAATAATTCCCGCACACACCGCAACTACAGCCATAAGATTTTCAAACATATAATTATTTACATAGCCTTTTGCGCCGTAAATATCTATATTCCGTTCAATTTCTATAAGAAAGGTTCCCGGACAGTAAAGTATCGCCGCAATGCACAAAAGAATTATTATACCGAGATTCTTTTTAAGGGTATGCTTTATCATTTGAACAAACGGATTTATATTACGAGAGGATGTTTTTAACATCATAACCGATTACCTCCAATTCATAAACAAATACCTCTTCTAAAGAGGGCTCGATGCACTCAGCATAAACAGGGAAAAGACGATTTATAAACTGCATTATCTCCTTTTCCTCGCCCTTTATAACAAGCTGCAGCAGTGAGCCTGTGCGCTCACACTTCATAACCTCGAGCTCATCAAAAACGCTCATTTCGGGAATCTGACTAAACACTGCCTGAACCTTATGAATTCGGCTCTTAATATTTTCAACATCACCGCTTGAAATAAGCTTTCCATTGTGAATAACGGCGATATGGTCGCAAACGGTTTCAAGCTCACGAAGATTGTGCGAAGCGATAACCGCTGTCATACCGCGGGCTTCCACGCTTTCCATAATTATATTGGCAAGCACTCTTCGCATAACAACATCAAGTCCATCAAAAGCCTCATCTAAAAGTATATAACGCGGCTTGGTGGAAAGCGCTAATATAAGTGCCGCCTGACGCTGCATACCCTTTGAAAAGGTTGAAAGACGCGCCTTTTCATCAAGCGGAAAGGTTTCAAGCAAGCGGTGGTATTCTTCATAATCAAATGTAGGATACATTCCGCTATAAAGAGAAGCCATCTCCTTTAAATCAGACTGCGGCAGAAAATATGGTGTGTCACCAAGAAATGCAATCTCTGACTTAATTACAGGGTTATCAAAGCTTTCTATTCCGTCAATTCCTATCTCTCCCCCATCGGGCATATAAACACCTGATATAAGTCGAAGAAGTGTTGACTTGCCAGAGCCGTTTGAGCCCACAAGTCCGTATATACTGCCGTCCTCTATCTCAAAGGAGATACTATCAAGGGCGGTTACATCATCAAACTTTTTTGTAAGATTATTTGCTATAATCATTTTTCTGCCTCCTTAATCAAAGCATTTAAATCTTCAGTGGAAAGCCCTAAAGCCTTGGCATTCTTAATCGCCGCTCTGAAATCCGCCTTAGCGCTTTCAATTATCGCCTTAGAAGCATTTTCATCATCGGAAATAAAGGAACCTTTTCCCTTTACAGAATAGATAATTCCATCTGCTTCAAGTATTGCGTAGGATTTTTGCACAGTGTTTGGATTTACGGAGAATTTAGAAGCCAACATGCGAACACTTGGGAGCTGGTCGCCGCCCTTTAAAACGCCAAGCGCTTTGAGCTTGATAAAGCCGTTTACTATCTGGTCGCAAATGGGCACTCCGCTTTTTAAATCCAACTGAAACATATATCCACCTCCTAACTTAGTGTACTATATCAATTAGTACAGTTGTATTATAATCCGTACACTTTAAATTGTCAAGCATTTTTAAAAAAATTAACCCCAGAGAAATTTTCTCTGGGGTAAAATTTGCTTAATTTAATTATTTAGCATAGTCAACAGCGCGGCTTTCGCGGATGATGTTAACCTTAACCTGACCTGGGTATTCAAGCTCATTTTCGATCTTCTGAACGATATCGCGAGCCATAATTACCATCTGGTCATCATTTACAGCCTCAGGCTTAACAATGATACGAACCTCGCGGCCTGCCTGAATAGCATAAGAATCTTCTACACCGCTAAAGGAATTGGCGATTTCCTCAAGCTTTTCAAGACGCTTAATATAGTTTTCGATATTCTCACGGCGAGCACCTGGACGAGCGGCGCTGATAGCATCTGCCGCCTGAACGATGCAAGCGATGACTGTTTTTGCCTCTACATCACCATGGTGAGCGTGAATAGCGTGAATAACCGCTTCGTTTTCGCGGTATTTCTTAGCAGCCTCAACACCAAGCTGAATATGTGAGCCCTCCTGCTCGTGGTCGATAGCCTTACCGATATCGTGCAAAAGACCTGCGCGCTTAGCAAGTGTTACATCGGCGCCAAGCTCGGCTGCGATAAGACCTGAAAGATAACAAACCTCCAAAGAGTGGTTAAGCACATTCTGACCATAGCTTGTGCGGAAGTGCAGACGGCCGAGCAGCTTGATAAGCTCGGGATGCAGGTTGTGCACACCCGAATCCACCATTGCACGCTCACCCTGCTGCTTGATAATGGCATTAACCTCGTTAGTAGCCTTGTTTACAGTCTCCTCAATTCTTGCGGGGTGAATTCTGCCGTCAACAATAAGCTTTTCAAGTGTAACGCGGGCAATTTCACGGCGGATAGGCTCAAAGCTTGAAACCGTGATAGCCTCAGGCGTATCATCGATAATAAGGTCAACGCCCGTAGCATTTTCGATAGCACGGATATTTCTACCCTCACGGCCTATAATTCTACCCTTCATTTCATCATTAGGCAGCGGAACTACAGATACAGTGATTTCAGATGAATGGTCGGCAGCACAACGCTGAATTGCATGGGCGATTACCTCGCGGGCAAGCTTATCAGATTCATCTCTGGTCTGCTGCTCAAACTCCATAATCTTAAGTGCCTTCTCGTGAGAAAGCTCACCCTCGAGCATCTGCAAAAGATTTGCTTTAGCCTGCTCCTTGGAAAGGCCTGAAATCCTTTCAAGCATTTCAAGCTGACTGCGCTTTAACTGCTCGCATTCTTCAATTTTAGCATCAATCTGCTTAGCCTTTTCGGCAAGCTTTTCTTCCTTCTTTTCAAGATTTTCGGTCTTGCGGTCAAGAGTTTCTTCCTTCTGCTGAATTCTGTGCTCCTGACGCTGAACCTCACTTCTGCGCTCGCGCAAATCGCGTTCGGTATCCTGACGGAGCTGATGGATTTCTTCCTTAGCTTCAAGAAGTGTTTCTTTTTTACGGGTTTCGGCGGTTTTCATAGCATCGCTTAAAATTCGCTTTGCTTCATCCTCTGCAGAGCCGATAGTCTTTTCAGCGGATTTGCGGCGGTAAACAGAGCCGATAACAAATCCGATTACACCGAGGACTAACGCCACTGCGCCGAAAATAACATACATCATAACATTTTCGGGCATTATATGTCCCTCCTTATATAATAAAGCGGACTTTACAGGTGTGAACTGAAAAACCTGTCGGGAGCCGCTGCTTTAACCCCGCGATACAATTACTTATGCCATTTGAATTTCGCCATATCCAAATTTTGCATATTAACTATCTATATAATTTTACCACTATATTTATGCTCTGTCAAGGGAAAATGCCTTTTATATAGTACTTATATAAAGAAATAGGACATATCCCAAGCGGGCAAACAGGGATAATGGCGAAGATATATTTTATAATCCTTTCGAAGCTTTAAAACCTCCTCGGGTACTGCGAACATATCCTCACTGCGGTGGTAGGCGGCTATCTGCATTTTAGGCTTATATTTTATAATTGTTTTTTTAGCGCCCTTTATTGCGGCAGTCTCCTCGCCTTCTATATCCATCTTTATATATGTGGCGGCATCACCGTTTAAGATGCTATCCACCGTGACAGATTTAATCTGTGTTTCTCCGCCCATTGCAGAGCCGCGAGAGCCGTTCATACTAAAGGCTCTACTCCCCACAATATCACAAACACAGGCATTGATATTTTCTATCCTCTCCACACCCTCGGTGGCAAGACATAGCTTTTTATAGGTTTTAATATCAGGCTCAACAGCGATTATTTTATTATATTTCTTGGTGTGATTAAGAAACTCAAAAACTGTATCTCCCCTATAAGCGCCCAAATCAAGATAAGTTTCATCATCACAAAAATGCAAAAAGCTACTGTAAACCTCATTTATGGGAGTTTCGCAGTCGAAAAGATATTGAATTTTCCCCGTAAGCTTATACATAACGGTGTTTTCAAAAACCTTTTTTGAACTTTCATCTGCAAGCAGGTTATATATCCTCTCAAGTCTTTCTCGATTTTCAACAGCAAAGTCCTTAGTAAATAGCGTGTCACCGTAAACAGGAACATCAGGGGCATAAAGCTCTTGCTGTTCGGAAATACGGCGGATATTAGATATAACCTCCAAAAGTCCAGAGCCAAAGCACACGAGCACTATCATTTTGCCAAAGCTCTTTTGGGCAGTGGCAAAATCGGTAACCCGAAACCCGTGAAATATTTTTTCGCGCACAAATGTGTCCGACGCGAAAACACCGGATACCTTTATGCCGTATTTTTGAAGCACCGAGAGTATTTTATCGGCGCCGTTGCCCATTCCGTAAAGCACGATGGGCTTGTTTGTGTTTTTTAAATAATTCCATAAATCAAGCATATTAGCATTATACGATAAAAATTTCTTTTTTACAAGGTAGACAAACCGAAATAAATTTGATATATTTATATAAATAAGTAATTTCGGAGGTAATCAAATTGAAAAAAGTTTTATCCTTTGACTTTGGTGCTTCCAGCGGCAGAGCGATGCTCGCCACACTGGAAAATGGAAAAATCAATATGGAGGAGATTCATCGTTTTTCTAATGACCCCGTTATTGTTAGGGGCACAATGTATTGGGATGTTCTCCGCCTTTTCCACGAAATTAAAACAGGTATCACCAAGGCTGTAAATGCAGGTGGCTTTGATGCTATCGGTATTGATACCTGGGGTGTTGACTTTGGCCTCCTTGATAAAAATGGCAGACTTCTTGCTAACCCCGTTCACTACCGCGACAGCAGGACACATTCTATACCCGAAGAGGTTTTCAAGATTGTACCTAAGGATGAGCTATATTCGCTTACAGGTATGCAGTTTATTCATTTTAACACTATTTATCAGCTTATGTACTTAAAACTGCGTGAGCCTGAAATGCTTGAACGCGCTGATAAGATGCTGATGATACCTGATCTTTTTGCATATATGCTTACAGGCGAAATGAAAGAGGAGGCAACCATCGCCTCCACCTCCAACCTTTTAGACCCGTATTCAAAGGACTGGAATTTTGAGCTTATTGAGCGTTTAGGTCTGCCTAAATCAATATTTGCTCCCATTGTTAAGCCTGGTAATGTTTACGGGCTTATTTCCGATGAGATTTGCGAGGAGCTTGGTTGCGCTAAGGTGCCCGTGATAGCAGTGGCTTCCCACGATACCGCATCTGCAGTGGCGGCAACACCGAGCACAAGTGACGATTTTGTTTATATAAGCTGCGGCACATGGAGCCTTTTCGGCATTGAAAGCAAAACTCCTATCCTCACCGAAAAAGCGGCTGAGGCTAACTTCACAAACGAGGGCGGCTTTGAGGATACAACCCGTTTTCTTAAAAACATTATGGGACTTTGGCTCATTCAGGAATCGCGCCGCCAGTGGAAGCGAGAGGGCGAAGATGTTGGCTTTGATGTTCTCGAAAAGGAAGCTCTTGCAGCAGAGCCCTTCAAGTGCTTTATAGATGTTGATAATCCTACCTTTGAGCCCGCGGGCAACCTCCCCCGCAGAGTTTGTGAATACTGCGAAAAGACAGGTCAGTATGTTCCGCAAACTCGCGGCGAGATAATGCGCTGCATTTATCAAAGCCTTGCTATGAAGTATAAATACACCTTTAACAGCCTTAATGATTTGGGTGAAAAAGCATATCACAGCATCAACATTTTAGGCGGCGGCATTAAGGATAAGCTGCTTTGCCAGATGACAAGCGATGCTTGCAATGTTAAGGTTCTTGCAGGACCCACTGAGGCTACAGTTATGGGTAACATCGCAGTTGCCTATAACGCGCTCGGTGAAATAGCAGACTTTGCTGAGTTAAGACAAGTTATTTCAAACTCAACCGAAATCAAGACCTATACCCCATCAAACAGCGATGCTTGGGAAAACGCCTATGCCGATTATCTTAAGGCGATTAATTCATAATATTACATATAAATCAGCCCTCTGTTTGAGGGCTGATTTTTTATGCCTAAATATGAACAAAATGTAAAAGTCAGGGAAAGTCAAACTTTTTTTACAAAATCTATTGACTTTTCAAAAAAATGAGTTATAATAGCATTACAAAACAAAGGTTAGGGAAAGTCAAATTTCCATTCGGGAGGGTTAAAAGTGAGCGAAGAAATAAAACAAGAAAAAACCGCTACACCGGAAACTGAAAAAAAAGAAAAGAAAAAATCAAAAAAGGATGCTGAGCTTGAAGCGTTAAGAGCCGAGCTCGAAACAAAATCTGACCAGCTAATGCGTACTGCTGCTGAGTTTGATAACTTTAAAAAACGCACCGAGCGTGAAAGGCTCACTGTTGCAGAATATGCAAAGGCGGGCATAATCAAGCAGCTTTTACCGATACTTGATAATATAGACCGCGCCTCTGCTGCAGATAGTGGTAGCGCAGATTATATCAAGGGAATAGAGCTTATAATAAAGCAATTCGAAACGCTTGCAGGTAATTTAGGAATTGAAGAAATTGCCAAAGTAGGCGACCAGTTTGACCCTAACTTCCACGAGGCTGTAATGCATATTGAGGATGAAAATTTAGGTGAAAATGTTATAGCGGAGGTTCTGCAAAAGGGCTACAAGCTTGGTGACACAGTAGTTCGCGCCGCTATGGTTAAGGTAGCAAATTAAAAATTAAAAATAAATAATTAAAGTATATAAATCTTAGGAGGATTTTTATTATGGGAAAAATCATTGGTATTGACTTAGGTACAACAAACTCTTGCGTAGCCGTTATGGAAGGCGGCGAGCCAGTAGTAATCGCAAACGCCGAGGGCGCGAGAACCACCCCCTCTGTAGTTGCTTTTTCTAAAACGGGCGAGCGTATGGTAGGTCAGGTTGCAAAGCGTCAGGCTATCACCAACCCCGACAGAACTATAAGCTCTATAAAGCGTGAAATGGGCAGTGACTACACCGTTGAGATAGACGGCAAGAAATACACCCCACAAGAGGTTTCTGCTATCATTCTGCAAAAGCTTAAGGCTGATGCTGAAAGCTACCTCGGCCAGAGCGTTACCGAAGCGGTTATCACCGTTCCTGCTTACTTTACCGACGCTCAGCGTCAAGCAACAAAGGATGCAGGCAAAATCGCAGGTCTTGAGGTTAAGCGTATCATAAACGAGCCTACCGCAGCCGCACTTGCTTACAGTATTGATAAGGAAGATGACCAGAAGGTTATGGTTTATGACCTTGGCGGCGGTACCTTCGATGTTTCTATCATCGAAATGGGCGACGGCGTTCAGGAGGTTCTTGCCACTGCAGGTAACAACAAGCTCGGTGGTGACGACTTTGATAAGCGTGTTATGGACTTTATCGTTGCAACCTTTAAGGCTGAACAGGGCATTGACCTTGCTCAGGATAAGATGGCTATGCAGCGTGTTAAGGAAGCGGCAGAAAAGGCAAAAATCGACCTTTCGGGTATGACCACTGCTGATATTAACCTCCCCTTCATCACTGCAGATTCCACAGGCCCCAAGCACTTTGAAACAACACTTACACGCGCTAAGTTCAACGAGCTCACCGCAGACCTTGTTGAGGCTACAATGGTACCTGTTCGTCAGGCTCTTGCAGACTCAGGTCTTGATAAGAATGAAATTAACAAGGTGCTTATGGTTGGCGGCTCCTCAAGAATCCCCGCAGTTCAGGAAGCAGTTAAGAACTTTATGGGCAAGGAGCCTTTTAAGGGCATCAACCCCGATGAGTGCGTAGCGCTCGGTGCATCCTTGCAGGCAGGCGTTTTAGGCGGCGATGTTAAGGGACTTCTTCTTCTTGACGTTACTCCCCTCTCCCTCGGAATTGAAACCATGGGCGGCGTTTCCACAAAGGTTATCGAACGCAACACCACTATTCCTACCAAAAAGAGCCAGATATTCTCAACTGCGGCTGATGGTCAGACCTCGGTTGAAGTGCACGTTCTTCAGGGCGAGCGCGAATTTGCTAAGGATAACAAGACTCTCGGTGTGTTCCACCTTGACGGTATTGCTCCCGCTCCACGCGGTATACCCCAGATTGAGGTTACCTTTGATATAGATGCTAACGGTATCGTTCATGTATCCGCTAAGGACTTAGGCACTGGCAAGGAAAACGACATAACGATCACCTCTAACACCAATATGTCCAAAGAGGATATTGACAAGGCTGTTAAAGAGGCTGAGGCTTATGCTGCTGAGGATAAGAAGCGCCGTGAGGCAGTTGATGTTCGCAACAATGCAGACCAGATGATTTATCAGACTGAAAAGACTGTAACCGAATTCGGCGATAAGCTTTCCGATGAAGAAAAGGGCAAGATAGAAGCCGCTAAGGAAGCACTCAAGGAAGCGCTTAAGGGCGAAGATATCGAGGCTATTAAGGCAAAACAGGAAGAGCTTCAAAAGGAAATCTATGCTATAAGCGAAAAAATCTATAAGGCTGCTGCTGAGGCTCAGGGCGCACAAAACGCTGACCCCAACGCCGCTGCAGGTGATGCTCAGGATAATGTTTACGAAGCAGATTTCACCGATGTTGACGAAAATAAGCAGTAATTAATAAAATATGGGCGGATTTTTCCGCCCATACATATTTAGTTTGTAGGAGATTATATCCGTGTCACAAGATAAAAGAGATTATTATGAAGTCTTAGGTGTAGATAAATCAGCAAGCGAAGACGAGCTAAAAAAAGCATATAGAAAATTAGCAAAGAAATATCATCCCGACCTTAACCCAGGTGACGAAAAGGCTGAGAAAAGCTTTAAAGAAGTAAACGAGGCATACGAAATTTTATCCGACAGCGAAAAGCGCGCGCGTTATGACCAGTTCGGTCACGCGGGCGTTGACCCGAACTTCGGCGCAGGCGGCAACCCCTATGGTGGTGGCTTTGGCGGCGGCTTCGGTGGCTTTGGTGATTTTGGCGACCTCGGCGATATTTTGGGCAGTATGTTCGGCGGTGGTTTTGGCGGCGGAAGACGCTCTAACCCCAATGCGCCAAGACAGGGCCGCGATACATCGGCGGCGGTTAACCTTTCATTTGAGGAGGCTGCAAAGGGCTGCAAAAAAACCGTTAAGGTTACCAAAATCGATAACTGTGATGAATGCGGCGGCTCAGGCTGTGAAAAGGGCTCAAGCGCTAAGACCTGTCCTGTTTGCCACGGCAGCGGTCAGGTGGCATCAGTGCAGAGAACTCCCTTTGGCCAGATACAAACTCAAACAGTTTGTAACAACTGCCACGGCTCGGGTAAGGTTATAGAAAAGCCATGCCGTAAATGCCAAGGTAAGGGCAGAATACGCCATACCGTTGAGCGAACTGTGGATATTCCCGCAGGCATTGATGATGGTCAGGTAATCAGCGTTCGTGGCGGCGGTGATGCAGGTATTAACGGCGGTCCCTCTGGTGACCTTAGAATTAATGTTAATGTTCGCCCCCACCCCATTTTCGTGCGAGATGGTTATGATGTTTTCTGTGAAATACCTATAACCTTTGTTCAGGCAGCCTTAGGCGCAGAAATCACCGTTCCCACGCTCGACGGTAAGGTTAAATTTACTGTTCACGAGGGCACACAGCCGGGCGATGAATTCAAACTCAAGGGCAAGGGCATTCAACGCCTTAACTACTCAGGTCGTGGTGACCAATATGTTAAAATCAATGTTGAAGTGCCGCGGGACCTTTCAAAATCCCAAAAGGATAAGCTAAAGGATTTTGATAAGATAACCGATGAAAAGCATTATAAAAAGAAAAAGACCTTTGCCGACAGAGTTAAAGATTTTTTTGATTAAAAACAATAATCCCCGTCAGTTCAATAACTGACGGGGAACTTTTTTATTTTGCCGCTGAAGACATAGCTTCGAGCTGTTCTTCATAAGCTTTAGGCTTTGCAGTGGTGCCGTGTTCTCCTGCAGGGTGGTAGGTTTGAACTATCGACTCCACAAAATCCTTCACACGCTCAGGCTCATCATAGCATATATGCATAAGCGCTTCGATATTATCTATAAGCTTATCGGTATCAAAATCCAAAGGATTGCAGATATTAATAAGCTTATTCGGCGTGGTGCGCAAGCCCTCCTCCGCCATAAGCTTTTCTTCATAAAGCTTTTCACCGGGGCGAAGACCTGTGTATATTATCTTAATATCGACATCAGGCTTAAACCCTGAAAGCTGGATAAGGTTGCGGGCAAGGGAATCGATTTTAACGGGCGCGCCCATATCAAGCACGAATATCTCGCCGCCCTTAGCATAATAGCCAGCCTGCAAAACAAGGCTTACTGCTTCGGGTATGGTCATAAAGTACCTTATAATATCAGGATGGGTAACTCTAACGGGGCCGCCTGCTGCTATCTGCTTTTTAAACACAGGGATAACCGAGCCGTTTGAGCCCAACACATTTCCAAATCTAACAGCAACAAACTCTGTTTTTATCTCTTTTGGTGATTTAATGAGCTCTACTGCACTTTCGCTGCTGTCATCGTGCTCATAAAGCGGGCGAAGCTTATCGATGTTGCCATCCTTTATAAGCTTATCAAAGGACTGCACCACCATCTCGCAAAGTCGCTTGCTGGCGCCCATAATGTTGGTAGGATTTACCGCCTTATCAGTGCTTATCAGCACAAAGCGGTGGCAACCGTTCATAACCGCGGCATAAGCCGTTTTATATGTGCCGATAACATTATTCTTTATGGCTTCACAGGGACTATGCTCCATAAGTGGAACATGCTTATGTGCCGCCGCGTGGTACACGATTTCAGGCTTATATTTTTTAAATACATCAAAAATCTTTCGGCTATCGCGAACAGAGCCTATAAGCACCTCAAGATTAAGATTTGGATATTGATATTTAAGCTCCTGCTCAATATCATAAGCGTTGTTTTCATAAATATCAAAAATTATAAGCTGCTTTGGGTTGTGGGAGGCTATCTGACGGCAAAGCTCACTTCCTATCGAGCCACCACCGCCCGTTACAAGAATCACCTTATCTTGAAGCAGGTCGAATATTTCATCCATATTTATCTTTATCTGTTCCCTGCCAAGAAGGTCCTCAACCGCAACATCTGTTAGCTTTTTGGTTGTAACTTTACCATCCACAAGCTTATAAATATCGGGCAGAATCTTAAGCTCGCATCCCGTTTCCTTGCAGATATCAAGGATATCCTTTTTGTCTGCGGGGGTGATGGTTGGAATGGTTATATAGATTTTATCCACAGCATATTTGCTGACCATTTTCGGTATATCGCGGCGATTACCAACTATAGGTAGATTATCTATATATCTACCAATCTTATAAGGATTATCATCTATAAGACATACAACCTTATCGGTTGAATCGGTTGCAAGATTCATATCGTGCAGAATCATTCTGCCCGCGGCACCCGCGCCCACAAGCATAACGCGTGACGATTTTTTAGAACGCGCAACACTGCGGCGACTGCGCTCAAGCAGAATAAAGCGATAGGCAAATCTTACGCACAGAACGAGCATAAACTGCACCATAGCGCCGAAAAGATAATATGTTATCGGCATTCGTTCTATTGACATATCGCTAAGATTAATAAAAAGAGTGATACCAACTGTATGTAAAATAAAGGTTATCACAGTGGAATATGCAACATTAAAAAATTCACGGTAGCTCGCAAAGGTCCATATGCTTCTGTAAAGCCTAAATCCCCAAAACACTATGAGACTTAGAACGGTATAAATTGGAGTAAATTTCATCCAAGCCTCTAAAAACAAGGGGTCAATCTCATTTATTCGGCAGTCAAATCTAAGCCAAAGTGTGAAAATATAGGAAAAATTAACTGCAATTGCATCATAAATGAACAATAGCATTACTGCTACCCTACTGCGACTTATATAAAAGCCTCTTTTTTTGTTTTCTGTTTTGTTTTTCATAAATCTCCTCGATCTTATTTTAATATCGCTGAGTCATACACATTTATTATACTATAAATATAAATTAGAGTCAACAAGAATAAAATAACAAAAAGGCAGGCCGCTTAAGCGGGCTGCCTTTTGCATTTAATTTGTGGGCACCAAAATCATACGGTCTGCCGCCAGCACATCCTCTGAAACGCCATTTATCTGGCGCACCTCCTCAACATTTGCAAAATAACGCCTTGCAATATCCCAGATATTTTCACCCTTGCTGGCAAAATAAATTGTCATCGCTCCCTGCGATTTCTTTTCAAGTGGCTCATTTTCCTTTACAGTTATATCAACTATAAGCGGGATATTACTGCATTCATAAACCGTGGCATTGATATTAAGGTCAACGCGCAGCTCCATACTATTTGGCGAAGTGATAGTATAGTTACAGCTATGCACAGTTATATCAGGAGCGCACATCAAGCTTTTACCCGTATCCCCTATGGGATATCTATATTCGAAATCAATAGGTCTCTCATAAAAGGCGGGCGTGCCCTCGGAATCATGCGCTATCATATAGGCTGTGACCACACCGTTTATGATAAGGCTATCCCCCATAAATTTTGCGCTTCCCGCCTTAACCTCGCACCATAAATCGGATATCAGGGATAACGCATCATCGGCGAATTCAAGATTCTTTTTGCAGTTGAAAGTCTCGTTTATATTGGAGATGATTTTATTGAAGCACACCTCATTTTTTGATATTTCCGCCTCGTTTTTTCGAGAATATGCATCAAGAATAACATCGATATCGTTATTGCAACAGCATTCACTGCATATAAGCAGCTTTGCGCTAAGCGAGAAGCTGCGGCACTCGCCCGCCGCCGAGGAGCGAGGCTTGATTTCAAGATGGGCTATGCTCGCTTTAGATTCACACGAGCAGCTATCATTCATACCATCTATTTCAAGAAGCTGACTAAACGGAATGGTGGCGCGAACAGTTTGTGTGCTACCGCTTTCGGGACAATAAAGAATACTTACCGCCATTTCGCCCTTAACAACCGATTTGCCCGCCAATATTTTGTTTTCACGAACACAGGCTTCGGCATCATATCTTACAATACACCGTATATCGGGCTGACCGCTGCCAAGCTCAATCTCTTCCTCAATAATAAGATATTTATCACAGCTTCCCATAGGAACGGTGGCTGGTATACTGCCGCGCAAAAGCTCTATGCCTGCATCATCAATATCAGATATCACTTCGCAGCTTTTGCGGCGTGTGAGCTTTACATATATTCCTGCTGCCCCGTGAATATCTATTTTTCTGCCCGTAACGGCGCGGCAATTAATATATTCGCACTTACTTTTAACACTAAGTACCGCGCCATCGGTATTGACACCTACATCAAAGTTTTTCGAGAAGGGATACTGATATTCATAGGAATTAAGTGCGTTATCATCATCCGCATAAATCACTGTTATGGTGACACAGCCCTCAGTGCTCACAGTTCTACCGTTTATCCCCTTTGATGATATACGCGATACCGCTCGGCATTTCAGGATTTTTGATATATCGGGACAGTAATCAGGCAGTGTGAAATCAACATCTATAGGTACCTCGGCAGATTCGTTAAAAATAGTTTCTGTTGAATGGACCGCTGTTTTAATATTTTTTTGTTCCATACTATATGCACACTCCATAAACTCTTTTTTAATTAATAATATTCATATCGCGCGCTGGTTATGACAAAACAAAATGCAGGATGCGTTAATTACGCATCCTGCATTTTTAAATTAAATCAAATTATTCTTACGACTGAGGGTTTTCCACTTCGCATTCAAGGTAATCGCCCTCAATGCGGTTGCGATTAGAAAACCTATCAAAGATGGCGAGCGCGCCAAGCACTGCAGTGAAAACCGCTACAACTGTTCCTAAAAATTTTAAAAAGCCTTTCATTTTTCATACCTCCATATTTTACATAAAAGGTGCGAATATGTGAAGTATCGCACGCTTAAGTCGTGTGTACCATGGCGTTTTGCGCCATTTATCAAGGGTTATTTCCTCCGATTCATCGAGCAGTGAGAGGAAGTGGTTTTTTATATCTCCCACCGTTTCATTTCCGCACATCCAAACTCCACACTCAAAATGCAACACAAAGCTACGGTAATCCATATTAACCGTTCCCACAGTGGCAACACTATCATCCGATACAAAGAATTTTGAATGGATAAAGCCAGGGGTGTATTCATAGATTTTCACTCCCGCCTCAAGCAGCTCGTGGTAATTATATTGGGTAACGGGGTGAACATACCATTTATCGGGGATATGAGGTGTTATTATCCTTACATCCACGCCCGATTTTGCGGCAAGATTTAACGCATCGGTCATAGAGCTGTCAATTATAAGATAAGGCGTTGCGATATAAACATATCGCTGAGCAGTGTTTAAAATCTGCATATAAATACCCTCTGCGGGGTTTTTATCATCAAGCGGACCATCGCAGTAAGGCAACACAAAGCCCTTTGAAAGCACCGCCTCATTGGCTTTGCGGGAAGCCATATCAATCGCCTTGCCTGTGGTGAAATGCCAGGTACTGCAAAACATTGCAAGAAAGCTTGTTACAGCCTCGCCCTTGATTATTGCGGCACAGTCCATCCAATAGCCAAAGCGCTTCATTTCGTTTATATATTCATCAGCAAGGTTAAGCCCGCCTGTAACGGCAACCTTACCATCAATAACCACTATCTTTCGGTGGTTTCGGTTGTTCATAAAGATATCAAGTGAGGGGCGGATTCGGTTGAACACGGCAACCTCTATACCTCTGCGGCGAAGTCTTGTTATAAAGCCCTTTCGCTGCCTTTTAATGGAGCCGAAATCATCAAATAACACCTTCACTTCAACACCCTCACGGGCCTTTTGCTCAAGTATTTCACTTACCCTGCTCCACATTTTGCCCTCAGCTATGATAAAGAACTCGATATATATATACCTTTCCGCTTTTTGAAGTTCTTCAAGAAAGCGCGGCAAGAATTTTTCACCAGGCGCCAAAAATTCGACCGAGGAATTTTTATAAACAGGAAAACCCGATTCGTGCATAAGATACTCTGCCTGACGGGAATGAAGCATATCGCTGTAACGCAGATTATCGCTCGTTTCCTGACAATCTGGCAGCTGTGACATATATCTTTTCTCGCACTTTTGCAGTCGCTTTTTAAGATATGGCATAACTCTGCCGCCGCCAAAAAGCGTGAACACCAGAATGCCGAAAACGGGTACCAGCAATATAAAAATTATCCACGTTATCTTATAGCTTGGGTTGCCACGGCGATTTACTATGGTTATAACGGTGAATATCGCAATAATTTCAGAAAGAGTGTAGATATAAAGATGGTTTTCCGAAAAACCGTAAACCACGGCAATAATGAAAACCAGCTGCAAAACAAGAGACACACCCGAAAGCACAATATGCACAGGAAACGGTATACCACGCTTATTTTTAACCGAAGTTTTCAACACTCTCCCCCCTTTTCATTTGCAAAATATATTATAACATTTTTATTTTACCATAAATTTGTGAACAAATCAAATATACAAATTTATATAACTTGAATTATTTATAATTTTATGTTATTCTATATTTGATGATATTTAACTTCTGGGAGGTTTAATATGCATTTGCAGGAATCGGGCGAAATGTATCTTGAATCAATTTTTGTTTTAAGCCAAAAAAAAGGCAATGTGCGCTCAATTGATGTTTGCGATTATTTAGGCTACTCAAAACCGAGCGTTAGCCGCGCTATGGGGCTTTTAAAATCGGGTGGCTATGTGCTTATGGATAAGGATGGCTTCCTCACCCTCACAGATGCGGGAAAAGAAATCGCCGAAAAGATATTTAACCGCCACACCATTCTTACCGAGCTTCTGGTGAGACTTGGCGTGAGCCGCGAAACCGCCGCCGAGGATGCCTGCAAGATAGAGCACGATATAAGCGACGAAACCTTTAATGCCATTAAAAGCTATATAAAGTGATATAAAAATCCTGACCGTGCGGTCAGGATTTATTTTTGTTAACTAAGCTTTGATTTTACATATTCTATTTGCTTCTCGACCGACTTCACACCTGTGCCACCCTCGGAAATTCGACGGCTCACGCAGTTTTCAAGATTTATTGCATCAAAGAGCTTTTCATCGAAAACGGGGTCAAACTTGCGGTACTGCTCAAGAGTTAAATCCTCAAGAACGGTATTATTTTGAATGCAAAAAGCGACAATGCTGCCCGAAATTTTATATGCTGTTCTAAAAGGCATACCCTTGCCCACAAGATAATCTGCAAGGTCAGTAGCATTTATAAAGCCTTTTTGCGCTGCGCGCTTCATATTATCGGTAAGCGCGGTCATGGTTGCTATCATAGGAGAGAACACCTTAAGGCACATTTTAACCGTATCACAAGCGTCAAATATGCCTTCCTTATCCTCCTGCATATCCTTGTTATATGCAAGCGGCAATCCCTTTAAGGTGGTGAGAAGACCTAAAAGGTCACCGTATACCCTACCCGTTTTACCGCGCACAAGCTCTGCCATATCGGGATTCTTCTTCTGCGGCATTATTGACGAGCCTGTGGTATAGCTATCGGACAGCTCAATAAACTTAAACTCCCAGCTTGACCAGAGAATTATCTCCTCAGAAAAACGGGAAAGATGCATCATTATAAGCGAAATCCCGCTCATAAGCTCAACACAAAAATCTCTATCGGAAACACCGTCCAAGGAATTTAGGCATATATCATCAAATCCGAGCTTTTGCGCTTCAAAACGGCGGTCGGTGTTATATGTTGTTCCCGCAAGAGCGCAAGAGCCTATGGGAGAGATATTCATTCTTTTTCTGCAGTCCCCCAGACGCTCAATATCTCTTAGCAGCATCATACAGTATGCCATAAGATGGTGACCGAAGGTTATGGGTTGTGCGCGCTGCAGATGGGTATAGCCAGGCATTATATCACTTTTATATTCTTCTGCCTTAGCGGTGATATTGGCTATCAAATCCTTTAAAAGCGCTGTTATTTCGTCAATTTCGTCGCGCAGATACATTCTTATATCAAGAGCAACCTGATCGTTACGGCTTCTGGCTGTATGAAGCTTTTTGCCAACATCGCCCACACGGGCTGTAAGCTCCTGCTCAACAAACATATGTATATCCTCAGCCGAAAAATCAAACTGTAGCTTACCGCTTTTCAAATCACTTAATATGCCCTCAAGACACGCGATAATGGTATCAGCCTCATCCTCAGCAATAATTCCTTGGCGCGCCAGCATTGCGGCGTGAGCCATACTGCCCTTTATATCTTGAATATACATTTTGCAATCAAAATGTATTGATGAATTAAAATCGTCGGCAATACTATCGGTTACACCGTCAGTTCTGCCTGCCCACATCTTTGCCATTTAATAAAACCTCATTTTAAAAGAATTTCTACCATTATATACCCAACAAACTACATTGTCAAGGAAATGTGAATATTTATGCACAAAAAAGGAATATATGCAAAAAGCAACGGGAGTTCCCGTTGCTTTTTAATTTATACTATTCCGTTTTGCTTTAATGCACTAAGTATTTCATCGGCAGCTTTCTTATGCTCCTGGGCGGTGGGATGCATTGCACCGCCCGACATATACCTGCCTGCTGTGAAGCTATAAACATCTTTATAGCCTGCAGCATTGAGAATCTTAATTGCGCCATCAAAGGCTTTATTCTGTTCTGTGCAACCACCAACGCCTGCAACAAATAAAATCTTTGTATCCTTACTATAGCCAATGCTTGTTATAAGGTCAGCATAATGCTGGCTATATTTAGCAATATCGTCAGCATTCTTAGTGTCAAATGTCTTGAAGGTTCCAACATCATTTGTTCCAAGGTTAACAACAACCACATCAACATCACTTACACTTTGCGCCGTAAAGGTTTTAGTGTTACCGCGCAGGTAATTTTCTGCCTTATAGAAATCAAGGAAATTAGGTGTGTTAGTGCCTGCTTTAAGGCCGTAGCCTGACCTTGAAACAATTCTATAATCATAGCCTATGGACTGCGCTATAAGATAGGGATATGCGGCGGTGGCGCTTGCATAATCCGAAGAGTTCTGATTTGCGGCGCCATTTTGACACAGCGCACCCTTTCCGCTTGATAAGGAGTCACCTAAGAATTCAATAACAGAAGCATCGTTCTTTACGGAAATCAATTCTCCATCAACAACTATTTTCTTAAAGGTAATAAGAGGACCTTCTCCAACTTCTGTATCGGTGAGCACCTTAAAGGTGTGTTCACCCTTAGGAAGACTTCTTTCCAAAATCAGTGTGTTATCCGAACCTAAGGCGCGTCTTGTCTGTACGGCGGTACCATCAACATAAACATTGAAATATCTTTTTCCGCTACCTGCCGCAGTGCCATATTCAAGATATACTGTTCCACTGCAATTCGCCTTGAACTCAAGACTGCTTGCGGTGTATTCCAAAACAACGCCCTCGTTTGTGAGCAGTGTTCTGCCGTTAAGTTTAATTTTGCTTAAAACCGAGGAATCTGCTAAAGAAAAATTGTTTTTAGAATCATCTGCCGCTTGCTGAGAGGGCTGTGAGCTGCTTGGAGTTATGTTTGATGATTGTTGTTCTTCATTCATACTGTTATCTCCTTCAGAAGAAGTTACACTACCTGGCGAAGTAGTGTTTTGTGTTTCACTATCTTCATACTCTTCATCATATTCATAAATGATTTCAACCTCTTGAGAAGAATTGTTAGCTTCCACACCACTGCAACCGCAAACACATACTAACAAAGCAATTGCTGTGTATAACGAAATAATTTTCTTAAGCATAGAGTTTCCTCCTTTAAAGTGAAGTATAACACAGTGGGAAGAAAAAAACAACGGAGAAATCCCCGTTGTTAAAAGCATTTTTTAAGCCGATGCTTTTTGCAGTTTTCGGTTTTGCCGCAATGATAGCAAAGCTCGTTAATACAGCTTCCGCTCTCACTCAGCTCAGTTATATTTTTCACAGTGGTTTCTGCTATATTGTTAAGGGCTTCCTCGGTTAAAAACGCCTGATGCGAGGTAACAATTACATTAGGCATTGAAATGAGACGAGCGAGGGTATCGTCATCTACAATATGCCCCGAAAAATCCTCAAAGAAAACATCTGATTCCTCTTCATAAACATCGAGGCAGGCAGCACCTATGTGGCGCGCCTTTATGCCCTCAAGAAGCGCCTCTGCATCGATAAGCGCGCCTCGTGAGGTATTTATTATTGCAACGCCCTTTTTCATCAGCTTTATAGAATCGGCATTTACCATATGGCGGGTTTCGCTTGTAAGAGGACAATGAAGTGAAATAATATCACTTCTTTTAAAAAGCTCATCCAAAGAAACATATTCGATACCGCTGTTTTCTGCGGGATATTTATCAAAGGCTATCACCTTCATACCAAAGCCTCGGCAGATATCAATAAACACCCTGCCGATTTTACCTGTACCCACAACGCCCACCGTTTTGCCATGTAAATCAAAGCCTGTCATACCGTTGAGACTGAAATTAAAATCCCTTGTGCGGATATATGCCTTATGGATACGACGGATAGATGTAAGCAGCATTGCCATAGCGTGCTCTGCCACCGCATAGGGCGAATATGCGGGAACATGGACTATATGAATTTTGCCATAGGCATACTTCACATCCACATTATTATATCCTGCGCACCGAAGCGCGATAATTTTAACGCCAAGCTCATAAAGCTTATCTATCACCGCAGAGTTTACGGTATCGTTAACAAACACGCAAACGCCGTCGCACCCGCGCGCCAAGTCTGCAGTATCCTCATTAAGCTTAGTTTCATAAAATTTAAATTCTATGTTGTTTTCCTTACCATACTGCTTAAATGACGGCATATCATAGGACTTGGTATCAAAAAAAGCAAATTTCATTTTTAATCACTCCTACACTATTTTTGCCTGAAATTATAGGAGCATACCCTCGATTTCTTCTCTTTGGCGATAGCCTACCGATATATCGGTTACCTGACCGTTTTTGATTACCACTAAGGTTGGAATTGAACTTATTCCAAACTTAGCCGCAAGCTCGGGCTGCTCATCAACATCAACCGTGCCAACCTTTATTTCATCGTGGCTTTCGGCTATCTCTTCAACTATGGGAGCGAGCATTCTGCAGGGCGCGCACCAAGTTGCCCAGAAATCTAAAAGCACAGGTCTGTCACTCTTTAAAACCTCTTGCTCAAAATTTTCTTTTGTGATTATAATTTCAAAATCTGACATATTTATTTCTCCTTTTATTTTTCCTTAAAGTATAGCATACAGTGACAATAGCCCTCAAAATCGGGGTCGGCTATCTGAGCGCGAAATTCCTCGCACATACATTTTAAATCCTCAGTTCTACCCGTTTTGCAAGGACAATAGCCCCCTGTTTTTTTAAGCCCCTCTTTTATAAGCTTCACAACTTCCTTATCGGGATTTAATTTAACCTTCATTTTAATCACCCATTTTATTTTACCACATATATAACAAAATTAAAAGAAAAATCCGATGCATGAGCATCGGATTTTTATGTAGAACATTAATTAGTACAAATTAGTATGCAACGCCCTGAGCGATCATTGCGTCTGCAACCTTTTCAAAGCCTGCTATGTTAGCGCCTGCAATAAGGTCGCCTTCCATACCGTACTTCTTAGCGGCATCCCAAGAGTTCTTGTAGATGTCAGCCATAATCTGGTGAAGCTTTGCATCAACTTCTTCAGCGGTCCAGCTGTAGCGCATTGAGTTCTGGCTCATTTCAAGGCCTGAAACTGCAACGCCGCCTGCGTTTACTGCCTTTGAGGGAGCGATAACAACGCCTGCTGCCTTAAGCACCTTAATAGCTTCATCGGTAGAAGGCATGTTAGCAACTTCTGCATAATATTTAACACCGTTACGGGCTATGTTCTTAGCGTCTTCCTCGCCAACCTCGTTCTGAGTAGCGCAAGGCATAACAACATCAACCTTCTGCTCCCAAGGACGCTTGCCGGCAAAGAAAGGAACGCCGAACTTGTTAGCGTAATCCTCAACCTTATCGCGACCTGATGCACGCATCTCAAGCATAAAGTTAAGCTTTTCTTCTGTTACAACACCGTCGGCATCGTAAACATAACCGTCGGGACCGGAAATGGTTACAACCTTACCGCCAAGCTCTGCAACCTTCATAGCGGTACCCCAAGCAACATTACCGAAGCCTGAAATCGCGAAGGTCTTACCCTTAACCTCTTCACCGAAGGTTTTAAGCATTTCCTGCACATAGTAAACTGCGCCAAAGCCTGTAGCCTCGGGACGGATAAGTGAACCGCCAAAGCTGCGGCCCTTACCTGTAAGAACGCCTGTAAACTCATTGCGAAGACGCTTATACTGACCATAGAGATAGCCTACCTCACGAGCGCCTACGCCGATATCACCAGCGGGAACGTCGGTATCAGCGCCGATGTGCTTAGAAAGCTCGGTCATAAAGCTCTGGCAAAATCTCATAATCTCACCATCGGAACGGCCGCGAGGGTCAAAGTCGGAGCCACCCTTACCGCCGCCCATAGGAAGACCTGTAAGGCTGTTTTTGAAGGTCTGCTCAAAACCGAGGAACTTCATAATAGACGCGTTAACTGAGGGGTGGAAACGAAGACCGCCCTTATAAGGACCGATTGCAGAGTTAAACTGAACGCGGAAGCCGCGGTTAACCTGAACGGTGCCGTTATCGTCTACCCAAGAAACGCGGAATGAAATCATACGCTCAGGCTCAACCATACGCTCGATTACGCCGTTTTTCTCAAACTTATCATCCTGTGCAACCACAGGCTCAAGTGACTCTAAAACATCACGAACTGCCTGCAAAAACTCAGGCTCGTTACCGTTGCGCTTTACGGCATCGGCATAAACTCTGTTCAAATATTCTGATTTAAACATTTTTTTTCCTCCATAAAAAATAATATATTATAGAATACTACTATTTTTTTTTACAGTCAATAAAAAATTGCTAATTTTTCAACTTTTTTCAATATTTTTGTGCTTGACAAAGGTGTTTTTGAGGGGTATTATATAAAAAGGAACTGCGTTGATAAGGACAGTAGCCCCGATTTCACCCTTTTAGAGAGCATTTCCCAGTGCTGAAAGAGATGCAGGGTAAGCGGCGGTGAACACCACCTTTGAGCGCCGCGGGGTAGCAACCGTGGACGTATGACTGCGTTAAGGTCTTTGAGTGCCGCGTATTGCGCGGAATGCGGGTGGAACCGCGGAGTAAGTATTATTTACTTCGTCCCTGTTTTAGGGACGAAGTTTTTTATTTTTACAAACTATGTTATGTGAAAGGATATAGCATTATGAAAATTATTTACAAGGACGGCGTTGTTGCAGAAGCTAATGAGGCTCAAGAGCTTGAGGTTATAAGACACACCGCAGCTCACGTGTTAGCGCAAGCAGTAAAACGACTTTACCCCCACGCAGATTTCGGTTACGGACCTGCTACCGAAAAAGGCTTTTATTATGATATAGACCTTGGGGATACTAAGCTTACAGATGACGATTTGGCCGAAATCGAAAAGGAAATGAAGAAAATAGTTAAGGAAAATCTTCCTGTGAAGCCATATATTCTTCCACGCGAGGAAGCTATAAAGCATATGCAAGAGCGCGGTGAAAAATATAAGGTTGAACATATCGGCGACCTCCCAGAGGATGCCGAGATTAGCTTTTACAAGCAGGGCGAATATGTTGATATGTGCGTTGGCCCTCACCTTTGCTACACAAAGGCGCTTAAAGCATTTAAAATTACAGGTCAGTCGGGCGCGTACTGGAAAAATGACAAGGACAACAAAATGCTCACCCGCATAAACGGTATTGCTTTCCGCACTCAGGATGAGCTTGAGGAGCATCTCAAGCTTTTAGAGGAGGCAGAGCGCCGCGACCACCGCAAGATAGGCCGAGATATGGACCTATTTATGATGTGTGAGGAGGGCCCGGGCTTCCCGTTCTTCCTGCCGCGCGGTATGCAGCTTAAGAATGCGCTTATCGATTATTGGCGCGACATTCACGCAGATGCAGGCTATGTTGAGGTTTCCACACCCCTTATAATGAACCGTCATCTTTGGGAAACAAGCGGTCACTGGGACCATTACAAGGACAATATGTATTCAACCATTATTGATGATGAAACCTACTGCATTAAGCCGATGAACTGCCCAGGCGGTGTTATGGTTTACGGCAGTCGCCCACACAGCTACCGCGAGCTGCCAATGAGGGTTGGCGAATTAGGTCTTGTTCACCGTCATGAGCTTAAGGGTGCGTTGCACGGACTTTTCCGCGTTCGTTGCTTTACTCAGGACGATGCGCATATCTTTATGACACGCGACCAGATTACAAGTGAGATTATCGGTGTTGTTAACCTTATTAATCAGGTGTATACAAAGTTTGGCTTTGATTACTTTGTTGAGCTTTCTACCCGCCCCGAAGACAGTATGGGCAGTGATGAGGACTGGGATGCAGCAACAAACGGCCTTAAGGCGGCTCTCGAGCAGATAGGTCTTCCCTACATTATCAACGAGGGCGACGGTGCTTTCTACGGACCGAAAATTGACTTCCACCTGCGCGACAGCATAGGCAGAACATGGCAGTGCGGCACCATTCAGCTTGACTTCCAGATGCCGCAGAACTTTGACCTTACCTATGTTGATGAAAACGGCGAAAAGCAAAGACCGATTATGATTCACCGTGTTTGCTATGGCTCTATTGAGCGCTTTATCGGCATCATAACAGAGCATTTTGCAGGCAAGTTCCCCGTGTGGCTCGCCCCCTTGCAGGTTAGGGTTATGACGCTTCCGGGAGCGGATGAGGCTTATGCTAAGAATGTATACGAAGTGCTTAAAGCCAATAAGGTTCGTTGCGAGCTTGACAGCAGAAATGAAAAAATAGGCTATAAGATTCGTGAATCGCGCATTGCCGACCGCGCGCCCTATATGGTAATTATCGGCGCTAAGGAAATTGAAAACAATGTTATCGCCGTTCGTGACCGCGATACCGACCAAACAACCACAATGCCACTTGATGAGTTTGTTGAAAAGATTACAAAGGAAATTAAAGAAAGAGCATAAAGAAAAAAATCTCGGACTTAGAAGTCCGAGATTTTTTATTAATCTAATTTCAGCTCATAGCCACCTACAGGGCGGATAGAAAGTACCACACAGGAATTTTCACCGAATACGGCTTCGATTACCTGCTTAAAGGTAGCGAGCATATTATCTGGGATATAGCACTGAATTGTGCCTGCAAAGCCGCCGCCGTGAACGCGGCAAGCACCCATATCGCCCAAAAACTGCTTTGTAACGGCAAGCGCCAAGCTTATTCCCTGTTCCTTTGGATTTGCAGGTGAATAAACATTCTGCAACCATTTATATGAGGATTCGCCTGATTCATTCACAAGCGCAAAAAACTTATCAAAGTTCTTATCCTTAAGTGCCTGCTTTTGCTCATTTGCACGGGCATTTTCATTAAAGAAATGAATAGCCCTGAGCACTGCGCGGTCACCGCAGCTTTTGCGGATGGCTGCGATATTTTTATAAAACTCATCTTCATCAGCGTCACGCAAAAACTCCACGCCCAAGGCGTTGCTTACCGCCTTACATTCAAGCGTTATATCGGCATAATCCTGTGTAAGGTTTGCGTGGTTGCCGCCTGTATCGATAACGCAAAGGGTGTGGGCAGACTCGGTTAGATTAATATCAACCTTTTCGATAATGGGGTTTTGCGGGTCGCAAAAATCGGCATAGGTAAAGCCGCCTACCGAGCTTGCCATCTGGTCCAATAGACCGCAGGGCTTGCCGAAATACTCACGCTCTGCAAACTGGGAATACTTCGCTATTGCTACGGCATCAACGCTATGTTCGTTATAAAGACCGTTTACTATATTGGAAACGAGCACCTCAAATGCCGCAGAGGAGGAAAGTCCCGAGCCTTTAAGCACATTGGAGGTGGTGTAAGCGTCAAAGCCGCCAACATTATAGCCGTTTTGGCTAAAAGCTGAAAGCACGCCGCGGATAAGTGAAATAGCTCTTCCCTTTTCTGTTTCTTTAACCGAAAGGTCGCGCACATCGATTTCATCCATCGGGTAGCCTGCGGATTTTATGCGCACCATACTATCGTTCGTTGCGCTTACAATAGCGATAACATCAAGGTTAACGCTTCCCGCCAGCACACAGCCGTGCTGATGGTCGGTGTGGTTACCGCCAACCTCTGTTCTGCCCGGGGCGGAAAAAATGCGAATATCATTTTCGGTTTTGAAAAGCTTTTCAAATTCGCAAACGGCATCAAAATAACGGGTTTTTGATTTTTCAGTTTCACCGTAAAGCATTAAAAAGTCGTTATCAAAGCCACCGTTTTGGATTTTGTTTTTAATTTCGGCAATTCTCATTTTAAAACAACCTTTAAATTATTTTGAAATAATGGCCAATGTGTCACGTGCAATTGCAAGCTCTTCATTAGTGGGAATAATGTAAACGTTAACCTTACTGTCATCAGTAGAAATTCTGATTTCCTCGCCGCGAACAGCGTTCTTTTGGTCATCAATTTTAACGCCGAGGTATGAAAGGTTTTCGCAAACATATTTTCTTAGCTCGCCGTCATTCTCACCGATACCGCCTGTAAACACAATCGCGTCAACACCGTTCATAGCTGCAACGTAAGAGCCAACGAATTTAAGAATCTGATAACGCTGCATATCAATTGCAAGCTGTGCGCGGTGATTG
>JAZPZA010000009.1:0-13569 GCA_045544435.1 Acutalibacteraceae bacterium | reverse complement strand
TAAATCACCCTTCCGTGGTAACATGGGAAGAAGCGAAGCCGAAAAGCGTTGAGATTTCAAGGAAAGCGTAAAAGCCCAGGGATCCGGATAGAACATAATAAAAGTTTATAGATAAACCAAAGCCCGCCAACGAGGGCGGGCGGTGGGTAGAAGGATCGATAAGCTATCGTATTTTGATATGAATTAAATTGCGCCGCTAATGGGCTTTGGTCTAATCGCCATGCCGCTTATATATGGATTGTTAGCTAATACAGTTAACCCCATTTCTTCCGATGTGGCTTCAGTAAACCATATAGGGATATTTTTATCCTGTGCATTAGTAATAACATCATTACTAATTATCGAAGTTGTCGGTGTGGCCGTGTAATATATCACTCCAAGTTTATAATTTTCATCGCCCATAATAGCCATGTTATTGATACGATTATTAATATATGTGTCTGTTTGTGTGCTTGCGACTATTATAAACGCATTAAACGCCGACAATCTTGCTTTTAGTTGTGTAATCACTTGTTCAGTTTCTACATAAAAAGTGATTTTGCCGTCCATTCCATTATTTTTTATAATACTGGCGAGCGCGTCGGCGTTATCATCTGTTAAGTTGCCTGGTCTAATTTCAATAATAGGGTGGAAGCCAATAGTTTTAGCTAACATGATAAAATCACTAATACGGGGTGTTTTTAATCCCTTCCAAGCCAAGCCTTTTACCAGTCCCCAATCGTAATTATCCAATATCGAAACGGGGTAGTCTATTACTCTAATAGCGCCTGATATAGCGCTGCCGTCAATGTTGCGGGCTTCTGCATTAATGGTGGCGTCGTGAACACAAACAGGCACATGATCGCTTGTAAATTCGCAATCTGCTAGTATTATTGAATATCCGTGTAAATACGAGGCCAAAAAGCCATACTTGGATTGGGCGGGCGGTGTGTTTGCATTATCGGATAAATAGCCAAGTCTTGAATATGAAATTAAACTGTTATTGATTATGCTTTTGGGCTTTGTATTGTAAATAAACAATCCCTTTATTATATCTTCTGTGGATACGGGATCATTTACAGTATTGTCAAGGGTCGCTGTAAGCCCAAAATCCATACCAGCGGATATTTTATATGGGGTGTCACTTATCCAGCCGCTGTTTATCTGCTGATTTTCATTGTCAATCGCTGTTATAAAATATTTTACATGGCCATAAATTACTAAATCTTCGTGGGCGTGAATTAAAGCGCAAATTCGGCTCGCTGCGTTAAGTCGATAAGAAAGCCATAAAATATTACTATTAAGCGCTGTACCTCTTTGCCAATTTATATTATTTACTAAATTAGGATCGTCGGCGATCGGTTTTATATCGCTAATATCATGTTTTAAATGTCTAACGCTAATATAATTACACAATTCGTCCTTGCTGATGGGGTCGTTTAAGTTTTCATCAATACAAGCAGTGAAAAAGAATTTACTATAAGCGGGGATCGATACGGGGGTATTGTTCCATGAATAAGTGTTTCCGCCATCTATTCCAACATAACGCCGAAGCCCGCCAAAAGTTATTATTATATCAAAGGGAAAAGACAACCATCTCGCTGTACATAGGCGCGAGTCTGAATTAAAAGCGTCTGGTGCGCCATTTAGCCAAGTGCCTTTTACTAGATTGGTGCTGTCTATATTAGTATTGCTGAGTAAATAATCATTTTGACGAGTTACAGCTGCGTCAGCTGCCGCCCCAGAAATAGACAAACTGGCGTCTACTACAACGGCGCTTCCAACGGGCGTTACATTAGTAGCCAGCCATTCGGCGGTGGTGCTTTCAATCGTTCCGCTGCTGGTAACTATTTCAGAAATAAGTTGATCGAAAAAACCATCAATTCGCATTTGATCGATGATCGTTTGCACTTCCGCCGTAAGATCTAAATTGTTAAAATAATCGTTTACATAATTTTTAAGATCGTCAAAATCGACTTTGACCGCTTCAAATTCATCGCGCAACGGGGTATAAAGGTCGATAGCTTCTTTTAGTTTTTCAACGATCCATTTTAAATCGTAGCTGTACGGGTCGCCCGCTATATACGGGTTGTTATTAGGTGTATAAGACATCATGTTCACCTTCCTTTAGTAATACATCATGAGATTGAATTCGCTGTGGAAGTCGTCGGCTATATAGTCGATTAAGTCGAAGCGTTCCAGAACGTCCAAGTATTCGTGTTGCATAGCTGGGGCGGTCGTAACGCCGATATTGCCATGTATGCGGGTTTCTTCTACATCTTTCCCGCTGTTCGTGTCGCTGTTGTTATATGTCTTTGTTTCTTGGTAGTTCTGGAAGCTTCTTTCTTCTTTATAGCCTATATACGTAGTTTGTGTTTCACCGTCCAATATACTTTTATTGTCGGGCTGGTAAGTGCTGGCGTTATCTGCGCTTAGCTCGTTTGTGGTGATGTCGTCTTGATTAACTTTTATAGTTCCGCTGGGGGTGTCTGTGATCGTGCCGCTTGTGCCGTCCGTGACAGTTCCCGAATAGCTTGTCTTTTTCCCGTGGGTAAGCTCCCGCTTTTCGTTCCTGTCGTAGTTTTCTATTGGGTTATATTCGGCTTCGATAGCTGCTTTGTACTTTTCCCAAAGTGGCAAGCGGCGCTTGCTCCAACGAACTATATAAAATTTAATCACGGAAGGGTCGGGGCTGAAAAGTGGGGCGTCGCCATATTTATATAATATATGATCCACGACGTCTTCAAGCTCGATACCTTCGGGGACAAGCATATTATCAAACACGCTGTTGTCATAGTCGATAATCGCCCGTATCCCGCCTTGGTGGAGTTCATTAACGAACATCGTCTTCGCCCCCTTCCGTAGTGCTTCCAGCGCTGCCGTTAAAATCTGGCCTGTTAATTTCAATAGTTAGGTTTGTACCAAACATTTTATTGATTTTTTCGGCGCTGGTCTTCAAGGCTTCCGCCCAGACTTCTGAACGAATAAAGGTTTCGGCGTTGCCTGCGTCAACTTCGCCCGTTATCATTCGTTCTTTTTTCTCGTCCAGCATACGAACGCCAATTTCACGGTAAAAGTCGATAAGGGTCTTCCGCCTATCGTCCAGAAGGTCGCCGAGGATATAATTGTTCTTTAAATCCCTGTCGAATTCGTACCAAGGCAAGCTGTCCGTGTCGCCCTTCTTCCTGATTAACTTATGGTCTATAATAACATCGTCGCCGTTGATTATCTTTTCCCTAACGCCTTTTAGCGTTCTGGCGCTTGCGTCGCTGTCTGCTATAAGGGCATAAGCAAAGCGGCTGTTTCTGGCGCTGGCCTTTATGCTTGTATCGATTTCTTTTAATTCGGCTGCGTACTTCGTTACGATATCCATCACGCCTGTATAATCTGGCGTAAGCTTTAAAAGTTCGGTGTCATGCCCGATAATAAGGGGCTTGGATATCTGAAAATATGGGGTGTTGATAATAACGCCTGTTGGCTGGAATTGTAGCCCGTAGCCTGTAAGCGCTGCGGGCTGTGGTACAATCCCATAAGTTTTTGAACGAAAAACTGCCAGATACCCAAGATAAAAAAGTCCGTATTTAAGGGCGTCAATATCCCAAGCATAAGTGCCGTTCGCTCCATCTGGCAAGCCTTTTATATTAATTAGGGCGGTCAATCGCTGATACAGCGAACGCACCCAATAATTAAGATTTATGTTCGGCTCGTTATTCAATGCCAAGGGCGTTATATAATATATTCCGCCGTAGTTATACATGAGTTTTTACTCCTATTCAATATAGCAACCGCCGTCCATAACTGAATTGACATAAGCTATATATTTTGCGTATTCTTCACTTTCCCAGCTAAAGCCTCTTGTTTTGCAAAAGCCTAAAACGGGAGTATCGACCATATAAACAGGGTGACCGTATATAGATTCAAAGTCATTATCAGTTATTGGCGGATAGTAAAGAAGCGTTAGTATTACGTTTGTAGTTTGTCCAAGCGCTGCGATCCCGCCCATGCTTCCAGCGCTTGTTATAACTGGCTGTATCATCTGGGCGTATCCGCTCAAAGCGTTTTGCGCTCCGCCGATCATAGACGAAACGCCGCCAGATATTCCACCGCCGCCAAGTCCGAACGCTGCGCTTGCGATCCCTGCCCCTGCGTCTATAACGCCTGTTGCCATCTGCATTACACCGCCCACGGCCTGTATTCCGCCGCTTAGGTTCTTTGAAGCGCTAACGGCTGATATGCCGAAGGCGTACGGGGCGGATATGTTCGTTGATCCTGTATAAATCGTTTGAGTTCCGCTGGTAACACGAATTGATAAATCGCCGCTTAGAACATCACATGAAGCAGTAAAAGCAACGGAAGCGTTATTTATACATTGATCCACGGGAACGGGGACAGTTCCGAAGAAGGGGATATAAAGCGACATTTGAACGTTGTTACGCTTCCAATCCGAAACAGGCCAAGGAATACTAACAGCGCTTGAATATGTCCAGAGCGGGTTATTAGAAAGTATCTTCCCTGTTTCGCCCGTGCTGTACTGGCCAAGGTAAACCGTTGCAGCCGTTCCGCTTATAACTGTATAATTCAGCGGCAACCAATGGATGGATTTAATAGCGCTGGCAGCGCTTTCTGCATAAATACTGTTTTTATAATTTACTGCTAAAAGTTCCGTCAAACACGCCAGATTTGCGGAGGTTTTAGTGTCTGCGGGATCAAGCGGAAGTATTGCGCTGTCAATATCGCCCTCGATGGTTGTCGCTAAATTATCCATGATATTTCGCAGCGCCCCGCCGCTTATAGCGTAAGCGGTCACGCCGCTGTTGCCAGAAACGGCGGTCAAAATATAAGTTCCAATGCTGGATAAAGCGCCATCGGAAAAGCTGGCCGAAGCTGTCGCAATTGTCGGATTTTTCGAAACAGGGCGGCGGCTGTCTGCGATCCTTGTCGCCGCCGCTCCTGCGTCGAAGGTGTTAGCGCCGTACTCAATAAAAGCTTTAGTGGCCATGATTGAAGTCCTATTACTGGCCAGAACATCAAAAGCCAAAGTTATTTCAATAAGGTTTGTTCTAACGGCTTTTAAATCTTCGATCCAGTAGAAACGGCCGAAGGCTGTTGCATAGTTATAATTTAGCGGCGCAAGGCTTGCGAATTCTGCTTCGAGTAAAAAGGTCGGGCGGTCATAGTCAACGGGCGCTTGCTTTAGCGTCACATCGTAAGACGTCCAATTAGTTGTATCGGGCTGCTTCGTGCTGTTGACACGCTTTTTAAATTGTCCCAGTTTGATTGTATAAGACATTAGGCCGCCGCTCCTTTATTAGTCTGCCAGATAGTAAATTACCATGTTTTCGGTCTGATCCAGCATATAATCTTTTGCGTAGTGATAAGTGACATTGTAATAGCTGCCCTTATTATTCACGGGGCTGGTCAAAACATCTTCAACGTGTACGCTTGTAGCAAGGGCGTCACGGTCAAAGAGTACGGCCAGCACGTGTTCAAGTACAACGGCTGTTCCGTTCTCGCTGGCGCCTGTGGTGGTGTTAAGCTGGTTAGGTGTTACGCTCACGGCTTCGGGGTTGTTCGGGTTCTGCCAATATTCGACAGATTCGTAATTTTCTAACTTTACATAGCTGCTGTCAAAGAGTGACGGGAAGACGGTAGCTTCTGCCTGTCTGATACGGGGCATATAAAGAAGTAGCCTTCTTGCTTCGGGCGGGGTGTGCCTGTTCAGTACGAGGGCGTTCCCTGCGTCGTCGTTCTTTGCGGGGTAAATGTGGAACAGTTCGTTCATTTCGCCCATGAGTTCCATATCGCCTTTAAGACGCATGACAAAGAATTTTATAAATTCGTCATACTGCGCCCCCAGAAGCTGCGCTGTGGTGTAGCTTGTTCCATAAAAAGCGTTAAACTCGGTTGTAAGGTTTACTTTCTGGCGGGGCTTGCCTACGTTGTAAGTTGCACCGATAGCGTTAATAACTTGGAGTCTGTTCTCGGCGTCCATGGCCACTTCAAGATCGTTTGCGATCTGCACAAGAAGCCCAGAAACGAAGCTTGCAAACTGGTTTTCATTTTGGAAGGCCTGTTTCAGCTGATACCTGAACACGGTATAATTCTTCTGTAAAGTTTTTACACCGACAAAAGAAATTTCCAGCGGGTATGTTTTGGTGATAGTCCAAGGGTCAATGCTGTTGCCGTCAACAAGCTGGTTTGCGTTTAGATCGGTGTTCCAGTCGGTTGAAGCTTCCATCTTTCCGCTGTAAAAGCTGATCTTCCTTGCGATAAGGCCGTATTCCTGTGGAACACGCATGATAATTCTAAACTTGCCCCTATAAGGACGGGCGCTAACGATAGTGCGGCCAATTACTACGGACAGGGCGTTTACTGTGTTTTCATAGCCAGTACGAAGCATAGCTTCGCCAACGGTCGCAAAAGTGGTAGTGTTTACGGCTGTAAGCGTGTTATTTTGCCCGTACATTTCGGCGGACATAGCGTTAACAATCGCGTAAACATCAGTTGGTGTAAGTCTGTTTGCCATTGTTTTTACTCCTTAAAAAAATTAGAAATGACATCATCTATCCCAAGCGGCTTTACATCGTCGATAGACGGGAAAAGCGGCATATTGGCGATCTTCTCAAGCGCAGCGCCCACGGCGTCGATTCTGGCGTTCAGCGTTTTTATAGTATCATCAAGGGGGTTTGCTTCCCCTTCTGGGGCGCTGGCTGCCTTTTCTGCGGGTTTTTCTTCGGGCTTTGGGTTGTTATCCCCTTCGACCTTCTTTGGCGCTTCTGCGGGGCTTTCTGGGGCTTCTGGCGCTTTAGGTTCAAAAGCTGCCATCATCTTTTCAATATCCGAAGCAGTAAAGCCCGCTTCGTGTAGTTTAATTATTTTTTTAATGTCCATCGTTCTTATCCTTCCAATTTATTAACAAGTGTTGTTATAGCAATCTCAAGTTTTGTGATAGCTTCTTTTAGTCCGTTTGTTTCTGCCCTGTGCTGTTCGCTTTCCTTCTGGAGATACCAAAACAGCAAAAGTGACATAGCTATGGGAAAGCCCACGGAAGAAATTATATTAACAATATCATTCATAGTTTACTCCATAATAAAAAGGGAAGTGGCGGCCGTTGGCCGTTCCTGCCAGTTTCCCGCCCCTTCTGGGGGCTGTTCGTGGGCGGCCGCCTCTATCCCTATTCTATAAGAATTTTTGATAAATGTCAACTTATATATCGATATTAAATATATTACGGAAAAGCGCAAGAAGTCGCAAGTCACTAAACATTATCAAGCCTTCGTAGTAATAACGCTTGATCCATAAATAGTTTGCGGCAAGCTGTCCAGCGCCCCAGCTTCCCCGCTGGTACGGATCGGCGTTGTGCTTGGCCCTACAAATATAAATCATCTTTTCGTTTTCCCAAGCATACATTAAATTATCATAGCTGAATAATGGCGTCATGTGTTTTATTGAGTAATTAGCTATAAGCGGGTTTTGATCGTAACTGAATACATTCTCCACGGCCATTTGGTAAAATTCACTATCTTTTCGTATCTGCCTATTTAAAGCCGTTTCGCTTCTGCTGTCGGCTGCGCTGTTGCCCTTGGGTATAATTATTAATACACCGTTTTTAAGAACATATTCTTTTGGGCTTTTCTGTAACTGTATAACATCATCGGTCAAATTCAGAGCATCAAGGATCGGGCTGTTTATATCGTTGGCGTTCGCCAGAAGCCAAAGCCTTGTGGGCGGCCTGTTCTGGTGTTCCCTGTTGCCGTTGATAGTTACATAAGCATTAAGAAGCGCTTCCCCTTCTGTCGTTCTTCTGTATACGCCTTTTTCGGGTATAAACTCGTCAAAGACGATATCAGAAAATAAACCACCATTAAAGCCCCTAACGTGGGCGACTTGCGGAAGCGACATTAAAACGCCTCGTTCTTCGCCTTGAAGTATTTTGCCGTTTCCGTCCTTCGTATAATCTGCAATCGTGGCCATGCCCGCACGGGGAAAAAGCCCAACGTGATATTCTGGCTCGAAGGCTTTATATGGGTTTAGAAGCTCCGAAGCTGTTATACTGTTAAATTCACTCGTGCTGCGTCTAAGTAATATATGTTTTAAGTTTTCGTCCAACATATATTTCAACACGTTGAACGTCTTGCCAAAGCGTTGGCGGGCGCTTATTATGACTATAAGCCAAGCGCCCGTGCTTGCGATCTCTGGGGCGTTTAAATAGCCGTTTTCGTTGTAAATATTAAGCATGGAACATCCTTTCGCTATATTCATTTACTACGTTTCTTATAATGCAATCAATAATTAATGTGGCCATTTCTTCCGTTAAACCTTCGTCATTTATTAGCTCGTCAATTAGCCGCTTTCTTAATTGCCTAAAGTCTGTAAACTTGTCATTTACTGCGTTATATAATTCATGTGGTGTTAATGCTTTAGCCATTAGTTTATAAAGTCCTCTATTTGATTCTGGTCGTTGTATTGTGTAAATTTATATCGTTCGTTGATACCTTCAATTTGTAATAATAGTTCGTAGTCATTCGAAAGCCCTAAAACGTAGTCCACGGGAAGCATAGCAATATTACTATAAACCCGAAACGGCCGCCCGCCGTCGTGAAGCGTTATGCCCTCGTCGTCATTGTACCAAAGACACAATTTGTTTGTGTCTGATCCCTTGAATACAAAGCCCAATTCGAAGTTATCAACCGTTTTTAAAAGCGCTTCGGCGGTCTTTACCTTTTCGCCCTTCTCGTTATATACATACTTCGGAACACCCGCCACGGTCGCTTCGAAGCCGTCTTCGGTAACGGTCACATATTTTTTAGCGCCCCAGCTTTTAAATACTTTTGCCCGTGGTTCTTCGTCTATCCCCCCGAGTTCGTGCGGCCTTCCTTTAATGTCGTTATAAACAAGGGGAAGCCCGCAGCGCCTTTGATATGCTTTTATATCTGCTTCCAGCTTCCGAAGCCTTGCGCCTGTTTCGTCTGGGTGAAGGTAAAAAACGCTGTCTGTATCACAATAAGCAAAATTGTCATAGCCGCAAGTGTCTATCATTTTCTGCAAATATACCCTTCCAAGCGTGCTACACATAGCGCCCCAGCTATAATTTAAAAAATATCTTGTGGGGCTTTTCTGGTAGCTTTCAAGCTCTTTAAGTATATCAGGCGTTTCGCCTTCAAATATCCCGTTTTCATCAATATAACATTTAGGCCGTATAATACGTGTAAAGGCCATGCCATATATCCCGTTTAAATGCGCTTTGGCTAAGGCGTATTCAATTTCTTTGCCTTTAATTCCTTTTAAGGTGGTTTTCTTTTCGTAAAGCGATAATATAAAGCGGCGCAGTATATCGGGCAAATAGCCTTTTTGGGCATAATAGCCCCGAAGTATAACAACATCGTCAAAGTCGTATTGACTTTCAATAATCGGGTATTCGATCCCAAAAATAGTTGTTTCGAGCATTTCCGCCCCGTCAACATATCGCCCGTTATCGCTGTACTTGGAAAGCCCTTTTAATGTTCTGCATTTGTACGTTGCCAGATATGGAACGGGAACACGTTCTTTTAATCTGGGATTAATAAATACCACATCAAACAACGTGCAATAGCCGTTTTCTTCGAATAGCTTTATTGTTTCGATGGGGCAATCACCGTCAAGCGGTCGCCAGTAATGAATAGGAAACTCAGGATAACAAACAAGTTGGGTGGGATAACTCGAAGTAATATCCATGTGGCCTAAGTCAAAAAGCTTTATCCCCGTATATCGCCTGTTATCGTGTGTGTTCCCCCCTCGGGCTTGTCTTAAAAGCATATAATATATATCTGGGGTTAGCTTCACTTTTTCGAGCGTTTCAAAATATCGCTTTTGTTCTTCCGTCCTAACCTTTGCCCCTATCCCGATCTCTTTTTTAAGATTGACACGAATAAAGCTCGTGGAAGTCGGCGATTTTGTCCATACACCCGTATTATTCGCCGCCAGATAATGGCCGATAGCGTCGGAAAGTGCCAGCACATCAAGGGCGCTATATATCATAGTATTATTATCAAGCGGCGTGTAAGGCGTTCTAAGCGCTCTATAATCCATTATTTCGGGCTTCTTGATATATTTATCGCTATAATCCTTTGTAAGCGTTTCTAAGGCCATATTAGTCATTTTATAGCTGTCACGGATCATTAGCCCGCCTTGAGTCATAAGTGTGACAGGGTGGTGTATATCAAGGGCGAAACATTCGCCAAAGTCCAGCTTTAGCAAGTCTTTATAAAAGCCGTATTCATAGGCTAAATTATGGTCAAATATAACAAGCCGTCTTTTTTCGCCAGCTATAAAATACCGTTCCAGCCATTTGAATATATCCACGGCTTCTTCTTGGAAGCGTACAAAGATTATATGATTGTATATATTAAACTGGTGTAAATAAGGGAAGCCAAGCGGCCGCCCGTCTTCCCTTATATAATCAAGTTGGCCGCTTCTGATCGTGCTTGTTTCTATGTCGAAGCTGCACGGGAAGTTATAATAATAATATTTGTTTCTGCCCTTGCCCCCTCTGCTGATCGGCGTCGCATCGTCCCAAAAGTCCGCCGCCAGCTTTTTTATAAGCGCTTCGGCGTCGCTGTATTCGTATATATTGATTTGTTCCTTATCAATATCTAATGTGAACATTATTTCTTGCGGCCGCTTCCCTTCGGCTTCTGGCTTTTTCCCGTGTATCGGTAGCCCTTTTGCTGCACGTTGCGAATATAATCTTTGCTTTCTTGTATCTTCTGGCGTACACGGTCAAGGCTTGCTTTTTTCTGCGCTGCTTCTTCTTTGGCTTTTCGGGCTTTTAGAAACGCTTCTGTTGCTTGCTGATCCGTGCGGCGCTGCTCTAACATTTCGTCTAAATCCTCGTAATATTCTTCTTCCATTTCATCTAAAAGTTCTTGCTCGAATTTTTCCGCCGTTATATTTTCCAGCGCTTTATAAAATGCTGGGTTATGGCCGCCAGTTTCTTTTGCTATGTTCGCAACTTCTTCGTCCGTCACATCATAGCCCATGTCACGAAGCTTCCCGCCCGCTTTGCTAAGACTTTCTTCTTTTACACGTTCCCAGCCGCCCCGAGTGCTTGTTTTAGCGCCCATGAATTTTTCAAGTTCCCGCTTGCGCTGCCTATATTCGGCTTCGCTTTTGGCTTGCCCTTGCTGAAATTTAAGGCCGCCTTTGCTTTCCCTAACGTGATAATCTTTTATATTATGCTCCAAGCTGTCCCGCTGGCCTTCTGTCGCCCGTTCAAGCCGTCTATTAGCCGCCCTTGCAAGGCGGGCTAATTCTTCTTGCTGTTCTTTTGTGACCATGTGTCGATATCTCCTTTCATAACGTAGCCAAGATATAAACCAAAGATAAAAGCTAAAATAATCATTTTTTCACCCTTATAAAATTAAAATCGTCAAAGCTAAATATTGATTCAAGATATTTATATTCTGTATCACTTGTATATACACGGATCGTAAACGGCTTCTTATATCCGTATAAATCTTGCGAAAAGCTTTCCAGATGGTAATAGCCTTCATATACATTTATCGCCCCTTGATTGATCCCAGCAGCCGCCAGCGCTGCCCGCCAAGCTTTTATTATATCAATAGTTTCTAATCCTTGGGGCGGCTTTATATCCGTGGCCAGCCCCAGCAAATGGGCGCTGTTTCTGTCGCCGCCGATCTTCTTATTATAATCGGTTTGCCTATATCCACTATTTACATCAATTGGCCTTTTGATATTATCCCGCATGGATTGAAGCGCTTTTATATGTAAATCAGTTTTAGCGCTGAACAAGTACATGGGCTTTCTGACGTCGCCGCTGGTGTTGCTAAGTTCCCATAAGGAGAAATTCGGCGCAAGCAATATATTTTCCATTTCGGCTTCTTTCTGGCCGTAGTTAGTTTGTATCGCTATTTTCATTCGTTACCACCTCACCACGAACATTAATTTCTTTAGTTATAAAAATCTTTTTATAGCAACTGTGGCAAATATAACGATCCTTTGCCACCTTCCAACGATCAGAACAAGGGCCGTGGCACAACATACAAATTTTAATTTCCATTTTTAACTCCTATATCATAGCGATCTATAACTTTAAAAACCACAAGCGCTTCACAAATGCAGCGAATTATACTTAAGGCGTCAATTATTGATTCAACACTAAAAGCAATAGTTTTATTATCTTTAGTTAGGTACACATAATAAATCATATTCAAAAGCCCCTTTGTTTATATCGCCTTCAAAAGTCACAAACGCATAGTTTATTATTTTTCTATTATAAAGATTTTCATTAAAAGTAATATGACTAATAGCCCCATTATCAGCACATATTAAATCATAAAAACAACTATCTTCTTCTATCCCATACTCATCTAAAAGCTTTAGTAAAGCGTCATAGGCTGTTTTATATTCGCCTTCTTCTACATAAGTACAAATAAAACCAATTAAAGGGTGTTGTGTAAAGCGCCTTTTGCCAATTAAACATTCGTTATAATAGCCGCCGTCGTAGTCTGCTAATATAATTTGCATTTCTTTATCTCCTAAATAAAATCGGCGGGCATTTCTGCCCGCCTTCCTAAGCTTTAGAACGGTATATCTTCGTCTGTGGATTCGTCGGGAAGCTTCTCTTTTACCGCTTTTATTATCTTCTTCTGGTCATCGTCCGTCAGATATACAGCATATACGGCGTAATATTTGCCGTCCTTGCCCTTCTCCTGCGGGCTTGCTACAAATTCGCCCTTATCGCTGTTAACGATCCTCATGTTATAAAGGCCAAGCCCGTTACCAAGAAGCGAAAAAGCTATAACCTTCTCGGAAAGCCTGCGAACGTTTGCAATCTTCATTCCCTTGATTGCAAAGAATGTCTTGTTAGTTTCTCCTTTAGCTGCCATGTTAGCACCTTTCACTTTCTGCCGCTTCTGCGGCCATATCCTTAATATAGTTGTTTATATCTTGCTGGCGTTCTTCTTCTGCCAGAAACAAGCTTATTAAATATTCGCTTGGGGCAAGGCCAGCCGCAGCGGCGGCGGCCTTGATCCTGTTTAATACACTTTCTTCTTGTTTTATTTTCTGCCATTTTTCTTTTGTACTAATCATTTTACACCTAACCCGCTAACACTATTTTTCGTTATTTTCAAGATTGCGTACATCGCACAATATATCGTAAAGTACTTCCGCAGCTTCTTTGTATGCTTCGGCCTTCCCTAAATATTCGCCGATCATTATCGTGTTTTCAGTATCTAAAACGCGCGCGTAATAATCTTTTGATAATCTGTTAAAAGTAAAAATTTTGTCTTCTAAATCCACTATTATGCTATTCATGTTTTTTCTCCTTGTCCAGCTTCTTGCGTGTACTCAAGATTAAGTACAGATATATTTTAACATTGTCAAGCCGCTTTGGTTATGCTAAAATAATATACCTTCCTTGCATGAAGCGATTATTATCACCCCATTGCCCGCCCTCGTTGGCGGGCTTTGGTTTATCTATAAACTTTTATTATGTTCTATCCGGATCCCTGGGCTTTTACGCTTTCCTTGAAATCTCAACGCTTTTCGGCTTCGCTTCTTCCCATGTTACCACGGAAGGGTGATTTA
>JAZPZA010000008.1:0-49771 GCA_045544435.1 Acutalibacteraceae bacterium | reverse complement strand
GTGAGATTCGCTCGGCGGCAACGCCGCCGACACGCACCCGGACTTTTCAGCCGTCCACCGGAAGGCTGAAATTTGCCCTTTGGGCAAACCGTCCTTTTCGAATCTCGTACGGCAAAACAAAAAGAGCACCATAAAGGTGCTCTTTTTGTTTTGGTGACCCGTACGAGATTCGAACTCGTGTTACCGCCGTGAAAGGGCGGTGTCTTAGGCCTCTTGACCAACGGGCCGAATGGTGGCTGTAATTGGATTCGAACCAATGACACTGCGGGTATGAACCGCATGCTCTAGCCAACTGAGCTATACAGCCTTGTCCTTTTTCACTCGGCAATTTTTGCCGAGCCAATACATTATATATTCTAAGTGGGCGTTTGTCAAGTAAAATTTATAAAAAATATGGGCAAATTCGCATTTGCCCATAGTATATGCTTTTTTAATTTATATATCAGTGCCGTTTTCGATAATGTTGCTATAAATAAGGCTATAACCGAAAGCTGACTCCTTATTCTCAACAAACAGTGATACCGCGCGCTCGCTTTTGGCTTCGCTATCGTGGTCGCCAATAGTTACATCGGTTATAACGGTGAAGCTGCCATCCTCATTCTCGCTTACAGACACGATTTCGTGGTTATATGAAGTAAAACCGCGGGGGATTATATATACATATCCATCCATATGCGGGAACTCGGCATTTAATTCAGACATATCAACAATATCTATACCGTACATATCCTTTACAAAGCCCTTAACATAGGTCTCACTTATAAAATCCTCATTATCGGCATCTCTTAAATGCAAGAGTGCTAAAACCGAGTTGTTTACAACCTCATCCGCACTGTCAAAAGCCGCATTATAAACAAAATTATGGTTTAACATATTAAGAAAACGAGCGGCATTTACATCGGTGGAAATTTCCTCAGCCGCTACTGCTTTTACCACCTGCGCCTTTGCCGCAGCGGGAGCTATCAGAGAAGAGCACACGGATACCATAACAACTGCCAAAAGCAAAGCTATAAGCTTTTTCATATCCATTACTCCTTTCCAATACTTTATATATTACATTATACAGTTATTTTCCCAAAAATTAAGGAACAATTCGGTTACAAAAGATTTCAATTCTGTTACACTTTTACCAAGTTTTTCTCTAAAATTTTGCAAGTTTTTACAATTTGTTACTTTTTAACAAATTTGTAATAAAAGTTTGAAAAAATTAGTTGTAAATGCTTAATATGTGTGGTATAATATCTGCATTATAGAATTCATCAGAAAGAATTCAAAGGAGTGTACACTTATGAAAAACTATTCAGCTGAAAATGTAAAAAACTTAGCCTTTGTGGGTCACGGAAATTCGGGTAAATCCACACTGGCAAGTTCTATACTTTATTACGGAAAGGCTGTTGAGCGAATAGGTAATACTTCTGAGGGTACCTCGCCGTTCGATTTTGATGCAGAGGAAAAAAAGCGCGGCTGTTCTGTTTCTACCGCCGTATATTCCCTCGAGATGGGAGATACAAAGCTTAATCTTATCGATGCGCCCGGACTTTTTGACTTTGCGGGCGAGGCTTCACAGGCTCTTGCCGCCGCCGACAGCGCGATAATCACAATTTCTGGTAAATCAGGTCTTACAGTCGGTGCTAAGCAGTCCTTCGAAAAGGCGCGTGCTTTAGGAAAAGCAGTTGCATTCTTTATTGGTAAGTTGAACTCAACTCACGCGCATTTTTACCGCGTTATTTCTGCTCTTGTTGCGAACTACGGCGCAGTTGTGTGCCCCGTTGTTGTGCCCTACATAGTTGACGATGCGGTTAAATGCTATGTTGACTTAGTTTCAAACAAGGCCTACACCGCCGACTGCATCAAGCTTACCGAGTGCGATATGCCTTCTTGTCCCGAAGTGGATAGTATGCGCGAGATGCTTATTGAGGCGGTAGCTTCTACAGACGAAAACTTGATGGAAAAATACTTCGGCGGCGAGGAAATAAGCGCAGATGAAATGATAGCAGGTCTTAAAGGCGGCGTAGCCTCGGGCGAAATTTGCCCTGTATACTGCGGCGTTCAGCTCACAGGCGACGCGATACCGCTGTTTACCGATAGCATTATAAAGATACTTCCCTCGGCAAAGGATGCTAAAATTAAACTTGCTGATGGCGAGAATATAAACCCCGACGAAGCAAAAGAAAACGCAGCATTTGTTTTCAAAACTATTGCCGACCCGTTTGTTGGCAAGCTTTCATATTTTAAGGTGATTTCGGGTAAGATAACGGGCGATATGCGCCTTAAAAACTCCCGCACTAATGAGGAGGAGCGCCTTTCCAAGGTTATGTGGCTAAAAGGCGGCAAGCAGGAGGATGCGCAGGCAATAGCCGCAGGCGATATCGGCTCGGTTTCAAAGCTTAGCGGCACGCTGACAGGTGACACGCTCTCAGCCTCGGGCAAAATTGCAGTTGCCCCTATCGACTTCCCTGCCCCCACACTTAAAACAGCGGTTTACCCCGTTAAAAAGGGTGACGAAGAAAAAATCAACTCAGGTCTTAGCCGTATCACTGAGGAGGACCCAACCCTTAAGGTGCAGATGGATAACGAAACCAAGGAGCTTGTTATGCTAACCCTTGGTGAGCAGCATACAGATATAGTTGTATCCAAGCTTAAAAACAAGTTCGGATGTGAGACCCAGCTTAAGAAGCCGAAAATCGCCTACCGTGAAACTATTCAGAAGGCAGTTAAGGCTCAGGGCAGACATAAAAAGCAGTCGGGCGGTCACGGCCAGTTCGGTGATGTTTGGATTGAATTTGAGCCCTGCGACAGCGATACCCTTATCTTTGAGGAAAAGGTTTTTGGCGGTGCAGTGCCAAAGAACTTCTTCCCCGCAGTTGAAAAGGGACTTCGCGATTCCACCGCAAAGGGCGTGCTCGCGGGCTACCCGATGGTGGGCATTAAGGCAACCCTTGTTGACGGCTCCTACCACCCTGTTGACTCATCGGAAATGGCGTTTAAAACTGCGGCTTCAATAGCCTTTAAGGAAGGCGTTTCAAACGCAAGCCCCGTGCTTCTTGAGCCGATAGGCACACTCAATGTATATGTTCCTGATGATATGCTCGGAGATGTTATCGGTGATATTAACAAGCGCCGCGGCAGAATAATTGGTATGAACCCGATGGAGAACAAGATGCAGGAGGTTATCGGCGAGGTACCGATAGCTGAGATGTCTGACTTTGCGACCGCTATGCGCTCGCTCACTCAGGGAACCGCCACCTTCACACTTGAGTTTGCAAGGTATGAAACCGTGCCTGCAAACATAGCACAGAAGATTATTGAAGAGGCAAACAAGGAATAAGCAAATATTAAAGAGCACGCAGAAAATTTTCTGCGTGCTCTTTTTTTGCATTTTATTTACTTAAGCGGCTCAAAATCGCTCGCTGGATGCTTACACCAAGGGCATATAAAATCGGCAGGCAAATCCTCACCCTCATGAACATAACCGCATATCTTGCAAACCCAGCCCTTCTTCTTTTGAGGCTGTGGCTTTGGCTTCACATTATCCTGATAATAGGTATATGTCATAGTTTCATCATCCGATACAACCTGCTGCTCGGTTATCTCACATATAAACATAGTGTGTGTATCAAGGTCAATGCTCTGCTGCACCTTAAGAGATATAAAGGCATTGATATACTGCGACAAAACCGCCAAGCCGTTTGATGAACGCGCGGGCGAAGCGCCGTCGAATTTATCCTTTTCCCTACCGCTTTTAAAGCCGAAGCTTTCAAAAACCGAAAATGGCGCGTGGGTGGAAAGGCAGTTAATGTTCATAACACCCGTCCTATTTATTATATCGTGCGTATATGAGCTTTTATTTATGGTAACCGCCACGCGGTCGGGTGTGTTTGTTACCTGCTGCACGGTGTTTGCTATCATACCGTTATCACGCTGTCCATCCTTAGCGGTTATAACATAAAGACCGTACGCAATATTAAAAAGCGCATTTTTCATAAATATATTACCTCCGATTATTTTAATTTATATGTTCACAATAGCAGGCAAAATTCCGTTATCGCGGATATCGATTACGGCATATGTGTTGGGCCCATTTCTCGACTGTGCGCAAGAGCCCGGATTCACAATATACAAGCCCTCATCATATTTTATATCAGGGATATGGGTGTGTCCGTATAGTGCTATAGCGCACCCCGCAGCTTTAGCGGTGGCGGAGAGCGCGCCTATGCCACCCTTTACGCCGAGATTGTGACCGTGTGTCATAAACACCTTTATATCCCCCAGCTTTACTATATCGCTTGCAGGGTAGCTTGACATAAAATCACAATTACCTGATACGATATGAAAATGTCTATCGGTATATTCATAGGTAAAGTCCTCTATATCTGAGGTTACATCTCCTAAAAAGAATACATGGCTGGCATTCTCTTCGCGGCGGAGTATTCTATCAACAACACCTCCGCGCTTGTGAGAATCTGAAATCACAACTATGCGCACTGCCTCACCTCATAAAGCTTCGAACTCTTACATATATTATATTACATTATTGGGGGGAATTGCAATGAATAATAATAGTTTGCCTGATAAAAACGCTCTGCTTGCGGCTCTTATGAAGGCTTCCAACGGAAAAATCGATAAAAACGCCGCAGAAAAAGCCGCCTTAGGTGACGCTTCAGCGGCACTTAAAGGTCTTGATGAGGAAAGCCGAAATCGAATAAATGCCGCTCTTGCCGATAAGGAGGGGCTAAAAAAATTACTAAGCTCTGACGCGGCGCGCAATATTATTAAAAATCTAATGGGCGGGGAGCAAAAAAATGGATGATTTAGGCGAGATGCTGGCGGGGATACTAAATGACCCTGAAAGCCTTGAGCAGGTGCGGCAGATGGCGGAAAATCTAATGGGTGGCGGCGAGGAGAAGCATGATAAAAGCTCGGCACCAGATATTTCCTCACTTTTTGGCGATGGCGGACTTGAAATCGCGCAGATGGGAACTATTATGAATATTTTATCTCAACTCAAGTCCAGAGGAAACGATAGCCGCGCCCAGCTGCTATTAGCGCTTAAGCCACACCTTAGCCCTCCAAAACGAGAAAAGGTGGATACGGCGGTAAAGCTACTCAAAATTATTGATATACTCCCTCTTTTAAAGGATAGCGGGATATTAAGTATTTAATGTGTGGTGATTTTTGTGGCTGATACATCGCGTGACTTTGATTTAAGAAAAAAGCAAGCGGCGGATGCTCTTATTGAAATGAGCCGCCGCGCGGCAAATCAAAAAGACAATTCATCGCAGCCACAAAATACCGCCCCTTCTCATACCGCGCCATCGGCTACAGCAGGTAGCTTTTTACCAATTAATTTAAATTTTTTAAAGCTTGATAACGATACTCTATTAATACTTGGAATTTTGCTTATTTTATCAAGCGAAAACACGGATAATCTACTGCTTTTAGCCCTTTGTTACATACTTTTATAAACCCCTTCATATCTGCTTGCATTATTTAATGTGGCGAGTGCATTTTTTTGCATTATGTAAACACAAACAACCTAAAAAGTTATTCACTTTATCCACCGAAAATTCCACCGTTTCGAGGGTTTTGAAACGGGTTTTCGCGCTTTTTCGACCTTTTTTCGGTGGATAACTCGGTTGATAAGTGGAATTACTCTACACAAAATAATAAAGTGAATAAAACGATTATGTAAATCAGATTAACAATTTTTCCCAAATTTTGGTACACTAAAATTTGTTAGATTTCACAGAAATTCCGATGAATTCTTCTCATAAAATCTGCAAAAAAACAACTTGACTTCAAATTTCGTGCAATTCATTAAAATAATGACTTGAACAGACACCTTTCGAGTGGTATAATTAATGCATAGAACGAATAATTCGAGCATCAAATTCAAAAGGGGTTGAATCTATGTATCCTTTGCTACTTAAAGCGCCCGTGAAGGACTATCTTTGGGGCGGTAACCGACTTAAAGAGGAATATGGGTATGAAAGTGAAAGCGATATTGCAGCTGAGGCTTGGGTGCTTTCCTGCCACAAGGATGGCGAGAGCGTTGTGCGCAACGGCGAATTTGCAGGGCAGACGCTAAGCGAGGTGCTTGAAATCTGGGGCGAGAAGGCTATCGGCAAAAAGGCGGCGGCTTTCCCATATTTCCCTATCCTGATTAAAATGATAGATGCCAAGGACAGGCTTTCGGTTCAGGTGCACCCTGATGACGAATATGCGCTCGCTAACGAGGGTGAGTTTGGCAAGACCGAAATGTGGTATGTTGTGGACTGCGAGGAGGATGCCCAGCTTATCTATGGCTTTAACCGCCATATTGATAAGGGCGAATTTTTCTCGCGAATAAACAGCAATTCGCTTTCTGAGGTTTGCAACTATGTTCCCGTTAAAAAGGGCGATATATTCTTTATAGAAGCAGGCACGCTGCACGCTATTGGCAAGGGTATACTGATAGCCGAAATTCAGCAGAATTCCAACACCACCTACCGCGTATCTGATTATGGCAGACTGGGTGCTGACGGCAAGCCGAGAGCGCTGCATGTGAAGCAGGCGGTTGAGGTTACAAAAACCGATGTTCCCACGCTTCCCTATGGCAATGTGGGCGATGTAACACTTTATCCCTTTGGCACTGTGCGCGAGCTTGCCAACTGTGAATTTTTCACCACACAGCTTATTAAGATGGACGGTAACTTAGGCGCTTATGAAAACGATAGCTTCCTATCTCTTTTAATTTTAGACGGCGAGGTTACGGTTTCTTATCCTTCAGGCACTATGCGACTTAAAAAGGGCGACAGCTTATTTGTTCCCGCAAAGACCAGAATAAAGCTTTCAGGACAAGCGGATATTATCTATACACATATATAAAGCGAAAGAGGATGATGCTCACATCATCCTCTTTTTTATATTATCATTTGCAAAATTATCACACCGCACACGGCAGGAATACCGAATATGCTACTGCCGCCCACAGTCCACCAATTAACAGGAATATGAACACCTGTGAAGCTTTGTGTGAGATTAACTATGATTACCGCCGCTATACCCAAAAGCGCGTTCAAAATTATAGAGCGCAGCGGGCGGTGGCTTTTGATATGAAAAATAAGCAGTATAAAAGCACACAAACTCAAAAACACAATAGCGGCGATACCAAGAGCTTTCATAAAAACACACCTCTCATATATAGATATGAAAGGTGTGTTGATTATATGATAAAAAATTAAGCGGTGCCATAAGACACCGCTTTAATTATATGCTTTTATGCACCAAACTTAGCAACGTTAATCTTAACGCCGGGGCCCATTGTGGTAGCAAGTGTGCAGGACTTAATGTACTGACCCTTGGTAGCAGCAGGCTTAGCCTTAATAATAGCGTTCATAAGTGCATCGAGGTTTTCCTGAAGCTTTTCAGCACCGAAGGAAACCTTGCCGATGGGGCAGTGGATAATGTTTGTCTTATCAAGACGGTACTCAATCTTACCAGCCTTTGCTTCAGCTACAGCCTTAGCAACATCGGGGGTAACAGTACCAGCCTTGGGAGAAGGCATAAGACCACGGGGGCCAAGAACCTTACCAAGACGACCAACCATACCCATCATATCAGGAGAAGCGATAACAACATCGAAATCAAGCCAGTTTTCGTTCTGAATCTTAGCTACCATATCCTCAGCGCCAACATAATCGGAGCCTGCAGCGGTGGCAGCCTCTGCCTTATCGCCCTTAGCAAGAACGAGAGTTCTTACCTTCTTACCTGTACCGTTCGGGAGAACAACTGCGCCTCTAACCTGCTGGTCTGCGTGACGAGAGTCAACACCGAGACGAACATGTATCTCAACGGTTTCATCAAACTTAGCAGTGCCTGTCTTAACAGCAACAGCTACTGCTTCTTCAACATCGTAAAACTTACCGGCTTCGATATTTTTTACGCTTTCATTATATTTCTTTCCGTGTTTCATAGTCGTTTACCTCTTAATCAACAACTTCAACGCCCATGCTGCGTGCAGTACCAGCTATCATACTCATAGCTGATTCAATGCTTGCTGCATTAAGGTCGGGCATCTTAGTTTCTGCGATCTTTCTTATCTGCTCACTTGTGATCTTGGCAACCTTTGTCTTATTAGGTGTGCCTGACGCAGTTTCAATACCGCAAGCCTTCTTAATAAGAACTGCTGCGGGTGGCGTCTTTGTGATAAAGCTGAAAGAACGGTCTGCGTAAACAGTGATGATAACAGGTATAATCATACCTACATCGTTCTTAGTTCTTTCGTTGAATGCCTTGGTAAACTCCATGATGTTAACACCATGCTGACCGAGTGCAGGACCTACCGGGGGAGCCGGAGTGGCTTTACCTGCGGGGATCTGCAATTTAATATAACCTGTAATTTTCTGAGCCATAAATAGCACCTCCATTATTCGTGGTAACCGTGTTTAGTGCGCCGCACTAACTTAACACTTGGCGGAGTACTCTTATACATACTCCTCCCACCGTGACACACAGAAGCTCACATTTTCACGGACGGTTAACCTGAGCCGCAAAAAATTCTGCATGCCGGAAGTTAATAAGCATTTCTGCGTATTAACACAATTAATCGTTCTCAAGAGAAATCTGGTCAAGCTCAAGCTCAACAGGGGTTTCTCTACCGAACATTGAAAGGACTACGCAAACATTGTTGTTATCAAGGTCAATTGACTTGATAACGCCACTGTAGCCTTCCAGAGGACCGTTGATTATCTTAACATTGTCACCCTCACTATAGCCAACCTCAACGCTGTGCTTTTCAACGCCAAGCTTTGCTACCTCTTCATCGGTAAGCGGCACGGGCTTGGAGGCAGGGCCAACAAAGCCTGTACAGCCGCGGATGTTGCGGACAACATACCAGCTATCATCGGTAACAATCATCTTGATAAGAACATATCCAGGGAAAATTTTTCTTTCAACCTCGCGAGTAACATCGTCTTTTATCTCGGTAACGGTCTCGGTAGGAATTTTAATATCCTGAATGAGATCCTGCATACCGCGACTTTCAACCATTGTTGCAAGGTCGCTTGCAACCTTATTCTCATAACCTGAATAGGTGTGCACCACATACCATCTTGCTTCAGTTGTTTCAGCCATAATTTATAACCTCCCGAATTTCTTATCCTAAGATAAGTTCAATGAGATTACCAAGACCGAAGTCTATAAGCCAAATGAATGCGCCGACAATAAGGCACATAATGATAACTATAAGGGTGTTCTTTGCAACATCCTTAAGTCCGGGCCATACTATCTTCTTAACCTCGCTCTTATAGTCCTTAAAGAAATGAACTACACGCTTTAAAATTGTGCGCTTAGCACCCTTTGACTGCATTACCTCAATATAATCGTCAATAAGCAAATACGCCGCACCAGCTACTGCACACAGCAAGAGCGCGATAGCGGTGAGCAGAACAAAGCTTGTATACTCAATGCTTGTAACGCCTACTGTGGTGGAAAGTGGACGAGCATCCACAAAGTTCCATGGGCTGCTTAAAGCGATAACCAGCATATAAATGCCGGTACCTAAGCTAACTGCAGGAGCAGCATAGCGAAGAGCCTTTGACTTAAATGAGAATGCACTCATAACAAGACCGATTACGGTAAGCCAGAAGCAGAAAAGAATATCTGCTGATCTTGCCATATCGTACTCGACACCTGCAACCTCTGTTTTACTGCCGAAGCCCAACGCTGCGCCTACAAAATCAGTAGGAACACCACCTGCAACAACGGTAGCAAACTTGGTAAAGAAGAGCACTAAAGAAACAACTGCGAGGATAACCGAAAGAATCTGACAAATTCTATTGACAGTTTTCATCTCATTACCCTCCTTACTTTGTTTCCTTATGCAAGGTGTGCTTTCTGCAGAACCTGCAATACTTGTTCATCTCAAGCCTATCAGGGTCATTTTTCTTGTTTTTCATTGTGTTGTAGTTGCGTTGCTTGCATTCTGTGCAAGCGAGTGTGATTTTAACTCTCATAACGGCACCTCCCGCTTTACGGAAATATTTTTTCCCCTTTTTAAGGCTCGCACCTTAGGGGGAACGCCTCCCTCATTACAGCCGCTCAAAACACTGTACCGAACAAGATTTAGCACTCGCTCGGAAAGCACAATACAGTATATTGTATGACTGCGTTGATAACGCTTTTTCAAAGCATCAAAAAAGCCTTGCAGAGGTAATGGCATTATACCACAAACCTCCAGCAAGGTCAAGCATTTTTTAATATGAAATAAAGAACCTTAATTGCTAATTGCTAATTATTTATGATATGCGCTTCCCTCATTTATCTTAAAGCCGCGGTAGACCTGTTCAAGCAGCATCACGCGGAAAAGCTGGTGCGGAAAGGTCATATCAGAAAGCGAAAGCCTTAATTTGCTTTTTTGCTTAAGCGACTGGGCTATTCCATAAGAGCTTCCTATTACAAAGCACATATTAATGCCGCTATTAACATTTTCCTTCATAAACTCAGCCAGCCGCTCGCTTGAATACTTCTTGCCCTCAACACAAAGGGTTGTGAGAAATGAATCATCGGGGATGCGCTTATTTATAAGCTCAGCCTCTTTTTCTAAGGCCGAAGCAATTTCACCTTCGGTTGGGTTATCGGGAAGATAAGCAGGCGAAAGCTCTATAATATTAATATCACAGTAACGAGAAAGTCTTTTTGTGTATTCCTCGCAAGCCTCGCGTAGATATTTTTCTTTGAGTTTACCAAGTGTTATGAGTGTAATTTTTATCAAAACACCGTCACCTCGCTAAGCTTGGGCTTTGCAACGGTTAAAATGCAGTCGCTGCCCACAGTTATTCCCTCGCCTGCCAGTGCACTGCGTGCCGCCGCGAGAGCAAGAGATGGCATATTGTTATGTAGGCTAAGATGCCCCAAAACAATGCGCGTGGCGCCACCCTTAACCAATGCGGGCAGCTCGCTTGCGCAGACATTGTTTGAAAGATGCCCGCTATCGGACATTATTCGAAGCTTGAGTTGCGGCGGATAGGGCCCGCTTTTAAGCATATTTACATCGTGGTTGGATTCAAGCAATATCGCCGAGCTACCGCTGATGGCGTGCCTTACCTCATCGGTTACAACTCCAAGGTCGGTGCAAACAGCCGCGCGCGTTCCGTTTGGCGCCGTTATCACATAGCCGCCCGAGCCCTCACAGTCATGGCTGGTAGGAAAATATGTAAGCGATATATCACCAAAGCTCAGCTCCCCCTCATCAGCGGGAATAAGCCTCGCGCCCTCGGGTATAAACCCATCAGCAATAAGTCTTTCCAGCGTTTTTGTGGATGCCGCAACGGGAAGCCCCGTTTTTTTAAGGAAGGCTTTAAGCCCCTTTGTGTGGTCGATATGGGTATGTGTTATAGCAACTGCCGCTATATCGGATATACTGCCACCAACCGCCTCTATTCCCTCCAAGAGCGCCTTACACGATGCGCCCGCATCAACTAAAAATGCGCCGCCCGCGGTTGATATATATGTACTGTTGCCACTCGAGCCACTACAAATCGGATATAATTTTGCCATAACATTCACCACCCTAAAATTAATTTAGAAAAGGCGGCTTTAAGCCGCCTTTTTATGCATCTTTAAGAGCTATATTTTTATCAACTATCGGCACGCGCGCAATATCTGCGCCGAGCGCTCTGAATTTCTCGGTTATGCACTCATAACCACGGTCGATATGGGTTATCTCGGTTATCTCGGTAATACCCTCGGTCATAAGGCCTGCTATAAGCATTGCGGCGCCCGCTCTTAGGTCAACTGCCTTAACAGGTGCTGCGTGAAGCTTTGGTACGCCGGTTATAACCGCCATTTTACCGTCCACCTGAATATCAGCACCCATAAAGGTGAGCTGCTCAACATAGCGGAAGCGGCTATCCCAAACACCCTCGGTTACGATGCTTGTCCCCTCAGCCACGGCAAGCAGTGTGGCGATTTGGGGTTGCATATCTGTGGGGAAGCCTGGGTGCGGCATTGTTTTTATGTTGCATTTGCGCGGTCTGCCGCTCATTCTAACGCGAACAGCCTCGTCAAACTCTTCTATCTCGGCGCCCGCCTCGATAAGCTTTGCGGCTATCGATTCAAGGTGCTTCGGTGTTACATTTTCAATAAGCACATCGCCGCCCGTTGCCGCCGCGGCTACCATATAGGTGCCCGCCTCTATCTGGTCGGGAATTATGCTATAGGTTGTTCCATGAAGATTTTCAACACCGCGAATTTTTATAACATTGGTGCCTGCGCCCATAATGTTAGCGCCCATAGAATTAAGGAAATTCGCAAGGTCAACTATATGCGGCTCCCTTGCGGCATTTTCAATAACGGTAAGCCCTCTTGCCTTAACGGCTGCCAGCATTATATTAATTGTGGCGCCAACCGATACCACATCAAGGTAGATAGAACAGCCTCTTAGCATCGGAGCACGAGCATCCACCATACCGTTTTCAATTATAACCTTAGCGCCAAGTGCCTCAAAGCCCTTGATATGCTGATCGATAGGGCGAACGCCGAAATCACAGCCGCCCGGAGGTGCCACACGCGCATGGTTGTGGCGGCCCAGCAGCGCGCCCAAAAAATAGCTTGACGCGCGCATACCCTCAGCCATTTCCTTGGTAACAATATATGAATCAGCATGGCGAGGATCAATTTCAACGGTAGATTTATTTATAACCTTAACACCCGCGCCCAAAAGACTTAAGGACTTAAACAGGGTGGTAACATCGGATATTTGTGGTAGATTTTCAATAACACATGGGCTATCTGCCAGCAAAACTGCAGGCAAAATTGCCACTGCGGCATTTTTTGCGCCACTTATATGAACGCTGCCCTTAAGCGGTTTGCCGCCGTTTATAACAAACTTTTCCAAACGCCGCACTCCTGTCATTTAATCTTTGAACATATAGTATTCTAACCAAAAATACACACATTATATATTATATACGCTTATACGCTCTTTGTCAAATACTTGTAAAGCTTTAAGCGAGATGACTGTTGTTATGCTTTTGGTATAAAAATCCTGTGTCGCCATAAAAGGAAATCAAAAAGCTGATAATGAAAACGCCGATAAATATTGTGGTGAAAATCGAGGAAACGCTTTCGTGAAGCATTTCGGTTTTTCCAAAGCCTGCAGCTATAAGCTGGGGAATGGTTGAAGTAAAGCAAAGTGTTGTTGCCGCCATTCCAGCGCTCAAAAGCTTTTTATAATTGCTTTCACTATTTATATTATTGGCATATTTTGCGAATTCAAGCATAAAGACCAAAACCGCACTGCTTGCCAGCAGCATAAACACATTATCGCTTATAAGTGCGATGGAAGAAACGGTTACAAAGCTAACTATGAGCTTTACCAAGGAATAAAACACAGGAATTAAATATAATATGGGCGGTATTTTGAAATAGTATACATTGGTTATTCCATAAGCCATAAAGAAAAGCGCCGAAAGGAAGCAGAAAACCGTGAGCAGGAAATTTTGCCACAGATTAACATTCATATTGCCCACGATTTGTGTTAGCTCATAAATAAACACCACGCTCAACGCAATAGAAAAAAGCGCGAGCCCAGGGCGCATATTATGCTTATCATACGGTGGTCTGTCAACCGTTGCCGCGGTAACCGATAACACCGCAACAGCCGCAAAAATCACAACCATTATGCCCACACTTATTCCGCTATACTGCTGCTTTATAAAGCCTGTGTTGTTTTCCACAGTAAATATGAGCTGCAAACTTCTCAGCGCCACACAAAATGGAAGTGTTATAAGAAAGAAAGCCATTATATGACGGAATTTCATTTTTTACACCTTCAAAACATTTATATTATACGGTAATCATACATATACATTAACAAAGATATTTTATATAAATATACCAAAAAAGTCAACAAAATAATGAAAAGCAGGAGTGTTATGAAAAAGACATTAATATCTGCCGCAATGGTTGCTATGTGTATGCTGCTTATCCCACTGACCGCTCTTAAAGGCACCTCAGAAGCCACTATTCAAGCAAATGCCGTAACTCAGGATGTTTTGAAAACCGCAGTAGAACCGCAGGTATTCGAAGACTTCAATATACTTATAGACGGCAATACTCAAAAAATTTCCGCCCGCGATTATGTTTTCGGAGTGGTGGCAGCAGAGATGCCCGCGATGTATGAAAAAGAGGCGCTTAAAGCTCAAGCCGTGGCGGCTTACACCTTCGCTTGCTACCGCAAGGCGGTGCGAGAGGGTGAGGAATACGACCTTACCAATAACCCTGAAACCGACCAATGCTATATCACGCGCGAGGCAGCAAAGGAAAGATGGGGCGAAGCGCACGAAGAATATGCCGCGAAAATAGACGAATGCATAGATGAGGTTTTAGGCACGCTCGTGACCTATAACGGCGAAACGGCGCAAACCGTTTACCACGCTATATCCCCAGGTGTTACGGTAAGCTGCAAGGATGTGTGGGGAAGCGCAGTGCCCTATCTTACCTCGGTGGAGAGTATGGGAGATAAGCTTTCGGATGGTTATTTAAGCGAGGCAGTGTTCACAGCGGATGAGCTGAGCGCGGCGCTAAAATCCATAGCAGAGCCCAGCGGTGAGCCACAGAATTATTTTTCTAATATCACCACCGCCGAAAGCGGCAGGGTTACATCCATTGATTATTGCGGCAAGAGCGTTGGTGGCGGCGAGCTTGCAAAGGCGCTCTCCCTTCGTTCGGCTAATTTCAGCGTTGAATATAAAGACGGCTCATTTATATTTTCGGTAAAAGGCTACGGCCACGGTGTGGGAATGAGCCAGAACGGCGCTAACTATATGGCAAAGCAGGGCTCAAGCTACGAGGAAATACTGCTTCACTATTACCAAGGTGCCACTTTAGAAAAAATTAAAAAAACTACTTGACAAACGCAGGTTTGTTATATATAATGGTTGAGCAATCCAAAGACAGTAGGTGGCGAAAGCCGTAAGTTTAACGCCTACCGAGGTGAGCGTGAATAATTTAATTTAAATTTTTCATGTCCATCCATGTCCTTGGGTGGACATTTTTTATTTTTCACGCGGAGGTGAAACACATTGCCAAACGCAAAGGTTTTAGAAGCAAAGAAACAGGCTGTAGCTGACCTTTCTGAGAAGCTCAACGCCGCTGTTACTGGTGTTGTTGTTGACTATAAGGGTACAACCGTTGCTGATGATACCGCTCTTCGTAAGGAGCTTCGCGAAAACGGCGTTAACTATTTTGTAGTTAAGAACTCTATCTTAAAGCGTGCAGTTGAAGGCACCGAGCTTGAGGGTATGAGCGCAGTTTGCGAGGGTACAACAGCTATCGCTCTTTCTAATGAGGATTACACCGCAGCAGCAAGAATCCTCTGCAATTTTGCAGAAAAACACGAGAACTTCACTGTAAAATCAGGCTTCCTTGATGGCAAGGTAGTTGAAATTTCCACTATCGAAGAGCTTGCTAAGCTCCCCACAAAGGATGTTCTTCTTGCAACAGTTCTCAGCGCTTTCCAGGCGCCCATCGCAGCATTTGCTCGCGCTGTTCAGGCTATCGTTGATAAAGACGGTGCAGCTGAAGAAGCGGCAGAATAATTAAAAACAAAACCAAACTAAAATTAATTAAATTGGAGGAAATTAAAATGGCATCTGAAAAGATTACAGCTATGATTGAAGAGTTAAAGACTCTTACCGTTCTTGAGCTTTCTGAGCTCGTTAAAGCAGTAGAAGAGGAATTCGGCGTATCCGCAGCAGCAGCAGTTGCAGTTGCAGCTCCCGCAGCAGGCGGCGCAGCAGCAGCTGAAGAGAAGACTGAGTTTGATGTTGTTCTCGCAGAGGCTGGCGCTGAAAAGATTAAGGTTATTAAGGTTGTTCGTGAGATTACCGGTCTCGGCCTTGCTGATGCTAAGGCTGTTGTTGACGGCGCTCCCAAGACCCTTAAGGAAGCAGCTTCTAAGGAAGATGCTGAAGCTATCAAGGCTAAGCTCGAAGAGGTTGGCGCTAAGGTTGAGCTTAAGTAATTTAATACTTAATCATACTTTAAACTTTAAACACCCGCAGAAATCTGCGGGTGTTTTTTTATTGGTTTAACTATGCACAGCGATTTTTTCTTTTTCCTCTGCTTTTTTCTTTCTCTTAAAGATAAAGGAACGGAAAAGAATTATATTCATCACTATAAAGAATAAAACAAGAATTATAAAGGTGAGAATAGGCTTTTGGGGGGCAAGGGTTGCAAGCAGCATCATCGGGAAGCCGAACACAATGGCTGGGAAATTCTGATAAACAAGGTTATCAGACGCTGGGGTTTTGAAGTTTCCGTCAACCTCGCGAAGAAGAATTATGCCTGTGCTTGCGGTGCCTGTGAGCATACCATACATAGCCAAGAACTGCTCCTGCTCATATTCGGCATAGAGCTTTTTGCACACAAGCCGCAGATATGTATATGTTAAAAGCGCGCCGCTGATACCTATAATCAACAGTATGCCCCAATATTTTTCTAATGTATCAAGGCGGATAGCCGCAATTCCTGCCACAACCATCAAATCAAAGAAGAAGTTGCTGGCGCGGGTTAGCAGAAAATTATTTTTATATTCCTTCTTTATAGCTCCCTTTGCTTTAAGAAAATTCATAACGGTTTTCACAAGGGTTGCCGCAAGAACACCAAGCAGGAAGTTAAAGCCGTAAATCACCGATTTCATACCCGGAAGCAAAAGTCCCAGCGCCCACATAAGAATAAAGGCAAGGACATAGGATACCGCTATCAAGGCTATCTGAACGGTCATTTTATCCATGCTTTCCTGCATCGGTATTTCATCGGGATTTTCGATACTTTCTGCACTCATTCGCTCATTTTTATCGGGCAGCTTTATTTTTCCCTGTCGCTTTGCGATGTTAAGATGGATAACTCCGCCTATTGCAGCGCTTAAAAAGCCGAGAGCCGCAATTGTAAGGCCGAAGCTTTTGCCGCCTGAAAAGCCGAAGTCGTTTTCATAAATTCCGCCGTAATTAAGCGCCTGTCCCGTTCCCTGACCATAGCCAAAGGGCAGCAGCACACCCGCCGCCGCAAAGAAATCCTTGATAATGAGCGTGGCAATAAGCGTTATTCCAAAGCCCAGCACCGCCTGTAAAAGATAGGTGGAAACGGTGGTTACGCCCGTGTTGAAAATCTCAACCGTTCTCTTTTTGGTCATCTTGCCGCCGCTCGCTTTAAGTGTTGAAGCTATAAAGCCGAGCGCTAATGTGTGATATGTAAGTATCTCAAGCGTGGCGTTGGCGTTTGTGCCAAAAATAGCCGCATCAAATATACGCTCAGCGGTAAAAGCTCTGTATATTCCCTCAACAGCCAGTATTATTATGCCGCCTAAAACCGAGGTTGGTATAAGCGACTTTTGGAGAAAAGGTATGCTCTTTTTTAAAATGTTTGCCACAAGAAGGCTGCCGAGCAATACTGCCACAACCATATATGTGCCCCAAACGCTATAGTCCCAAAAATTTTCCATCGCCGTTCTCCTTAGTCAAATTTTTATACCTATAAAAGATATTAACATATTTAAGCGCGTTAAAACGCTTGTCACTTTTAAGCTGATAAAGCTTTTTATCAATATAAATATTGAGCTTGTTTCTACCAAGCACCGTTATCGCCGAAACATCCTTAAAATGAAGCTCTAACGGATATTCGCCGTCAATAATTATGCGGTCGCCGTAAAGGGTGACTTGCGCGTTTTCGCGAAGCTTTTGCTTCCGCTTATAAACTATAACCTCGCTGAGTGACGCGTTATCGTGATAAAGCGGAACATCGGTAAAGCCTAAAATGTTAAGACGGTTTACAAAATCGCATTGATAATCATACCAGTCGGACACAAAGCGGAACGGAAATTCTTCTCCCACACCGCAAAGCTCCTTAGTAGGCAGGTGGCGCACCCTTTTGCCGCATTTTTGGCATTCGATTATATCACCGCGACTTTCAAAGTGTGAAAGTCCGCAATCGGGGCAAACATAAATTGCCCTTTCAAGAAATTCAGCGTTGTTTTTATGGTGAAATTCGCCGCTTACGCTGTTTTCCTTAACATCAATTCCGTCCTTAATAAGCTCAAAAAGCTCATCATTGGTCATATCCTTATAGACTTCAGGCTCGATAACTTTAGCCACACACCCACGCATTTTGCCGCGCCGCACCACATCACTCCACCGAGGCTGAACGCCATAGCCGCCCTCAATACGAAACACCGCTATTGGAAGCCCCAACTTTTTAGCAAGCGGGGCAACGGCAGGATTTATATGAACGGGCTTGCCATCATAGGTGCGGTTACCCTCAGGCGCTAAGGCAATTGTGCCGCCCTCGCGTGCCACGCGAATGCAGTTTTTAACGGCTGCCACATCGGTAGTCTGCTTTCTTATGGGAATGGGCGCTACCAGCCAACGGATAAGGTCCGATACAAAGCCGTTTGAAAAAAGGTCCTCGCTTGCAAGGTAATAGATAGGGCCCTTAAATGCCATACCAACAAAAAATTGGTCGAAGGCAGTTTGATGGTTAAAAACAACGAGATACTGCCTATTCCCCTGCTCTTTGAATTTTTCTATTTTTATCCTGTATTTTATGTAGGAATAAGGCTTCAAAATCACATATAAGAGCCTCGTTACCAATCTGTGCCTGAATTTTATCCATTTTTTTGCAGCCATTTCATCACCAGCTTTGTTCGCATATATACATAATTTTACAACCTTTGACATTCTTTTTCAAGAAAAAATATTAAAACCCGCGCAGAAAATTCTGTGCGGGTCCTTATTTAATTTATATGCTTTGTCATCGAAGAATACGAAAAGAATATATGTCCGCTTATATCGGGGTTGGAAGTGCAAAGCTCTATCTGCCTTTTTATCACCTGCTTGCCGTTTTGCCATTCCTTTCGGTCAGGCTCTGCGTTGGTGCCAATTTTATAGCTTGCAAGTCCGATTAGAAGCCTCGCTTCGCCCGCCGCGGCACGCTTTTGCCAATCCGCTAAAAGATTTTCAAATCGATACTCGCGGTCGGGATAATCAAAGCCAAAATAAAGCTGAGGAATTATCCAGTCCACACAGCCGCTTTTTATCCAAGCATCAACATCGGCATAAAGCTTATCATAGTCTTTCTGTGCCGATGCCGCGGGACTCACGCTGAATATAATATTCTTATCCTTAAATTTCACCGCCGTGTAAACACCGCTTATAAGCGCATTCACATTAGCACGCCGCCAGTCAGAAAGAGTAAGCGGTTTTTCGGTGTCGGCGCAGTATTTTTCATAAAGCGATTTATCAAAGGCTTCATCCTGTGTGGGATAAAAATAATCATCGAAATGTATTCCGTCGACAGGGTAATTTTCCATTGCCTCGCGGATGCCATCTATAACAAGGCGGCGAACCTCACTTGAGGCGGGATTAAGGTATATCCCGCCTGATATACAAACATTATTATCGTTTTCCGCGCTCTCATCATTAAGCCATTTATAGGCAGGACTTAATGGGTTAAGCGCGCTTATATCGCTATCGGCAGAGCGCACTCTATAAGGATTTATCCACGCGTGGAGCTTGATACCTGCTTTATGGCACTGCTCAACCATAAAGGATAATATATCGAAATCATAGCTTTTAGTGCTCTCGCGCAAGGGGAAATACTTTGATGGATAAATGCTATCGCAAAATGCGCGGATATGCACAAACATATCGGTTATTCCCCGCGCCTTGCAATTTGAAAGCGCCAAATCAAATTCACTCTTAAAATTTCCCGAAGCAAGCATATTATCAAGCTCGCTAAATGAGAGCCACACGCCCTTTATGTAATCATTTTTAATGCTTTCACCCTGACTGCCGCCGCTTTCAAGCGGCGCACAGGAGCACAGCAGAATCAGCACTAATACAGCGCACAATATTCTTTTCATAAAAACCTACCTTATATCTGTTGTGAGTTTATATTTAAACTTCATTCCATAAACCGACAGCGGCGCCTCGGCGCTAACACTAACGCCGAGCCTCTCTGTAGGCTTCATAAGCGGCGTTATCCTCACAGTGCCTAAACTCTTTGGCAAATGGATGCTTCTGTTGCAAAGCTGAGTGTTATCAGTAACTGTTATATCCACCGCGCCCTCGCTGTTAGCGGTTATATACACCGCCTCAATACCTTTATACCTTTCACTGCGGTTAAAGTCAAACATTTTTGTGCAAAAACTGCTTTTAATATTTTCTTCAATTATTTCAACGCCCTCGCCATAGCAAAGAAGTCTATCCTTATCCGAGGACATAGTTAGCAGATAAAACAGCCTGCCGCTGTTATCACAGCCAGCCACTACCATAACGCCTCCATCATTAAAGCCCGAGCTCATTGTCAGCGCCTGAGGCAGTTCCCACAAATACCACGCGATACCCTTATCGGTGTTACGGAGAGTGGAATATGCCGCCGAATAGCCAAAGCCTTTGACTCTGTAATCCATAACAAGTGCGAGCTTGCCGCAGATGAGAATATAACAGCCTCTATTATCGATAGCCACGGCTTTTCTTAAATCCTCACTGTGGAATTCTTGAAGCCTCGAGTTTATATCCATTGAAATTTCATAAACATTATTTTCATTTCCATAGGTGGTTGTAGCAAGAGTGTAAACACCGCCTGATGAACTGAGCCACACAAGTCGGTTACCGCAAAGCCGCACTGTATCGGGGCAATCACAACCTATGGTCGTGTGAATTGTTTGGGTTTCGAGTATGTCGGATTCTAAAAACTCATCATTTTCACCTAAGATAGACGCGTTTTGAAAAAAGGCTTTCCCTTCGGTTACATTTATTCGGTAAAGCTCATCCGCCTTAAAGGCTATCAGCTTATTGCTCTGAACACCAAGCGCCGTAACCTCGCTTGTGCTCTCTCCCACTATCGCCTTCGAGTTTTTAGGGAAATAAAGCGGGTTTGTGAGTCGGGCAGAATATACCTCGTGAGGATTAACAAGGTTTCCACACACATAAACTCTTGAATTAAATACAGTGCATCTCTTCGAGCCTACCACACGCGCAACACCGTTTGGCACAGTTTTTACCGCCTTTATCATTATATTGTTTGTGTTGCAATAGGTCATAATTGGAACGGAATAATATCCGCTTGTTGTGCTGAACCAAACACTACCGAGCTTTCTATCACAACTTACTGTTACCTCTTGCTCTTTAAAGGTTTTGGTGTTGCTCGTTCCTCCAATAGGTATCACCCATTCGGTATAGCTTTGAGAATCTTTGTAAACTCTGCACACAACCGCCTCATTTGCATCAAGATTTGATACAGGCAATCGGAACATACTTGAAAGTCCATCCGAAGTGAAATATGCCTTAAAGTGACCATCAAGCAGATTTCTCCGTTCAGGCTCTATGGGCGCATCGTAGCTTATACCGTTTAGCTGATGCGCCTCGTTATATCTCGTGCCTCGGCCGTTAGCATAAATAACAGGTACATAAAATTTATCCGAAACCGACTCCCACTCGTCAAGGGCAGATGCAGCTTCATAAACCTCATATGAATTTTTCCCTTTAGCAGACTTGGTGATAAATGCATATATGCCTGAGCCTATGGTAGGATTGCCTACCACAAAAAAGGCATTTACGGGCTCGGGAAAATAATCGCTTGATACTCTGTTAAAATAAATTTCACCTATTTGCCTCGCGCTCGACGCGCTTACAAGGTAAAACTTCATTATTCTATAGGAACTGATTTCGCCGCAAATTAAGTACGCCAAGCGCCAGCTTCCCTCGGCTGTAGAATATACGGTATCAGTTATGGTTAAATTTTTGAATTTGCTTAGTGTTCTATCCAGCAATTCAAGCGGTTTATCAGATATAGGGGCAAAACCGCTTCGGGTGGAAAGCCTGCCCTTATGGTACCACATATTTTTACAAGCGGATAACTTGTTATCATCAATCGTATCGGCTATCTGGTCAAACGAAACACCACCATCAAAGCCCGTTACATTGTATTCCAAAGCGTCCTTTTTTAGAAGTGACGGATATTTCATCACGCATCCCCACCCTTCGGTAGCACATCGCTCACTCCCGTAATTTTACCCTTTGCGGCGGCGCGCTTCGCATTATAAATGCTCGAAAACATAGCGTTTTTCTCACTATCTCCATCTATTAATGACAAAAGCATCGCAACGCCATAGGGCGCCGCTGCAGCAGAAGCGGCATCAAGCGGGATTTCATCAAAAAGGTTATCAATAGCCGCGGCGCCGCAAAGGTCACCTGTTATTTGGTTTATAGCGCAAAGTGTCCTCTCTCTAAGGCCACTGCTATCCTGAAATTTTCGGGAAAAATCGGTGTAGCCAAGAAGTGTAACCGCAGTTTCAAATATATCGTTACCCGTCAAGAGAAGCCACCTCCTCGCTGTCAAGCTCCGCAATAAGTGCTTCAACATCAGGCACAACTCCCTCAGGCAGTCGCTTTAAGTACTGGCGGCGGGTTATAACACCCTTTTCATAAAGCGAGCTTAGTGTGTTAACGCTTTCTGCCACACTGTAAACCGTGTCAGGTCCCACAGTGATTTTTGCTGTGAGATAAAGGTTTGCATATCTTTGCGCGCTGAACGGCATATACCACACACCGTTTTCATCCTCAATTTTAATATATCGGTCGCCATACTGGGTTATCCAAAAATCTGCCCAGATGCGCGCAAGCTCCTCCATAAAGCAGTAAAATCTGTTTTTGGTAAGTGTGAGTGGCATTATCGCGGCATTTCTAAGAGTTATGAGCGCGCTTGCGTTATTAGGCTCGCTATCTCCGAGCGCCGCCGCGTTAGCGCCGCTTTGTGTTAGCGTGTTATCGATAAGATTATTAACATTATCGCCGAATGCAGCAGAAAAATCGGGCGGTGTTACATACTTCACAGCACCCTCAACATCCTCGTTACTGCCATATATCTTTATAATCTGCCCTGGGTCGTTTGTTATATCTGCAGTTACGGTATCCCCGTTTACCACCATTATAGGCATTCCCATACTCATAGCCGCCCACACATTCGCGGTTATCATTCGGTTTATCGCTATCTGGTTGGGAATAAGATAGGTTATTTCGCTATCGCCATAGACAATGCCATTTCTTTCCTCAAAGCGGAAGACTGCTAACGGATACATTCGAAGTCGTGTGTTAAACTCCCGCCTTATCATAGCTTTTTCGGTACATTTAGCGCAGAAAATCGCGCTTTCGCCATTATCTTTATATTCGCGCCAAAGGCGGGTGAGGGTTAGCACCTTGCCATCGTCACCGTCAGGCTCTATAAGGGATAGCGTTGCGCTATCGGCGCCAAAGCGCTTTGCCTCTCGGCGGGCAGTTGCCACATCCATTCTTGTAGCTAATATTATATAGGGCTGGCGCTGAACATCCTCACAATACGGGTCCCCGAAATAAACATTTTCTATATCGAGCACCTCACAGCTAATATCCCCCTTAATGGGCGCAGTTTTCGCATCATCGGAATATAGTCCTGTTGAGACGGTGCTATCCCAATAGGTATAAAGCACCGAGCTTCCGCTGATATACGCCTTTTTTAATGCCTTCATACAAAGCGAGTCAAGCCCCACGCGCTCGGCAGTGAGCTTGCGGTAATCAGAGAGCGCGGACATCACAACATTTATTTCATCTGCTCCCACCTTGCCGCTAAAAGCGAAGGAGCTATCGGTTGCCATTTTTTGTCTTAGCCTTTTTATATCGCGAGAAGAGGTATCAATATTGGGTATGCCATCGGCGCTATAGCTTACCGATATAGGCGCGCCCACTATCTGCGACATTTTAAAGTCACCTATTCGCTTTATTATATTGTGGCGCACAAGCGGGCGGTCATTGCCGCATTTTGCGCCGTACCACTGGTCGCCTGCATAAAAGCGCTCGTTTATCCGCGCTTGTTCATAAAGCCCTTTATCGCCGAGCGTGCTTTTGAACTGCAGGGCGTTTTTATATTCATTAAAAATATCGGTAGGATTTAGTTTCATACATTTCCTCCTTTTAAAAAAGTCGGTGGTGTTACCCACCGACCGTGTTTAAATTGATGCTTATTCCACAGTAACTGTTGCCACTGAGGATACAGCAGCATCAATACCGTTAAGTCTTAGCTTAACAAAGTAGTAATGTGTGCCTGCGGTCAAGTTTTCGGGAAGCTGGTAGCTTGCAGCAGTAGCACCCGCTACCTTAACAGCACCGCCGCCGTTTATATCACCCGCTTTATACCACTGGTATGAAAGGGTGCCGTTTTCAGCATCTGCGGTAACAGAAAGTGTTCCGCTTACATTACCCTCGGCAGTAGTAATATCGGAAGGCTGTGCAGTTACATTCACTTCGGGGGAAATCCATGCCCAAACTGCATCAAGGCCGCTCTTTTCCACAAATACATCATAGTAAATGCGGTAATCAAACTTATATGCATCGGCATCAATATTCTGCTCGGGGGTGAAGATGCGCATCTGCTCGGTCTTTTTAACAAGGTGAGCGCCGCGCTTAGGAAGAACAAGCATATATGTGTGCTTTGCGTTCTCAGCAGGAACGAAGCCGCCCGCAGCATCGCTTTTAAAGCTATAGGCTGTCTTCATTCTCTCTGATACAACAGGGATAAGAGCCACGCCGTTGATGCTCTTGAGTTTAAGGTTAATATCACCCTGCTTGAATTCAGAAACTGTTATCATTCGAGCGATTTCATCAGAGTTCTGCAAAGCGGCATACATTGAGCTATCAACAAATGCCACAAGCTCCTCATCAAAGCCGACGATGCTCTGAACTTCATTTATAAGCTGGCAAAGCGCCTCGTAAGGCTTATTCACATCGCCATCAACTGTGTTAGCTCTCGTTGCCGCAAGACCTGCGAGCTTTGAAAGCACATAGGCATCACACTCGGGAACAACCTTTGTTCTTACATACTCGCCCAAAATCTTGCCCGCAAGGGAAGCTATTCCTGTTTCATCCATATCCTCACGGTCTATCTGCAGAGAGCGAGCTCTGTCCATAGACATAGTATAAGAGGTGTTGCTTACAGTAATCGCACCTCTTGTGAAGCCTGTGTCGCGGTCATAATCGGCAAGGCCCTGAAAATCAACATCGGGTATAATTACAGTTTTTGCGCCTACAAACTTTGTAGCGAGCGCGTTATCGGCAAAAAAGCCTGTAGCGCTCTTTTGCGCAAACATTTTATCAAGCTCCTGCGAATATCTCGCAGCATTTTCAATTGAATTAATCGACATCTTAAAAACTCCTTTTTTTAAATTGAGCATTATCTGCTCCAAAGCCCCTTTAAAAATTCAGCACTTGCGGCATCGTGGCTCGTATCAGCGCTGGAAAGCGAGCCAACGCTTGAATTAGCCGCCGCTTTTTGCGCCTTAACTTCGCTCTGCGCCGCACGCTCTTGCTGCAGGCGGTATCTTAAAAAGCAATTAAGCAGGTTTTCACCCGTAAGCCGCGCTCTGTCAAGAACGCTCTCAGGTAGCTGCGAAGCATCCTTTATTTCGGGGAAAAAGCTTTGCAGTTCACCCAAATCCGCATCCGCTTCAGACTTATTGGCCTGCAGACTGATAATTTTATCTGCTAACTGCTCATTACCACCGCATTCCTTAATAAGCTCAAGTCTTTCCTGCTGTGTCTGACTTTTTTCAAGGGCGGTTATGAAATCTGTTATGCTGCTGCCACTCACACTTGCCATTTTGCGAAGTCGCTCAAGGTCGGATGAAATCATATCAAACTTCATTCCCTTTTGCGCAAGCGCTGCAGCCTCATCCGCCGATATATGGCGGATTTCCTTATTGAATTTTATAGGTATAGTTATGTCATCTGCGGCAGACTGCGGTGTGGTGGCCGCAGTGTTCTCCGACGCTGGTGTATCGTTGCCCTCTGGTGTGAGAGCATCATTTACTTTGGCGTTTTCTGTCATAATATCCTCCTTGTTTAAACGGCAGTCAGCTTTGAACACTGCCGTCATAGTTTAAAAAATTGATGTATTCCTGCGGCATATTACTCTGCGCGTTATCGGGAAAAATTCTTTTGGCTGTAGCCGTTTTGAAACGCGGCGGATTATAACCTAAAAGAAATCCCGCAAAAAACACAGTGGCTCCTGCAAGAAGTGTTAGCGCAATGCTCATACATTCCAACCTCCGTTTAAATCTTTGCCGGTAATACCGGATGTGTAGCCTTGTAACTGATTTGCCATTATTTTTTCAGGGTGAAAAAACTTAACATCGCAAAAGGCATAGCGCATCGCATCGCATAAATGGTTATCGCTATCCTTTGGCAGCATTCTGCCGTTTTCGCGTTGCTTTTCATCATAAACATAGCTTGAAAGCTCCCTTATCATATTCACGCATTTAGGGTGCACGGTTATCTGATACTCGTTTATCTGCGCAATGCCGTTTAACACGCTATCGCGACCTTTAAGGCTTGGGGTTATCCGCGATATCCCCATTCTTTTAAGGTCATCATTGGATTTCGGCTCCGCGCAGTCTGCGCGTATTCTTTCTTTAGCGTAACCGCGGCGCTTTATCTCGGCGGCGATATCACTGTTAAGCATCCTTGTGCGGCAGAATTCATCATATATGTATATCTGCTTTTTTATAGGATTTACCGCCAGCGCCACAAATGCGGTGGGGTCGTTGGTGTAGCCATAGTCAAGACCGAAAAAGCTTTTCCATTGGTGCAGTTCACTTTCAGGAATCTCAAGTTCCCCCTCGTGCCAGTTTTCAAACACAAGCCCCTCGGCAATTCCCCAATTTCCGAGTCCTGCCACCTCATATTTGCGGCGGTCGGTCTGTTTCATCCGCTCAAAAACCGCAAGGTCTGTGGCATCTAAAAACTCATTGCAGAAATAGTTAGTGGAAAAGCAGGTAACCTCGGAATTCTTTGTATCGAAAAACCTCTTTTTTAGCCAGTGAGCCTCGCTCCAGGGGTTAAAGGTGAGCGTGGTCTGCTTAAAAAGGTGAGGTGGGATATTTCCCCTTGGCACTGAAAGGTCAAGCTTATCAAAATCTGCCTGTGATGATATTTCAAAAGCCTCCTCTATCCACACAAAGTTCAGGTATCCCTTCGAAACTGTGGTTGAAGCAAGCTTCAAAACATCATCGAACCCGCGGAAAAGTATTCTTTGCCCTGTGGGCTTATAGCACATTTCCAAGGGTGTTACGGTGTTGCTCCACAGATGTGAAACTCCCAGCCGCTGTTGCGCCCATTTAAGCTGTGCGAAGGTGCTATCGCGGTGGGTGTTCATCACCTGACGGACCACAAGCAGATTGCTATCCTTATACTTCATAATGCGGTAGATAAAATTAAGGGCGGTGGTGGCACTCTTTTTAGATGCCTTGCCACCCTTTAGCACGCGATACCGCGTGCTGCAGTTCCAATACTGTTCATACCCTTTTCCTACTACCTTCGATAACCTTATCTCAGAAGTCATCAATTATCGTTACCGACTTATCGGTATCCTTAGGCTCTTCATCCTGACTTAAAATGTTACAAAGCTCCTTTATGGCAGAAAGGTCGCCTGATACTGCTTTTTCATAAATTGCAAACGCTAACGCGGCATTTCTAGTGGGCTTTTTAAGTGTGAAGCCCTGCTCTTTAAGCAAGTCTGCTTCCGCTTTGGGCAATTCTCCTTCAAGCAGTGTTTTGAGCGCAGAAGCTAATGCGCTGTTTTTCGTTTTCATAAGCTTCGCCTCCCTGTCATGCCAATATATTAAGACAATAAAATACGACTTTCACCGACATAATATTGTCCTTGCTTTAAGAGATGATTTGTTGTATAATATTTTTCAAAGAAAACGAGGTGTTTTTATGCACGATTATCGCAAAACAGTGAAGTTAACACTTATCATCACCTATATATCTATGGTGCTTTTAGTAGCGGCAGTTATAGCTCTGCCTTCATTTATCACCTGGTATGTAGAGGTTAAGGGGAAAGACCAGAATCTCCCCGCTATCGTGATGCTCACCTGCTACCCATGCGTTCCTTTTGTGGGTATGGCTTTAATTTCGGTGCAAAGAATGCTCAAGTGCATCCTTTCAGGTATTATTTTCGGCGATAAAAATATCGGGGCTTTAAAAACCCTTTCTTTTTGTTGCTTTGGCGTTTCGCTTATAACATTTATAGCGGGATTTTTTTATAAGCCATTTTTTGTTGTGTGCATAGTTATGGCTTTCTGCTCACTTGCAGTTAAGGTTATAAAAGAAATATTCGACTTCGAGCTTCAAAGCCGAAGGGATGAAATTTTTGAGAATATGAGGGAGATTTATGAAGAAGACAGTAATATCGGTAATAGGTAAGGATACAGTTGGCATCACCGCTAAGGTAAGCGCTGCGTGCGCCGAATGCAATGTAAATATCGTGGATATAACACAGTCGGTTTTGCAGGATATGTTCGTTATGGTGATGCTCACCGAAATTTCCGCGCTTAACTGCACATTCACAGAGTTTAGCGAAAAAATGCAGGCTTTGGGTGAGCAAATGGGACTTGAAATCCGCGTTATGCACGAGGATATTTTCAATTCAATGCACAAAATTTAATTAGTGGGGGTTTTATAATGCTTAATCTTAATGATATACTTGAAACCGTCACTATGATAAGGCAGGAAAACCTTGATATCCGCACCATCACTATGGGCATTTCTCTGCTTGACTGCGCCCATAGCGATATCGATGCTTCCTGCGAAAAGATATATAACAAAATCACCCGCCTTGCAGGAAACCTTGTCAAGACAGGCGAGGATATAGAAAAGGAATATGGTATTCCGATTATAAACAAGCGAATTTCGGTAACACCTATATCAATGCTGGTTGCAGCCTCGGGCGGCGACCCTGTTAAATATGCGCACGCTCTCCAGCGCGCGGCAGATGCCACGGGTGTTAACTTCATAGGCGGTTATTCAGCGCTTGTTCATAAGGGCTTTTCAGCGGGCGATATCGAGCTTATAAAATCAATCCCCCGCGCGCTTAACGAAACCTCGAATATTTGCTCATCTGTAAACATTGGCTCAACCAAATCGGGCATTAATATGGATGCTGTGCGCCTTATGGGTGAGATTATAAGAGAAAGCGCCTGTCTTACTGCCGACCGCGACTGCATTGGTCCTGCAAAGCTGGTTGTTTTCTGCAACGCGCCCGAGGATAACCCCTTTATGGCGGGTGCATTCCACGGTGTTGGCGAGCCCGACTGTGTAATTCATGTTGGCGTATCAGGACCTGGTGTTGTGCAAGCCGCGCTTAAAAAGTGTGACGGTGACCTCAGCGCCGTGGCAGAAACCATTAAACGCACCGCCTTTAAGATAACCCGAATGGGCCAGCTTGTGGGAAGCGAGGCTTCGCGCAGACTGGGCGTGCCCTTTGGTATAGTTGACCTTTCTCTTGCCCCCACCCCCGCCGTTGGTGACTCGGTTGCACGAATACTCGAGGAAATGGGACTTGAAGTGTGCGGCACACACGGCACCACCGCGGCGCTGGCGCTTCTTAATGATGCCGTTAAAAAGGGTGGCGTTATGGCGTGCAATTCTGTTGGCGGTCTTTCGGGCGCATTTATCCCAGTATCCGAAGACGAGGGTATGATAGCTGCCGCTCGCAGCGGTGACCTTTGCATCCAAAAGCTTGAGGCTATGACCGCCGTCTGCTCGGTAGGCCTCGATATGATAGCCATCCCAGGTGACACACCAAGCGAGGTAATCTCGGCAATTATTGCGGATGAGGCGGCAATAGGTATGGTAAACTCCAAAACCACCGCCGTGCGCGTGATTCCCGCAATAGGCAAAAAAAGCGGCGAGGAGCTTAACTTCGGCGGTCTTTTAGGCGAGGCACCGATTATGAGCGTGAATCTCACTGCAAGCCCCAAAAAGTTTATCGACCGCGCAGGCAGAATTCCTGCCCCCATGCAAAGCTTAAAAAATTAACAAACAATCAAAAATTAAATCACCCGCTTTAAAAGCGGGTGATTTTTTCTTTGTTTTATATTACAAAAGCTGCTGATTATTAATGGTAAGCTTGAATTTGAGTCCAAGCTTTTCTGCCGCCTTGCGGCAAAGCAGCATTCGCGCCATAAATATTTCGAAATAATCCATAACGGTGCTATATTTGGTGTCAATTGCAAGCCGCAGTTCAATTTCGGTTCGCTCGTCATTAATGCTAAGCTCAGAGCTTGTTACTGAGTAGTTCACTCTGTCGTGAATATCGAAGGTAGAAATATCCGAGTTTCTCACACGGTTGCGGCGAACATCTGATTTATCGGCTAAAATAAGCGCCGCGGCAACGGGGTTTACAGGCACTCCCGTTCCCTCATCATGGTTTCCTATCGCCGTAACGATAACGGCTATCTCCTCGGCGGAGAAGTTAAGATTATCAAGTATACGAAAAGCCATAACCGCGCCGCTTTGGCTGTGGTCAACTCGGTTTACAAGGTTGCCTATATCGTGAAGATATGCCGCTATCATACTAAGCTCCACAGTGCGCTCATCATAGCCTAATGTGGCAAGTATATATCCCGCCTTTTGCGCCGCTGCGCTCACATGCTGAAAGCTGTGCTCGGTAAAGCCGAGCGCCTTTAGAGATGCGTCCGCTTGCTCGATATAGCATCTTATTGCCTTGTTTTCTCTCAACTGCTTATATGTCATAAAATCACCTAAAACTCAAATTTTTTCGCTATCTTGGGGAACGCAGGTGTTATTTCGAAATAGCGGTCATAAAATTTCCCGAAGCCGCCTATAAGAACACCGTTTAACATCGTTACTATAAGCGTGCCCACTCCGATACCTCTCAACTTTCCGAAAAACAAAAGGGTAAGTATCAGTGAAACAGCCAGACAAGAAAAATCAAATATTCTTTTGAATTTTATCCTGTTTACCTTGTATTTACTTGTGATACCCGTAACAAAAAGGTCACAGACCTGAGGGTATATGTACACCCTGAAAAACAACGCCACAGTGGCTGCGGTGAGAATCATACTAAGTATAAAATAAGCTATCCTAACAGGCATTTCCATACTGCCCGCAGGGGTTATAGCAGTGTTAAAATGCGGAATAATAGCGCGCCACAAATCAAGCACAGTGCCGTAAATCACGCAGGTTGCAAAGGATACCAAATAAATCGGCTTAAACCGCTTCATAGCCACACAAAAGGCAATAAATAACACTCCCTGCAATATATAGTCCCACTGACCAAATGTGAAAACTGTGAATTTAAGGCTCACTATGTAGGCGGGAGCTACTATCATCGAAACGCCGAAATCGGCCGCCGCCATAGCTACCGAAAACGAAAGTCCAAGTAGAGCGACTATATAAACTAATTCACTGTAAATCTTAATTTTTTTCAAAGTAATCCTACCCTTTTTAGCTCTTATCCCTGAACTGCCCGTTATGAAGGCTGGCATAAAGTGCGCCGTTGGCCATAAGCTCATCGTGGGTGCCCTGCTCTATAATCTTTCCGTCATCAATAACGGCTATGCAGTCGGCATTTTTGATGGTGGATAATCGGTGGGCTACAACAAGCGTCGTTCTTCCCACGCAAAGCTCGTCAAGCGCTTGCTGAATCATAATCTCGGTTGTGTTGTCAAGCGCGCTTGTAGCCTCATCGAGAATAAGTATCGGCGGATTTTTAAGGAACACGCGCGCTATGCAAAGGCGTTGCTTTTGACCGCCCGAAAGCTTAATTCCGCGCTCACCTATCACCGTTTCATACCCTTCGGGAAGCGACATAATATAGTCGTGTATATTAGCACGCTTTGCGGCTTCTATAACTTCCTCCTCAGTGGCGTCAAGTCTGCCGTATAATATATTATCCTTAATGCTTGAGTTAAACAGATAAACATCCTGCTGAACAATGCCGATATTTTTTCTGAGTGACACGCGGGTTATATCGTTAATATCGATACCGTCAATTAAAATATTACCGCTTCTGATATTATAAAAATGCGGTATCAAATGGCAAATGGTGGTCTTTCCGCCGCCCGAGGGGCCAACAAGCGCATAGGTCTTGCCCTTTTCGATGCTAAGACTGATGTTTTTAAGCACATCTGCGCCATCACCATAACCATAGGTAACATTATCAAACACAATGTCACCCTCAAGTCGTGCCACTTCACGCGCGCCATCACTGTCGCTTTCGGGCTCCATATCCATAATCTCAACAAAACGCTCAAAGCCTGTGGCACCGTTTTGAAAAGACTCCATAAAACGGATAAGTGTGTTAACGGGTGAAATAAAAAGATTTACCGATACAATAAACGCGGAATAATCACCGAAATTAATCTTTCTGTTATAAAGGAACAGTCCGCCAGCGATTAAAATAACAACATTGAAAATATCGGTGATAAAGGTGGTTCCCGAATGGAACTGCCCCATAGATTTATAAGCATCGCGGCTTGAACGCTTAAACTTTTCGTTACCTATTTCAAACTTTTCGGCTTCCTTTTGAGCATTAGTGAACGCCTTTGTTACGCGGATACCCGAAATGCTGCTCTCAACCGCGGCGTTGATTTCGGCATTGGATTCCCTGCGGCTTTTAAATGCCGCTCTCATTCGCTTTCTGAGCACAAATGATACAACTATCAAAAACGGCACGCAAATAAACACTATAAGCGAAAGCCAGATATTTATACTTGCGAGATACCAAAAGGATACAATTATCGAAACGCTCGTTATAATAACATTTTCAGGGCCGTGGTGAGCAAGCTCCACAATATCAAAAAGGTCGCTTGTCATTCTCGCCATTATCTTGCCTGTTTCGTTATCATCAAAAAAACTGAAGGGTAGCTTTTCAAGGTGACAAAACAAATCGGTACGCATTCTTGCCTGCATCTTAACGCCCATCATATGGCCCTGATACTGGATAAAGAAGCTAAGCAGCATCCTTATGATATAAAGCACTAAAAGCGCCACACCCGAAATAATAATCATATCGTATTTTCGGTTTGGTATAAGGTCGTTTAACATACTTCTTGTGATTATAGGATACACCATAGCAAGAAGCGCTACTGCGAGCGAAGCGAGCATATCAAGCGCAAAGGTCAACTTGTGCGGCTTATAATAGCTCAAAAATCTTTTTAACATACTTTTATCACCTTAGTTTTCGTTAAGTCTTTTATAAAGGTTTATAATCTCCTGTCTGAGCGGCAAATTTTCAGGGGATTTAAGCCGAGGGTCGGCTTCAAGAAGTGAAGCCGCCGCCATTGAGGCTAACTTCAAAACATCATTATCGGCATAAAGGTCGGCAATTTTAAGCTCGGGAAGCCCGTGCTGCCGCGAGCCCAAAAAGTCACCTGGGCCGCGAAGCTGTAGGTCCTCATCAGCTATCTTAAAGCCGTCGTTACTCACGCTTATAACGCGCAGTCTATCGGCGGTGGTGCCGCTTTTTATATCGGATATAAAAATGCAGGTAGATTTATGCTTTCCTCTGCCTATTCTGCCACGAAGCTGATGCAGCTGAGAAAGACCAAACCGCTCGGCGTTTTCTATCACCATTATAGCGGCGTTTGGCACATCGATGCCCACCTCTATCACGGTTGTGCAAACAAGAAGCTGGATATCCCCCGCCGCAAACGCGCGCATAACCTTTTCCTTTTCTGCCGCCTTCATTTGCCCATGCAGAAGTCCCACACGGTAGTTTTTGAACTCGCCGTCTTTTATCTGCGCGTAGTATTCCTCCGCGCTCTTTATGGGAATTTCCTCGTTTTCCTCAACCATTGGGCACACAATATAGCCCTGTCGCCCCTCATCGAGGTGCTTTTTTATATAACCGAACACTCGAGGCCTCAGCGCGCTTTCAACACAGTAGTTTTCTATTTGCTGACGGCCACGCGGGTATTCATCAATAATGCTTATATCAAGGTCACCGTATATTATAAGACCAAGCGTTCTCGGTATCGGCGTTGCAGACATAACCAGCGTGTGCGTGTTCTCACCCTTTTTAGCAAGTCGCGCGCGTTGTGTCACACCGAAGCGGTGCTGCTCATCGGTTATAACAAGCGCAAGATTTTTAAACTCCACATCCTCGCTTATCAGTGCGTGGGTACCAACCGCCACCGCGCATTCGCCGCTTTTAAGCTTAGCCTTCGCCTCACGCTTTTCAGCCGCTTTAAGAGAGCCTGTTAGCAGAACGCATTTAATGCCCGCACCCTCAAGCATACTGCTTACTGTTTTATAGTGTTGCTCGGCAAGTATTTCTGTGGGCGCCATCATAGCGCACTGATAGCCTGCGCGGGCTGTGTTATACATAAGTGCCGCCGCAACCGCGGTTTTGCCGCTGCCAACATCTCCCTGCACCAAGCGGTTGAGCGTTTTGCCCGATACCATATCGCGCACACACTCTGCAATAACTCTTCTTTGAGCGCGCGTTGCCTCAAAGGGGAGAGCTCTCAAAAATTCGTTTGTATAGTCCCGAGTTATAACACACTGCGCGCGGGTTTTATTTTTCCCTTTAAGCAGCATAAGACCTGTTCTTAAGATAAACAGCTCTTCAAAAACAAGGTGCTGCTTAGCGCGTGCGAGCGCCTCCTCGCTTTTTGGAAAATGGATATTTTCTATTGCCGAGCGAAGCTCACAAAGTCTATTGGCAGTTCGCACACTCTCGGGCAGAATATCCTCAATTTCCACCTGCGGTAAAGCGGTTTTAATAAGCTTTTCTATCGCCGCCGAGGTCATTCCCTTGCCTGCGGGGTAAATTGGAGTGATGCCCGTTGATGCCGTTTCCCTGATTTCAGGGGATGACATCGTGATAAATCGACCGTCGGCATTAATTTTGCCAAGGAAAAGATATTCGCTGCCACGGTGAAGCCTTGCGGCAAGATATTTATTATTAAATATCGTCACCTGCATATTGGCGCTATCATCACAAACGGTAAATTTATAAAGCGTCATATTCTTTCGGATATAGTGCTCAACCACATCGGTTACAATGCGCGCCTTAACGCACACCTTTTCGCCGCTGGTGCAGTCCCAAATGGGGGTGATTTTGCCAAAATCCTCATATCCACGCGGATAATAACGCAAAAGGGCACCGATTGTATCGATGCCCAGTGAATAAAGCCTCTGGGCGCGTTTTTCGCCTACGCCCTTTAAAAATCTGATGTCTGTATCAAATTTAAGCATATCTTTTTACTCTACCGAAATGATATAGTAGTATACAGGCTGACCGCCCTTTATAAAGGTAATCTCTGCCTTTGAGCCATACTTTGCGTTCATCTGCTCTTGGAGTGCCGCAGCCTGAGAATCAGTAACATCCTCGCCGTAAAGCACGGTTACAAACTGGCTGTCGCCCTTAATCATCTTCTTAACAAGCTTCATAGTCGCCTTTTCAAGGTCGGTTTCTGTGTGAACTATCTTGCCGTTAAGAAGCGCCATTATCTCGCCCTTGGTTATCTTCTGACCGTCAAAATCAGAATCTCTTGCCGCAAAGGTGAGCTGACCTGTGGAAATGCGCTCAGCCGCCTTTTGCATCTCGATGGCATTTGCCTCGCAATCAGCGCTTTCATCAAATGAAAGCATTGCGGTTATACCCTGAGGAATAGTTCTTGTGTGAAGCACTATAACCTTACGGGTTGCTATCGGAATAGCCTGCTCGGCCGCCATAATGATGTTTTTATTGTTAGGCAGAACAAACACTGTTTCTGCGGGAGTGCTCTCAATAGCCCTTAATATATTATCGGTGCTGGGGTTCATTGTCTGACCGCCAGAAACGATGGTATCAACACCAAGGTCGCGGAAAAGCTCTGCCACGCCGTCACCCGCGCAAACCGATACAAAGCCTACAGGCTTTGTTGGCTCGACAGGCTTAATAGTCTCGCTAAGGTCGGCAGTCTTAGCAGGGGTTTTCTGCGCATTCTTAGCATCGTGCTTAGCACGCTCATGCTGGTCGCGCATATTTTCCACCTTCATACTTGTAAGCGAGCCGAAGGTAAGTCCCTCCTCAAAGGCGTTACCAGGATGGTCGGTATGAACATGTACCTTTATAATTTCTTCATCGTCAACCACAACAACGCAGTCACCTATGGATTCAAGGTACGCGCGAAGCTCACTCGGTTGCTTTTCGCACTCGGGGTTACGGTTAACTATAAATTCAGTGCAGTAGGTAAAGGTGATTTCACCCTCAAACTCACCTGCTGCATTGCGGTTTTCGTTCTCTTCAGCCTCAACCTCGGCGGTAGCCGCGGAATTGTTTGATGCAATTATAATACCGTCACGGAAGACCGACATCATACCCTCTAAAATAAGCACAAAGCCCTGTCCGCCTGCATCCACAACACCAGCCTTTTTAAGGGTGGGAAGAAGCTCAGGTGTTTGAGCGAGTGCCTCTTTTGCACCATTAATTGCTGCTTCAAAAACTGCCAAAGCATCTGCGCCTGCGGCGAGTGCCTCGTTAGCCTTTTCGCCCGCAACGCGTGCAACTGTAAGAATTGTACCCTCTGTGGGCTTCATAACAGCCTTATAAGCCGCCTCAACACCCAAGGTGAATGCCTTTGCAAGATTTTCTGCTGTAACACATTCATCGTCACCAATGCCCTTTGCAAAGCCGCGGAAAAGCAGTGAGGTGATAACACCTGAGTTACCTCTTGCACCGCGAAGCAAAGCCGAAGCGTTAACTGCGGCCACCTTGCCTGCAGTAGCACCCTCTAACTTTTCAAGCTCGCGAACAGAGTTTGCTATGGTCATAGACATATTGGTACCTGTATCACCATCGGGTACAGGGAAAACGTTAAGGTCATCTACCTGCTTGCGGCTGTTTGAAAGATTGTTTGCAGCAGATATAATTGCATCACGCAAAATATTTCCGTTAAACAAAAATGAACACTCCTTTATAAAAACAAAGCGGATAATTACTCTTTAATACCGTCTACCTTTATAGATACCTTATTAACGGTAATTCCTGTAACTTCCTTTACCACATACTGAACCTTTTCGGTAATGCTTGCGGCAATGGCGTTAATATTCATACCGTAGGTTACCATGATATGAATAACAACATCTATCTCGTCGGCATTGCCGATTACCTTTATACCTGTATCAAGGGACTGGTCCTTAGTGAAAAGACCGGTTATGCGCTGACGGTTTGTGTTGGGCATCATACCCACTACGCCGAAGCAGGAGGTCACCTCGTGACCGATAAGCTTTGATAAAAAGCTTTCGGTAATTGTTATGGTGCCTGTTCTGGTTTCATAAGCTATCATAATAAGTCCTCCTAAATTTAATTGAATATATAATTTTCTAATGAAAAATAAATATCACTGCTTGAAGCGGTAACACCCTCGGTTATTTGGGAGCTGTAAAACAAAAGTCCGTTTCTATAGCACACAGGTATCTGCGGCATTTCTGTTATAAGCGTTGCGGCAAGGTCGCCCGCTGTGCATTCGCCCGCGTGGTATGCCTTCATCATTATCTCTGCATTGCTTGCCTCAGCAGTCTGGGTTCCCTCACCCAATTCAGTCTGCTCGCTGTTTTGCTCACTGTTTTGCTCGCTGGTGTTAGCAGATTCGGGTTCGGCTTCCACGCTTACTCCGTAAGCCGCGCTGCCACCCGCTACCACAAGCGGAGCCAAATCCATATTACCAAGCACGCGAATCTCCCCGAGGTAAAGCTGGAAGCCACCTGAAGCGAGAGCCGCCAAATATTGCTCGTAACTGCGCTCAACCACCTTAATTTCAATGCCTGCCGCCTTGCACTGGCTTGCTATCAGGTTTGCCGCCAGCACTCGTGATTCGTTTTCGGAATTAACAAGCAATGTGAAAGTGGGATTATTACCTGCCGAATTGCCATAAAATCCATCGGCATTCATATTATTGTAACCTATTTTTCCAAGATTTTCAACTGTTATTTGTGTATTCGCCTTATTATCTATAGTTTGTATAGGCTGCGCATCGGCAAAAGATGGGTTATAAAATCCGCTTGCGGGGGTGGCGTTATTATAGTACGCCGCCTGACAAATCACCGAGCGGTCGAGAGCCGATGATATGGCATACCGCATTTCCTTTTGAGCAAGCGAACCATAGGAACTGTTTATTCCTATATACACAAGATGATTTAAATTCACATCGGTCTTTTTGCCACTCATCCTAACTATCTTGCCATCCGATATATCAGTATAATAAAGCTCGGTGGTGCCCACCTCAACATAGTGAGCGGTAGAATCGTGGTCGGGGGCGTTTATAAGCTTTATCCTTGTGATACTCCCCTTTTTGCCATAGTAAGCGGGATTTATATCCAAAAACTTTCTGTCTGCACCTAAAATATATCTGCCGCAGCCTATAGGCGGAATCTCCACACCATCGGTATCGGCGCCGCCGCCCGTTCCCGATTTTAAAATAGGCAGGTCCAAAAGATTTATAAAATAAGGGTCGTGCTGAGTAAGGTTAAACACCACCGTTTTTGAATCTGCCGCAGAAACCGAGGCTATTTCATAAAGCTGAGCCGCATAATCAGAGGAAGACTGACGCGCATAATCATATGTGTAAACCACATCGGCGGCAGTAAGCGGTGTGCCGTCCGAAAACATTGCGTTTTTAAGCTTCACTGTGCACACCGTTCCCTCAAGGAGGGCGCTTGAAGCCAAGCAAAAGTTCACATTAAACTCGTTATCTATTTTTAAAAGAGGGTCAAAAAGCAACAACGATAATTGACGATTAGATGAGGTAACAGCGGTATAAGGGTTAAAGGTGTCACCATAGGAATAAAGCAGATTTATCGTTTTGCCGCTCGAAACAGCCTCTTGCTCACTCGTTTCATATACGCTGCCGCCCGTTTGCGCATCCTTACAGCCCGCAAAGGATAAAATCATACAAATCATCAGCATAAAGCATATCACTTTTTTCATACCGCTCACCACCTTTTTGAAATTTTTTCTATTACTCGCTTATATATATCGACTTTGTCCGCACAGCAAGACCTGTGTTCTCGTCACATTCGAAAATGCAGCCGTTTAGCATACATTTACCGCTTTCTTGTTCAAATTTTGCCTGAACGCCATCGCGCAAACGGCTTATTATAATATCATTTTTTACACCAAGCACCGAATTTATAACCCCTGTCATACCAAGGTCGGTAATATATCCTGTACCGCGGGGCAAAACCTGCGCATCTGCAGTTTGAACGTGGGTGTGTGTTCCGAAAACAGCGGTCACCTTGCCGTCAAGATAAAACCCCAAAGCGCGTTTTTCGCTTGTTGCCTCAGCGTGAAAATCAACAAAGATAAATTTTGCGCCGTCATTCTCGGCTTTTTCAATAAGCTCATCTGCCGCCAAAAATGGATTTGATGCCTTCTGGCTTTCCAAATATATCTGCCCCGAAAGGTTTATAACGGCAGCAGAGTATCTTCCCATATCAACAAGACAGTATCCGCTTCCATAAGAAGCCTCTATATTATGAGGGCGAAGCAAAAAAGGATTCTCATCAAGAACGCTGTGTATTTCACGGCGGCGAAGCGTGTGGTTGCCACCCGTTATAACATCGGCGCCCGCGGCAAAAAGCATATCGGCACTCTGCGGGGAAATGCCGTTTCCAGCAGCAGAGTTTTCGCCGTTTATAATAACTAAATCTATACCCTCTTGTCGCTTTATCTGCGGTATTAAACGAAGCGCCGCGGCACTTCCGCACGGTGCGCAAACATCACCCACTGCCAGCACTCTCATTTAATCACCGCCTTTTGAACACATATATATTTATAGTACCATAAAATCGTTTTAAGTTCAATTAGATTTTAACAAACCAACACACATTCACCATTCTTAATGAATATTTTTTAAAAATCACAAGTGAGAAAAAACGAGCATTTGAGAGAAAACAAGAGCAAACGAGAGATTTCGTTTTTTAAATTAAAATTTTTAAAAATATGTGTTGACAAACTTTTTTGGCTGTGGTATTATATTCGGGCACTAAAAAGAAAGTTAGAATTTTTGGAGGTTTTGATTTATGTCTACATTTATGGCAAAACCTGCCGAGGTTCAGCGCAAGTGGTATATTGTTGACGCAGCTGGTCGTCCTCTTGGCCGCACAGCAGCTAAGGTTGCCGACTTACTTCGCGGTAAGGGCAAGCCTGAGTTCACACCCCACGTTGATTGCGGCGACTTTGTTGTTGTTATCAACGCTGAAAAGGCAGTTTTAACAGGCAAGAAGCTTGAAAACAAGTTCTATCGCCGTCACACAGGCTTTATCGGCGGTCTTAAGGAAGTTAAATATTCAACCCTTATGGCTACCCGTCCTGAGCTCGCTATGGAGCTTGCTGTTAAGGGCATGGTTCCCGATACAACCATCGGCCGCAAGGCGCTCACTCGTCTTCACATCTACAAGGGCGAAAATTACGCTCAGGTAGCTCAGAAGCCCGAGAAGTATGAATTTTAAGAAGGGAGACAGATAAAATGTTTGAAGGAAAGCCTTATTTTTACGGCACCGGCAGAAGAAAGAGCTCTGTCGCCCGCGTTCGCGTATATCAGGGTACAGGTAAGATTACCATTAATGAGCGTGATATAGATGATTATTTTGGCCTTGAAACCCTCAAGGTTATCGTTCGTCAGCCCCTCGTTCTTACCGAGAATGCTGATAAGTTTGATATTGTTTGCCGCGTAGCAGGCGGCGGTGTTACCGGTCAGGCAGGTGCTATCCGCCACGGTATCGCACGCGCACTTTTGCAGGCAGACGCTGAACTTCGTCCTGAACTCAAGAAGGCAGGCTTCCTCACTCGTGACCCGAGAATGAAGGAAAGAAAGAAGTACGGTCTCAAGGGCGCTCGTCGTGCACCCCAGTTCTCAAAGAGATAATTTCGGCTTTGCCGAAATTCAAAAAAGCTCTGCTTCGGCAGAGCTTTTTAGTTTTCTCTTTGAGAACAGTTATATTCGCCCACAGGCGAGTTATATTGCTACGCAGTGATATTTGGACTAAAGTCCAAGTGATATTCGCTTCGCGAGTTTTAGGAGCGAATATAATATAACTTCTGCGTAAGCAGAAATATCACTATGCCGTAAGGCATAATATCACTCTGTGCGAAGCGCAGAATATCACTAACCCCGAAACCACCTTTGGTTTTGGGGTTCTACTTTATGTTTGACTTTTATAATATGTAGATATATAATAATATACGGTAATTTTTTCTTATAAGGAGAATATGGTTATGAAATTTATTAAGGTAGACTCTTACGAAAAGTTAAGCGTAACAGCTGCAAACATTATCGCCGCTCAGGTTATAATGAAGCCTAACTGTGTGCTCGGTCTTGCAACAGGCTCCTCACCCGTTGGTACATATAAACAGCTTATCAAAAAGTGCGAGGCGGGCGAGCTTGATTTTTCTGCCGTTACCTCTGTAAACCTTGATGAATATGTTGGTCTTGACGGCACTAACGACCAAAGCTACCGTTATTTTATGAACACAAATCTTTTCGACCATATAAATATTGATAAAACCCGCACATTTGTTCCAAGCGGCACCACCAAGGACCTCACTGCTGAGGGAAAGGCTTATGATGAAAGAATCGAGGCGCTCGGCGGCATTGATTTGCAGCTACTGGGCATCGGTCTTGACGGTCATATCGGTTTTAACGAGCCAGCAAGCGTTTTCACTAAGGAAACTCACGAAGTTGAGCTTGACCCTTCAACCATCGAAGCAAACGCGCGCTTCTTTGAGAGCATCGAGGATGTTCCCACAAAGGCAATTACCATGGGTATGGGCGCAATTATGGGCGCTAAAAAGGTGCTTCTTGTTGCCAACGGCGCTAATAAAAAAGAAATTCTTGAAAAGTCTTTTTATGGTCCTATCGACCCACAGGTTCCCGCATCTATTCTCCAGCTTCACCCCGATGTAACTGTTATTTACAGTGAAAATTAATTTTAAAGGGAAGATAAAAAGATGACTGATAGAGAAATTGCTACTCTTGCGGCAAAGCAGTTCAGTAATGACCGAATACTTAGCATAGCACCCTTCGGTCAAGGCCATATAAATACTACCTACAGCGTTAAATATAAAACAAAAAAAGGCACATCTTATAGGTATTTGTTGCAGAAAATAAACACCTATGTTTTTAAAAATCCCGATGAGCTTATGGAAAACATTGTGGGCGTTACTGAGTTTTTGTTGCCCCTATGTGGTGAACGCGGAACGCTTACCGTTATCCGCACGCTTGACGGCCAAAACTATTATAAAGATGTTTTTGGTAACTGTTGGTGTGTTTATATCTTTCTTGAAAACACTACCGCTTATCAGCAGATAGAAAAAGACAGCGATTTCTACACCTGCGGTGAAGCCTTTGGTGAGTTTCAGCAGCTACTTGCAGACTACCCTGCAGAAAAGCTTCACGAAACAATCCCCAATTTCCACAACACACCAAGCCGCTTTGCTGATTTGCACAAGGCGATAGAAGAAAACAAGGCAGATAGACTTCAGTTAGTGCAGGATGAAATTGACTTTGTTCTTGCGCGCGAATGCAAGGCAGACGCTATTACCTCTAAGCTTGCAAGTGGCGAGATACCCACTCGTGTTACGCATAACGACACAAAGCTTAATAATATTCTCATAGATAATGCATCGGGCAAGGCAATTTGTGTAATTGACCTTGACACCGTTATGCCTGGTGCTGTCGCCTATGACTTTGGCGACAGTATCCGTTTCGGCGCTTCCACCGCCGCAGAGGATGAAACCGACCTTAGCAAGGTTGAAATGAGCCTTCACCTTTTTGAGGTATTTGCTAAAGGCTTTTTAAAGAGTGCAAACAAGTTCCTCACCCCCGCCGAAAAGGATAGCCTTGTAACAGGCGCCTATCTTATGACGCTTGAGTGCGGCGTTCGTTTCCTTACAGACTATCTTAACGGCGATGTTTACTTTAAAATCCACCGTGAGCATCACAACCTTGACCGTTGCCGCACCCAGTTTAAGCTGGTTGCCGATATGGAAAAAAAGGAAGATAGGATGCGTGAAATAATAAATTCTATAAAGTAACACAAAAGAGGCTATCTCAAACGAGATAGCCTCTTTTAATATTCCTATGTTTTTAATTAATAAGCCTCGGGGTACTCTATTTTCTTTACCTTAAACTGCTTCACTGCCGATTTGTTAACAGTAATTTCCATTTTCTCAGCATATTCGGCGGTATCCTCGGTAAACTCATCGCCCTTTAAGGCATTACGAAGTGTTGTGTCAAGATTGTCAAGATAGTATGGGTCTGACGATATGTCCTTTTTAACAAGCAACACAAGTCCTGCTTCGTCTTCAAGTGTGATAAGCTTTACTTCGCCCATTTCCATTTTTTTGGCATCCTCGTAATAATCGGATGCATAATCGGTATCCTCTGCGCCTAAAACGGATGCATGATGGTCTTGAGGCTCAAGCTCGCCCTCTTCTGCCTCCTCATGGGTGTGGTCCTCGGCAGAAATATCATTGTGCTCAAGGTAAATTTCCTCAAAGGTGCGGCTGCCCGCTTTAAGAGCGCTTTCATAACCCACCATTTTTTCTCTTGCCGCGGTTTTATCTTCCTCTCCCATACCGCTGAAATCAACCTCTATAACATTTGCAAGAACATAATTATCGGTAAGTTCCTTTTTAACATCCTCGGCGGCAATTGCCTTAGCGCCATCAGCGCCGTAAAGGAAATCAAAATAAAGATCAGCATAATAAGAATCAGTAGTATAATCTATAAAGGTCTGCTTGCCAACACCATTGGGCTCTAAAAGAAGCGAATAACCATAGCTATCCCAAAGATACTCGGCATTAGCGAGCGCCAGCTCCACAGTATCCTCTTCAAGCTCTAATTTATTCTGGTCACAGTTTTCCTTATAAGCGGCGATAGCCTTAAGATTTGTAAGTGCAGTTTCCTCAACCCACTTAACATAATCGGTATCCTCTACCTTATGCTTATAGTAGTCAATATTGGTAGTGTCCTCATCCTCATCAAGATTTTCCTCAACAATCGAGCGGGCTTGTGTATCAGCGAAAACAAGTGCGCAGGCATAGTAGCCTGAAGTGAACTCATAATCATTAATCTTTACTGCTATCTCGCCCTTTTTATGGCATGCGGTAAAAGAAAGCGCCATTAAGCATACAAGCGCTAATGCTAAAATTCTTTTTGCGGTCTTCATTTTTATTCCTCCAAAGAAACATATATAAGATATTATATATTACAACTTAAAAAAAGTCTATATAAAATTGCAAAAATTACAAAACCTTGGAAAGGCGGGACACAACATCCGCCGTCTTCATTCCGCCGCTGAGCCTTATCACATACTGTGGCTCGCCGATTAGCGAAACGGTGAAATTATCCCCGAACTCAGCCGAGAGCTTCGCCACAGCCTCTTCATCTATTTTAACAGCGTGAAGCACCGTGGTAATGGGTGTGCCCGTGATTTCGGTGATACCGCACGCGGCGGCTCGGCTTCTAAGAAGCGCTATCTCTATAAGCCCCATAACGGCGCGCGGCGGCTCGCCAAAGCGGTCACACAATTCATCAATAACATCACTCGCATCCCCATCGTTTCTTATATCTGCAATTCGCTTATAAATGCCAAGTCGCGCAGAAAGCGATTCAATATAATATTCGGGTATGTGTGCCGAGATATTAAGGTCCACCGTGCAACACATTTCCTCATGGGTTTCAACACCGTTTTCCTCATTAACGGCATCGGCAAGCAGTCGCAGATACATATCATATCCCACAGCCTCCATATTGCCGTGCTGTTCGCCGCCTAAAATACTACCCGCTCCCCTTATTTCAAGGTCGCGCATCGCAATTTTAAAGCCCGAACCAAACTCAGTGAACTGCCTTATCGCCTCAAGTCGCTTGGAGGCTATCTCACTAAGCTCCCGACCACGGCGGAAGCAGAAATAGGCATAGGCTCTTCTGGGAGAGCGCCCCACTCGACCGCGCAGCTGATGCAACTGAGATAATCCCATTCTGTCAGCATCCTCAATTATAAGTGTGTTGGCATTGGGCACATCAACACCCGTTTCGATTATCGTAGTGCAAACAAGCACATCTATTTCGTGCTCTAAAAGCTTTTTCCACACATCGCTCAGTTCATCCTCACTCATTTTTCCGTGCGCAATACCAATGCGCGCGTGCGGTAGGTCCTCCTTAAGACGCGCCGCCGCCGAAACAATGCTTTCAACGCGGTTGTGCAGATAGTATACCTGCCCGCCGCGGCGAAGCTCGCGGTTAATCGCCTCTGTAAGCAGTCCGCGGTTTTGCTCTAACACATAGGTCTGAACAGGATGGCGGTCAGCGGGAGCTTCATCAATTGAGGACATATCGCGAAGTCCACTCATCGCCATATTAAGCGTTCGCGGTATGGGCGTTGCAGAAAGGGTTAGTATATCCACCTGCGGATAAAGCTCTTTAAGCCGCTCCTTCTGAGCCACGCCGAAGCGTTGCTCCTCGTCGATAATAACAAGACCTATATTCTTAAAGGAAACATCCTTTGATATAAGTCGGTGGGTGCCCACCACCATATCCACACTACCCGCTTTAAGTCCCGCAACGGTTCTTTCCTGCTCGCGCTTAGGAACAAAGCGGTTGAGCAGCCGCACCTCTAAAGGCATATCGCCAAAGCGGCGAAGAACTGTGTTATAGTGCTGCATAGCGAGTATCGTTGTGGGCACAAGCAGCGCGCACTGCTTGCCCTCGCTAACACATTTAAAAGCTGCTCGCAGTGCCACCTCTGTTTTGCCAAAGCCCACATCACCGCAGAGCAAGCGGTCCATCGGCACCTCGCGCTCCATATCGCGCTTTATTTCATCAATACATCTCAGCTGGTCCTCGGTTTCCTCATATTCAAACCGACTCTCAAACCCACGCTGTAAATCGCCGTCTGGCTCAAAGGCATAGCCCTTGGTTGCCATTCTCTTAGCATAAAGCGCGGTCAACTGCTTTGCCATATCCTTGACCACTTTTTTAACACGCGTGCGTGTTTTTTGCCATTCACTGCCACCAAGGCGGTTGAGCTTTATGGTGCCCTCCTCTGTCGCGGCGCCGATATATTTTGAAACTAAATCAAGCTGGGTTACGGGCACATAAAGCGTGTCAGTCCCCGCATATTTTATCTTTATATAATCCTTTGTAACTCCCGCGTTGGTGATGCGGTTTATGCCGTCGAATATACCGATGCCGTGGGTTGTGTGAACAACATAATCTCCACGACTAAGCTCATCAAGCGAGCCTATCTGCTTAGAGTTTTTATCCCGTTTTCTTATTATTCTACCCTCTGCCGCAATGTGGCGGTGGGTTATAAGGGAGAATTTTACCATCGGTAGCTCAAATCCGCTTGAAAGTCCGCCTGAAAGCACATAAACACCACTTTCGGGAATCGTGTCCGAGCTTTCAAGGTTCACAGCATTAACTCCGCGGTCCCTTAGCTCGCGAGTTAGCACCTGCGCCGCCTTGCGTTCACCCGCAAGGATCACCGATAGCCCCTTTATGTGGGAAATATAGGAAATATCCTCGATTAAAACATTTATATCACCGCCCCAGGGTGTGGAGCGCTTTAAATTAAAAGATATTAGCTCTTTTAAGCTAAGGCCATAAGAAGCGCGCGGGAAGTTTTCAAGATAGACAGCTTTTTGAAGCCTTGCTTGAAGCTCCGTTGCCGAAAGCCTCACCTTAGCGCAAGCAGGGCAAAGACTGCCGTTTTCAAGCAAAATCTTTGTATCCTCCGCCTCAATAGCGGCTATATTTTTAAGCCTTTCAGCGATATTGCCCGATTCGCTTACAACTATAAGCGAATCCTCAAAATAATCAAACACCGTGCCCACGCTATCATATAAAAACGGCATATATAAATCGGCAGAAAGGTGAAGCCCTGCACGGAGTGTATCAATATCTTTTTGCATCTGCTCAGCGGTAGCTAAATCGAGTTTTTTGGTCTTTTCAAGATACACTTCGATTTTTTGCGCCAGCTCCTCTGGGTTATAAGGCAGCTCATTTGCGGGGAATATTTTTATTTCCTCCACACTCTGTGTTCTGCGCTGCGAGTGAGCGTCGAAAAGGGATATAGTATCAACCTCGTCACCCCAAAGCTCTATTCTTGCAGGCGATGTGCTGCCGATTGCAAAAATATCTATGATACCGCCTCGCACCGAAAACTGACCCATACCCTCTGTAATCTCACTTCGAGTGTAGCCTGCAGCCACCAATTTATCGCAAAGCTTATGAAGGTCAACCGTGTCGCCTGTGCTCACCGTTATTATATTATCGCGCAAAACCTGCGGCGGCAGGGTATATTGCACGGCAGAGTCAACCGAACACACAAGCACGCCAAAATCCCCGCCAAGGACTCTTGACAGGGTATCAATTCTTCTTTGCTCGTATTCTTTTGAGTAGCCTGTAACGCGGGTGAGATTATAATCGCGCGAGGGTAAAAGCAATGCTTCAACCCCCATTGAAGCAAGGTCATCCCGCAGAAGGCTTGCCGATGCCTCATCGTGCGTGATAAGCAGTAGCCTTTTGCCCGTGTGGGCATTTAAAGCCGCCGCAACCGCCGCCTTGTGCACAAGCGATAATCCGCTTGCCGCCAGCGGCAGACCGCCACCTTCTACAGCCCCTAACAACCGCTTATAATCAGGCTCGTTTTTTAGTATATCAAATAAAAATTTCATATAAAGTTATTTGCTGTATTTATTCATAGCAGAGTCAATTCCGCGGGTAACTATTTCCTTTACAGCCTTTACTGCCGTTTCTGCCGCAGTGTGGAATTTTTCGGTTTCCTCTTTGGGGAACTTGCCAAGCACCCAGTCCTTAAGGTCATAATCATCATGCGGCTTCGCGCCAACGCCTAACTTTATGCGCGCAATATCCTGCGTGCCCATAAGCTCGATTATATCCTTCATTCCGTTGTGACCACCAGCACTGCCTTTGCGGCGAATGCGGATTTTGCCAACATCAAGAGATATATCATCGAACATAATTATTATGCGTTCGGCGGGTATTTTATAGAAGTTTGCAAGTGCCGCAACCGCCTTGCCCGATAAATTCATATATGTCTGAGGCTTTGCAATTATAACGCGGCTATCTCCTATATAAGTATCCCCAAAAACTGCATCAAATTTATTTTTAGAAAACTCCATTTTAAGACTACTTGCCAGCGCATCCGCCGCAATAAAGCCTGCGTTGTGGCGGGTGTTTTCATACTGCATACCTGGATTCCCAAGCCCCACGATAAGCCAGTCAAAAGAACTACCCTTTCTTTTAAAAAACATTTTTAATCACCGAAATTATATTACCACAACAAAACAATTTATTCAATCAAAAATCTATAATAAAAATCGAGCGCCCGCTATTTTCCATTTAGCAGACGCCCGATTTTTAATTTTTCACTTCAGGTATTCCCGCAAGAGATGTGAGAAGTGATAATATTCCCGAAAGAGCACAGGTGCTTAGTGTCGCTATCCAATTAACCTGCGAAAGCACAGCGCTTGTGCCTATTGTTGCAACGGCGGTTTGTGCTATAGTTTTTATGGCTCTGATGCCTGCCGCTTTAATCCACTTCTTTGTCATTAAATTTATCCTTTCAGTGTTTTGTTTACTATTGATTGAATAGTCTGATAATTATATCCTGCATCAGCAAGACGCTGCTTGCGTTCTTCACCGTTACCCCAAAGTCCTGCTATAACCTCACTTGCGATTATTTCATTAGACTTCTTTTTGGGTGCGGCAGTATCTATACTGCCCTTTGCAAGCTCGTTTACCCTTGCTTGAACAGCAGAGTAATTAAATCCCGCAGCGCTAAGACGCTCGCGGCGCTCGGCTCCATTACCCCACCTGCCCGCAATTACCTCGCGAGCAAGCTGGTCAATAGTCTTTTGGGGTGCTACTGCCTTCTTTTTAAGACCACCGCGCCGAGCTATAACCTCAACACAAGCATCCGCCACCTTTTCGGCGTGAGAATCACTTAAGATTATCGGCACATCAGTTGAGCTATCCATAAAGCCGCACTCAAGCAGCACGGCAGGCATCTTGCTTTCTCTCACCTCATGCAAATTCTGCTTTTGAAGGGGTTGTGAGCGGTTGCCGCGAAGACCTGTGTGCTCAATAACCGCATTATAAAGCTCGCTTTGCCAAGCGGTAGTTTCTGCGTCAACACTCAAATATGTAATCGCAATAACACCGCCGCCCTTGCCGCCGTTTACGCCTGCATTGTGGTGAATAGCAAGATAAAAATCCGCGCCAAAATCATTGGCTTTCTTAGTTCTTGTAGCAAGCGCCACATCGGTTTTACCTGTAGTATCATCAAGGCGGATAAGCTCATAGCCATCATAGGATTTCAGCTTTTCTTCTATCTTATTACAGATTCGGCTATTTAAGGTCCATTCTCGGGTTTCGTTTTGGTCAAGGGCTTTAAGGCATCTTTTGCCAGCAGTATAAAGTCCGTGACCCGCATTAAGCGCTAATTTAAACATAAAAATCTCCTCCTAAGTTTATTTGTGATATTCCTCAAGGTCAGATACCCTGTGGTTTATAACCTTTATTTCCTCTTTTTCAACCGCATCCTGCTTTTCAAGCTCGTTAACTCTATCAATCACTTGATTGTGTTTTTCAACCTTTAGCTCGAGCTGTTCTATGCGATAGTTTGTAAGCTTATTGGATACTAAAATGCCACCGAAAGTGCCACCGAGAGTGCCTAAGAGAGATAGAAGGCTCACTATTATCGTTTCGCTCACTTTATTCTGGCACCTCCGCGTTTTCCTCATACTCTGCTTCGGTGATTTCATACCACTTATTAGCGTCTGCACTCTCGGGCAGCACAACAGTTTTGCCATAGGTTTCGCCGTTAGTAAGATACATACCCTCGTCTGCGGTTAAAATAGTTTGTTTAATAACTTCCGTTTT
>JAZPZA010000007.1:0-53906 GCA_045544435.1 Acutalibacteraceae bacterium | reverse complement strand
CCTTTAAAAACTTTATACAGTCATTTTCGGTCATACCCCAATCAGCAAGGGGAGCGCGGCAGTGTGGCTTTAATCTTGAAAGTCTTTCAGGCTCATCTGCCGCAATACCGATATACTGAATGTGCTTACCGTATTGCTTTTGATGTTTCGAAATAGTTTGCAATTTAAGCCTACTGTTGCACCACGAACCAATAAGAACAGGGAAGCCATAAATCTGACCTACCTTGTCACCGGATATATGTTGCTTGTGAAAAACCTCATCAAAGTTTACCACTGACGGCACAATAGTTATCTTGCGGTGTATGTAGTCCTCCATTTTTTCGATGTACTGGTTGTTACCTGCACCGATAAGACTCATCATAATAAATATTGTAAAAAAAACTTGAAATTACACTGCTACTAGTGTATACTTGTGTTAATGAAACTTTTATTTTGGGGGTTACGAATTATGAAAAAACAACTTTGTAAAATCTTTAGTTTAGTCTTTTGCGTTATCGTGATTTTTAGTTCCTTCTTTGTGGTTCCCGCGCAAGCGGCGGAAAATGATTTTTCTATGAAACAGTTTGATAAGGCTTACATAACATTTCTTTTTGATGATGGCCGTATGCCGTTTACCAAAGAATGCTTTGAATTGTTTCAGCAGTATGATATGGATATATGCTGCGCCGTTGTTGCTGATGAAGTTAAGGGAAATCAAACAGTTATCGATTTGTTGATGGAGATACAAAACGCAGGCGGTGAAATAGTTTCCCATACATACGATCACGATGCGTTAACTTCGAATAATAGCACTTTAGAAAATATAGAAAAAGAGCTTGGAGATTCTTTTAGGGTATTAAAGGGATTGGGCTTTAATGTTAACGGTATTGTTGAAGCGGGTAACGGCGGCGGTGAAAAAACTGCTGATTATGAGCTTATTGAAACCGTTTCGCGTAAGTATTATAAATACTCCAATGCTTATGGTGTTTCGCCTCAGTATAAAATGAGCCGCACATGGTTATCCGGTAAAAATTTGAATGCTGCCAAATCGCTTGTATACGATGCTATCCAAAATAAAAAATGGGTAATGTTTTGGGCTCATGATTTCAGTGAATTTTCTAAATCCGATATGATGGAGCTTTTGGATTATATTGAAGGTCATGGTAAAAATAAGGTTGAGGTTAAAACTTGGAATGAAATATATGTAAAATTCGGTAATTATACAGGTCCTCAGGTTCCTCCAGCAGCGGTGCTGGAATCGGTTTGTTCCACACAAGGACATTATATTATAAACGGCGAAATTGATAAGCCGGCAACCTGCGATAAAGGACCGGTTATGAAAGGTAAATGTGAAAATTGCGGAAAGAATGCAACCATGCAATCAAAAACAGGAGCTTTAGGCCATAAGTTCGGGGAATATGTTAATGATAACAATGCCGATTGTACAAATCTTGCAACCAAAACTGCCAAATGCACCAACAAAGGTTGTAATGCTACCGATTCGGTGGTAGATTTTGAAAGTACTTGGAAACATGATTTTAAAACCATTACAGTTAAAGAAGCTACCGATACCGAGGAGGGCTTGGCTGCTGTTAAATGTTCGCTTTGCGGGCGTATAGAGAAAACAATAGCGATTCCTAAAGCGAAAAAGGCTGAAGATGTAATTTCATCAGAGCTTGAAAACTCCGATGAATCGGATAAAACAAAGGCTGAAGATGTAATTTCATCAGAGCTTGAAAACTCCGATGAATCGGATAAAACAGAAGAAAACAATACTCAAAAGGAGCAGGATACAAACAAAGCTGCCGCTTCATCAAAAAACGAAAAGGAAGATGATAAACCAACTGTAATAATAGTTGTTTTGATAGCCGCTTTGTTAGTGGGTGTAGGAGTTTTTCTGTTTTTGCTTATTAAAGTTATCAAGGCGTAATGTATTAACTTGTATGAGGTGATTTAGTTTATGAAATATATAACATTGGTTTTTGATGATGGGCCACACTATCCGATCTGCGAAATAGCGGATAAAATAAAGAGCTTTGGCTGGAGTGCCGGTTTTGCGCTTATCGGGCAAAATATAAACGAAGAAACTATTCCTATGCTCAGATATGTTATCAATAACGGATTTCAGCTTGTTTCACATGGACAAGAACACTTGCATATGGAAAAAATCCCGACAAGAGAAGAGATAGAAAAAGAGATAAATCTTCCCATAAAAACAGTAAAAGAAAAACTTGATTATGAAATGACAATGACTCGATTGCCGTATCTGTCAGAAAATAAAGCGGCTTTGCAGGTTGCTAAGGAGCTTGAGTTGCCTGTTTTGGGATGGGGATTTGAAAACGGAAAGGATTGGGATCCTTCCGTAACTCCCGAAATGATTGCAAAAGAAGTGCTTGATACGGTGAGTGACGGTGCTGTAGGCTGCCTTCATGTTCGTGAAAACACCTGTAAGGCACTTGATATTATCCTGCCGGAGCTTAAAAAAAGAGACTTTTGCCTTGTTACACCCGAAGAGCTCTTCAAACAAAAAGGCATAACACCGCCTGTTGGAGTTCCAATACACAATATAAATGATTTCTTAATTTAAATTCGAAAACGCGCAAAAGAAAAGAGCTTGAGAAAATTCTCAAGCTCTTTAAATATGCATAAACTCTTATTTGTTAAGCGCTTCGTTAACTGCAACTGCACAAGCAACAGTCATACCAACCATTGGGTTGTTACCTGCACCGATAAGACCCATCATCTCAACGCATTTTGAAACAGTTTAAAAGATAACTTTTCAGAACATAGCCCGAAGGCCTTGTTATGACTTGCTTTTTAACACTATTTGATTGTAAAATCCGTCCTGCCAAACACATCGTTTTAAGTTTTCTTGATTACATTATAACGTGTTTAAGTGTATTTGTAAGCGGGCATTTTAGCAGTTGATTATTAATGCATATATATATTTCACACTAATTAACTGTTCACAATAAGATCTAATTGTTTTTGAAGCAATCCAATACATATAAAGATAAAATAACTCATATAGTTAGTCTGCTTTGACTACATATTTAATTTTACCCCTGGAAGTGTTATATTTTGATGACGCAGATATTGTATATACAACATCTTTGCCTTTTAAATCGTAAAATCTAATTTTAGGATTATCATCTTCGTGGATAAAAACATCAGTTGGATAGTGTTTTATATATCCATACGAAAGACCGTTTCTATCTTTTTTAACAGTTACAACCGTTCCTCTCAAATCTTTTTCACTAATTTCTTCAAGAACTTTGTCGGTATTTCCGCCTCTTATATATGTTAGCATATATTTCGTGAAATCCGCATTATCTTTTATGGCATATCTAAATTTTATACCCTTATCTTTTATCCACTGCTCTTTAATTTCTTCAAAAAGACATATTGAGGAAACAATATGTTGTTCTAATGTACTTTCATCGTTAATCGTTTCATATATTTTTTGACAAAAACCATCAATATTTTTAGAGTTATTAATATCTGGGACTACACCGCCAATAGACTCGATCAAAAGGCAGAGGATTTGATGCTTGTAAGTAGTTATATGTTTGTATTTTTCATAATTTTTTTTGAATATATGATCAGATTTTAAATTCAAATATATAGATAAAAAATAAGGTAAAAATGATTGCCCATCAACAAAAATACGGTTTTTATATTTAGCAAGCAAATACGAATCATGCACGAAACCTTCATGAGGCATTTGTAAAATAATACTCACAAAACTTTGAATCAAAACTTTAAAATTTGCTTTTTGATTTAGATTAATATTACTTATATTTGCATATTGGTTTGATCTTCTTTCATAATAAATTTTGTCATTTAAAGGTATATCACTTTGAAAAACTTCAACGAATTCTTCAAAATCTTTGTGAAATTGGCGAGTTATTTCAAATGCTTCATCATACACAACATTTTGTCGATTTGTTCCTTTAACTATTAAATTAGCGACATTGTTGTTAACGGTTGAAATCACTTTAACAATTAACGATACGTTAGTTAAATCAACACCTTCTTTAAAAGCTTTATATAAAGTTGTACAGGTCTGACAACCATTTACAATTTGAGGATTTTCTATGTTTATTTTTCTATTGGCCGTCATCATAGACCTGCACACAATGGTTACTCCATTGTTTAATAAGCAAAAATTTTCAGGGTCGTTTTTAATAGTGTTGAATATCTCTTCATTAATTTCAGTAGAGCCTTGATAATCGCGAACATTATCTTTAAACAATGTTCGTCGCAATTCCGAATCATCATCTAACAGGAGTTCAACAAAATCTTTAGCTGCACACAGTAAAACTCTAGAAGATGTTACATCGTGAGCTTCATTCAACTCTAAAGCTTCAATAAATGTAATAGCTTTATTAAACTGATTATCGACTTCATCGCAAAGTTTTTTTATTTTTTCACAGTCAAGGTATTTAATATTCACGGTTTGATAAAGTCCGATATTATATATTTCGCTTTTTGCTCTTTCGTACTTTGCGATAATATGTGGATCTTCTCGCCATTCTCCAGTATAAGCAAAAAATATTTTAATGTTTGGACTATTTTCCCAATGCACTAATATTTCTTCACTACAAAGATAGTTTTTCAATTCAATCCAGTTGGAGATTTTTGTGTTGTGAGGTTCAAATTGTTTTTCACTTAAGAAATCAATTACTCCATCCATAAATTTACCAAACTCGCCTGAATCAAGGTTTGCTTTGTTTTTGGATTGAATAAAAATGAAATCTATATTTATTCTATTGTTTGTTCGAATTATATTATCTATATCTTCTTTAGTTGATACGAATATTCCATTGACTTTAATCGCCAACCCATCTATTCCTGTATCACCCTGTCCGCCTACACATATTTGGTCGAATAAATCGTTGACAGCTAAAAATGTTTCAGGTTGATAAGTTCTTAATATTAGATTATTTATAAAAATCTCGAACAGTTCGTTTTTTTCTAAATTTTCTAAACTATAATTTTTTTTAAAAACGTTTATTTTGCTATTGATAATAGGTAAATAATTCATATTGATATTCCTTTCCTTTTTACTGATAAATAAGTTTAAATCAAATTTATAATTTATTAAACATATACTATAATACATTTATAGTCACAAATCGACATTTTCAGTATATCATTATTACCTAATTTTTACAATATAAAAAAATATAATTATGATATTTTTTAAGTTGATTTGTCACTTAGTTTTTATTTCAGCTAAATTATATGAGTGACAATATTTTGTGCTCTGTTGTTATTCATATAATTCAAATAGAAAGAAGTATGTACATATGAAAAAGCCCGAAGAAACCATTGAAATCTTGACAAAAGAAATTGAATCCCTAAACAGTATTGAAGCTCACGATTTAGTTTTGTTTTACTACAAAATCAATCGCCAACATTTTAATATAACAACTTACGATAAGTTTAATGAGTTTTTAGAATCTTTTGATAAAAACCCTTTTAAAATTAATGATTACAAAACATTTAAGAAGCAACTGGCTTATATAATACCATAAAATTAGCCAACAGAAAAATATGGATTATATTAAAATCTTCTTAATTTGCCCTCTTATTAAATCTCACTGGTTATTTGGCACATCAAAAATTTTTATATTTTCTTTAATACTATCAAGAACAATTAAGTCTTTTTTATAACGATTTTCCCAAAACTCAACTTGTTGTTTAGTCGGTAATTTTTGATTTCGCGAAGCTCGTGCTTTTCTAATTGATAACAAGATTGAAAAACATTATTATTTGTAGTATAATCTAATCGAGAAATTTAATTATTAAGGTGATAAGCGTTATGAATAAAGATATTAACTTTAAAAACGATGACACCACATTTAGTATTCGCACTGTCGGTGTTACTGTGTGTGATAATAAAGTGCTTGTTCAAAGAGAAAAAAACGGAAATGAATATGCTCTGCCAGGCGGCACAGTAAAACTTGATGAAACAACGCAGGAAACATTAGTGCGTGAATACAAGGAAGAAACAGGCGACGATATAATAATCAATCGCCTTCTTTGGATTGAAGAAAATTTTTGGAAATATAGCGGGAGAAAACAACATAGTATTGCATTTTACTATTTGATTGATTTTCCCGACAAATCAAAAACTCTGCAGTTAAACGAATTTGTTTCGCAGAAGGATAACTGTAATATTATTCTTGGTTGGTTGCCCATTAAAGAATTAAAAAGCATAACAATATATCCCGATTTTGTAAAAGAAGAAATAAAAAATTTAAACTGTGAAATCAAGCATTTTATATCTAAAGAATAATTGATAAAACTAAAAGGTGAAATGTATTTATAAATGGTCGTTCTGCTCATATATAAAAATTGGACACATCATGAGTTAAAACCTCAAAGTGATGTGTCCAACTTATTTGATTGTATTTACAAATTATACTTTTCTTTTGTTGTATTTATAGAAGAAATTAAAACCCGTCTGATTTTACCACAATCGTTTTTAAGAGCAGAATATTCTTCGTTGCCGATAATGTTAGTTTTTGAAAAAAGTTTAAGCCAATATTCAGTTTCATAACATTCTTTAAGTGCAATTTGAAGTTTTGATACAAAATCAGCTTTGCTTTGCGCATAATTGGCTTCGTGAATGTTGGCTCCTATACTGGTTCCGCTTTTAAGAATTTGATTTTTCAAAACACCTTTTCCTTGAATTTGATCGGTTAATTTTACTATTTTTACTGCAAATTCAATAGAAAAATCCACTAAAAAATTATCAGACATGTTTATTCTCCTTTTAATGAAATGCGCTACGCGCATGAAATGATTTCATCATGAAATGCAACTAAAGTTGCATGAAATAAAATTTGCCATAAAGACCTATTTAAACAATGTGCCGCATCTAAAAGATGCGGCACATTTCATGCGTTAGCATTTAATTCATATTATGAATTTCATTTGCCGATAAGGCAAATTTCATTACAAATAATCTGCGATTATTTGTTAAGCGCTTCGTTAACTGCAACTGCACAAGCAACTGTCATACCAACCATTGGGTTGTTACCTGCACCGATAAGACCCATCATCTCAACGTGAGCGGGAACGGAAGAAGAACCTGCAAACTGAGCATCGGAGTGCATACGGCCCATTGTATCGGTCATACCGTAGGAAGCGGGGCCTGCTGCCATATTATCGGGGTGAAGTGTACGGCCTGTGCCGCCGCCCGATGCAACAGAGAAGTACTTCTTGCCCTGCTCGATGCATTCCTTCTTATAAGTACCTGCAACGGGGTGCTGGAAGCGGGTGGGGTTGGTAGAGTTACCTGTGATGGAAACATCAACGCCCTCCTTATGCATTATAGCAACGCCCTCGCGAACATCGTCAGCGCCATAGCAGCGAACCTTTGCGCGCTCGCCGTTTGAGTAAGCGGTTTCGTTTACGATAGAAAGCTCACCTGTGAAGTAATCAAACTTGGTCTGAACATAGGTGAAGCCGTTTATACGGGAAATAATCTGAGCGGCATCCTTACCGAGACCGTTAAGGATAACGCGAAGCGGCTCCTTACGAGCCTTGTTAGCGCTTCTAGCGAGGCCTATAGCACCCTCAGCAGCGGCGAAGGATTCGTGACCTGCGAGGAATGCGAAGCACTTGGTCTCCTCACGGAGAAGCATTGCACCGAGGTTTCCGTGGCCGATACCAACCTTACGGTCATCAGCAACGGAGCCTGGAATGCAGAAGGACTGAAGTCCAAGGCCAATTTTTTCAGCAGCTTCAGCAGCAGAAGCTACCTTATCCTTAATTGCGATAGCGCAGCCAACAACATAAGCCCAAGCGGCATTTTCAAAGCAGATAGGCTGAATGCTCTTAACGATGTTATAAGCATCAACGCCTGCCTCATCACAGATGGTCTTTGCTTCCTCAATGGAGGAAATGCCGTGCTTATTAAGTTCTGCGTTGATTTGATCTATTCTTCTTTCATAGCTTTCAAATAATGGCATAATCTGTTACCTCCATATTATTCTTCACGGGGGTCGATGAGGCGAACTGCATCATCAACGCGACCGTACTGACCGCTGGCTTTTTCTAAAGCCTCATTAGCGTCCATACCCTTTTTAATCATTTCCATCATCTTGCCGAGGTGAACAAACTTGTAGCCGATAATGGTGTCATTCTCGTCAACTGCGCACTTGGTGATATAACCCTCAGCAAGCTCTAAGTAGCGGGGGCCCTTAACCTTTGTAGCATAGGTTGTACCTGTTTGTGAACGAAGGCCCTTACCAAGGTCCTCAAGGCCTGCGCCTATCGGTAGACCGTCCTCAGAGAAAGCGGTCTGTGTACGACCGTAAACTATCTGGAGGAATAATTCGCGCATAGCGGTGTTGATAGCATCGCAAACAAGGTCGGTATTAAGAGCTTCGAGAAGTGTTTTGCCAACAAGGATTTCGGATGCCATAGCTGCAGAGTGAGTCATACCCGAGCAGCCGATGGTTTCAACCAAAGCTTCCTCAATAACGCCTTCCTTAACATTAAGGCTCAGCTTGCAAGCGCCCTGCTGAGGTGCGCACCAGCCGATACCGTGGGTAAGGCCTGAAATATCCTTAACTTCCTTAACCTGTACCCATTTGCCCTCCTCAGGAATGGGAGCGGGACCGTGATATGCGCCCTTAGCGAGTGGGCACATATTTTGTACTTCATGTGAATAGTTCATATATGTACTCCTTTCAAGTTTTCATACGAAAACATTGTAGCATTTTTTCGACAAAAATTCAATACCCGAAAAGACAAAAATTTAACAATTTTTATTTACTCTACCCTCAGACAAAAACGATGGACCGCCTTTTTAGGGCGGTCCATCATTTAAGAAAGATAGAGAAACTAATTGAAAGAAGTGTTATCAGTTATATCTTGGATAGGTGGTTGATGCCACGCGATTTTCATTAAGCACGCGCAGACGGCGACGGCGCACTGCCGCCTTTATTCTATCCTCAAAGGCAATAAATTTATTTTCGTTAAATACCGCATAAAGAGCCAAAGCCACCAATGCGATTTCAAATAAAGTTCTTAAAAGTTGAGCTGTGTTCATAAGTTTTCCTCCGCCGAACATTTGTTCGATTTCTGTATTTTTATTATAATCGGTGCCGTAACATTTGTCAAGCACTTTTTATAAATTTATTTTAATTTTTTCGCTGTCCCAAGAAAAGGACTTTGAAAAATGTTTTTATATTGTTAAAAAATTTTTAAATATTTGTTTAGGTATAAAGCCTTTGCATATGCTATAATCTAGGTAATAAGGAATTTGTTGGGAGGAGTTGCTGTGGAACTTGAAGCTTATAAGGGCTTTAGGCTAAGGCATATAACAAAGCCTGAATTTAGACATTTGTGGTTACTCTTATACTGGCCGCTTTATGCGCTGAGCTTTTTTCTGCTCGAAAAAATGGCGGTGGAGAGCTACCGCGATATATATTGCCCGCTTGACGATGTGATTCCCTTTTGCGAATATTTTCTTGTTCCCTACTGCGTGTGGTATCTTCTTTTAGGCTGGATAGTGCTTTACACAATGCTCTATGATATACCGATGTTTAAAAAATATCACGCCTTTATAATTATCACCTGTTCTGTGACGCTGTTGTTTTATTTTTTATACCCTAATATGCAGTCGCTTCGTCCCACCGAATTTCCGCGGGATAACATATTCACAGATGGTGTGAAGTTTCTTTACAGTATTGACACCAATACCAATGTATGCCCCTCGCTTCATGTCATATTCTCGTTTGGAATTTTGTTTACCTGCTGGCACTCAAAACGCTTTGGCACAAGAATGTGGCGAATTATATTTACTATTACGGCAATACTGATAAGCCTTTCAACGGTGTTCATAAAACAGCACTCGGTAGTGGACTTGGTGGCAGGGGTTGCGTTTTCCCTTTTAGTTTATCCATTTGTGTTTTTAAGAAAAAGTAAAAAGCAACCAAACGCATAGATATTAAAAAGCAGATGAGCTTTGCTCATCTGCTTTTGGTTTGAACAGGTCGTCGTAGTCGCCGACCCCTACATTATTTCCCACAATTCTTATCAAAATTAGGGTTGCAAGCATAGAAATTTTTGCTATCTAATTTATCGGTTGCGTGGCGAAGTGCTTCACCGAAGCGTTGATAGTGAACTATCTCGCGCTGGCGAAGGAAACGCAGCGGGTCAAGGATATCGGGGTCATCTATCAAGCGGATAAGGTTATCATAGGTAACCCTTGCTTTCTGCTCTGCGGCGAGGTCCTCATGCAAATCAGCGATGATATCTCCTTTAGACTGAATATACTCAGCACGCCAAGGCACTGCTGACGCGGCTATTGGGTAAACGCTTGCGGTATGGTCTACAAAATAGGTATCAAAGCCTGATGCCTTTATCTGCTCAGGGGTTAAGTTGCGGGTGAGCTGATAAACCATAGCGCACACCATTTCCATATGAGCGAGCTCTTCTGTGCCGACATCGGTGAGTATGCCCTTAACCTCGTTATAGGGCATACCGTAACGCTGGGTGAGATAACGCATAGAGGCACCAAGCTCGCCATCGGGACCGCCATACTGGCTGATAATTATCTGCGCGTACTTAGGGTTAGGGTTTTTGATATTAACGGGATACTGTAATTTTTTCTGATATTGCCACATAAATTAATCCTCCTTTTCCCACGGCCACGGGCTATTAAGCCAATGCCAATAATCGGTCGGTTTAACATCATCAACGGTTTCTACAAATTTGCCAAACTTTGCTTCATAGGTTGCTATTGCCTCGCGGCGACGGCGGCGATACTCATGAAGCATTTCAAAAGCCTTGCGGTCATACGGGTGGGTATCAAGAAACAGCACAAGCTCGTGTATGGCGAAAGCCAAAGCATCAATACATCTTTTTAATTTCATTTTTTCGCTCATTTGCATGCGCCTCCTACTTTAAGCGGCTTATTGAGGTTGGGGAAAATTGTACCACTGCAAAAGCCTCTTTCGGTGTCGTATACGCTGTCGAGCTGTTGAATATTAACAAACGCCATAGCGAGAACATCTTTATCCGAATAATCCTCATGCATATGGCGGAAGTTCATGTCCATATAATTCATATACTCTTTTCTCCTTTTTAGATTTTTTATCCCTATAATATTTTATTGTGGGACAAGCGGAAAGGTGAAAAAGACCGTAGACTCAAAAAAACGAGTCTACGGTCTTTTGTTGCGGTAAAGTCAAATTTGCCTGTTTATCCGTTCCATTCGGCATATTCGGCGTTCCAATAGATTTTTGCCTTCATACTGTTCATTACAGATGACGGCGCGTGTATTGTAAGCGTTACACTGCGCTGATTTTGATTAGAAAAAGCATAGTTCGCGATACTTATATTCGTGGAAGCAATATATATATCTGATAATTTCGCGCAGGGCAAAAAAGCATTATTACCGATTTGGGTTACGCTGTCAGGGATTTTAATAGATGTGAGCGAATCACAATAGGCGAATGCCTGTTCATCTATGTACTTTAATGTATTCGGCAAAATAACACTTTTTAAAGTCTGCTCATAATAAAAAGCGCTCTGCCCTATTCCAACAACTGTTTTGCCATCGATTTTGGCGGGTATTTCATAATTACCCGAAGCGTTCTTAGTTGCGATACCCGTGATTTCTACACCGCCGCTAACACTTTTCACAGACCACACCTGTGTCGCTTTATCTTCTTCATTACCACCTACAGTAGGTTCTGTAGGTGTGGCGGGTGTTTCAACAGTGGCATCTTCCTCTTCGGTCGGCAAATTACCAACCACCTCAGAGCTGCCCGATTCTGAAGAGGGCGAGTTAACTGTGGGTTTATTATCATTCGATGACTCACCGTCGCCTGTCGCAGAGTTGATTGTTGTAACATCCTTTGACGAATTTTTATTAGTGACAGGTTTTTGTGGTTTGCCTGATTGTGTGCCCGCGCCGTCTTCTACTTGCGTTCCTTTTTCGGAGGAGGCGCTTTCATACGAAGAGTTGTCTTCAATTTGCGCAGCCTCATTATCAGTTGCAATATTTTCTGAGGTGTGTGTTATTGCAGATTCTGCGTTGCTAGATATATCACGCTCTTCGCGAGATGCGCCGAATTTTATTAGCAATATTATTAGACCGCAAGCTAAAACAGCCGCCAAAGCGCCTATTATCGCGATTAAAAAATAGCGTTTTTTCTTTTTGCTCTCAATAGCAGTTTTTTCCTTTAACTGCCGCATGCAGTGTAAACAAAACTCGGCATCATCTAAAAGCTCTGCCGAGCAATAAGGACATTTTTTCATCTTCTCAACCCAAAGTATCTAAGCCGTACTCATAGAGCAAGCCATTGATTTTAATAAGCTTATATCCTTTATGTATTCCAAAAGCGATTATGCAATCAAATGGATTTTTAACATAAAGCGGTGCATATCCCGATGAACGCAAAAGTGACTGCACCTCTTGAAGCGGTAAGCGCATACCTATTGCTATGCATAAAAGCTTTGAACGGTCGGGCAGACGGCTGCCCGCGAATATCTGATATGCATAAATCTCATTAATTTCAGAAGCCTTTACCGCGGCCGCTTTTTTTATATTGTGCTTTTTAAGCAGAGCTTCAAGATTTTCGTGAAGCTCTTTTTTTGCAATATTATCCCGATTTTCATCAAAAAACTCTTTAAAATCAGAGCACGCTTCAAGCTCGCGCAGCATTTCCGAAGTGTCTTTTTTCATTACATTACCCCACAAAACTACTTTTTTCGATAAAATTTTAGCATAAATACTGCTTACAGTCAACATTGTCCAAAATTAATGAAATAATTTCAAAAATTAAGCTGAGCGCTTAGGACAAACATAACCCAAAGATTTATACTATGTGGGAAGGTTAAAGGTCATCAATTTTATCTGCAAGTGCCTTAACTGTGGATATAAAAACTTTAACTTTCTCTCCGTCCTTGCCCGCCAGCTGGGCGGAGATACTTTTAAAAATATCATCCATATCATTTTGTGAATCGAAAAACAGATAATCCATACTAACATTCAGCTCTTTAGAAATTTTAAAAAGAGTTTCGAGCGACGGTATTCGTGTGCCGCGTTCTATATGCCCTACATGTGCTGTGGAAATCGAGCATATTTCCCCAAGCTTTTCTTGGCTTAAGCCTTTAGTCTTTCGTGAAGAACGGATTCTGCTGCCAAGCGCTGCATAATCAATAATCTTTTCCATTTTGTTCACCTCACTGCTGCTGATTATATTTTACTTCAACAAGCAGTAATTATGAACCGACTCTAAGCATCATTTATTGACAGTAAGCATTATTTATGTTATATTATTTGTGTTTGAAGTAAAACATGCTTTCGCATTTTATTATTATAATTTAAAACTTTTAAAGGGTATAAAAAATTAAAAACAAAAAGCGATAATTTGTTTGAAAGCATTAATTTTTTCGGGGGGTGAGAAAATGCAGGAATGGTTTAATGATTTAAAAGCCAAGGTAATAGCTATATTGCAAACGAGAGAGGAAAATAAACCGAATGAGGAAACGACTGATATTACGTTTGATAGTAGCAACACCGAAGCTGCCACGAAAGGTGTTTCACTTTCAACACGAAATATAATAATCGTTGCGGTGATAATCGGCATATTATTTTCCGTTTTCAAAAGCTGCGGTAATTCTTCGTTGGTAAACGAAACATCTGATGATGGAAAAGTTAAAGCAAATCATTGGTATTATCACAGGGATTTGGATATTGTGAATTTCAAGAACTGCGTTGTTGTTCAGCCAACTATTATGCAGAGCGGAAATGTTATGTTGACTTATTATCCGGTTTGTGCAGAATGCCACGAAACTTCATCAACGCCTTCTATGGGCGCGCCAAGTCAGGATAATCCATTAATGAAAACCTATTATTGTGATTGCGGGGGACAAACCGCCGTAATAATAAAAATTGTTCCATAAAGGAGTTTTTAGAATGAAAAAAGTTTTATCTTTATTACTTTCGCTTATCTGCATATTTACATTTGTTTGCGGTTGTGGCGAAAAGAAAACCTCTCTAACAAAATCAGAACCTGCTTGTTTGTTTGAGAAAAGCGGCCTATTATGCGTTCAAAACGCAAACGGCACCTGGGATTTTATCAACAACAAGGGCGAAGTTGTTGTGAAAACAGATTATATCATTAAAGAACCCTCCGGCGAAGCCTTTGGTGAGCTTGATGTAGCGGTTTTTAAAAACGATTATAAATGCGCTATACTTAATTCAAAGGGAGAAGAATTGATATCCTTCACAAATAGCGATACAGAAAAATATATGATAAACCCTACTTTTGAACACGGTATAGCTACCGTATCGAAATTCCTCGCCGACAGCACCACAAGCTACGGCGTTGTTACCAGCAAGGGCGAATTGCTTGTGGACTTTATATGGGCGAGCGCCGAAATCACGAGAATGGGTTACATACAGGTGCAAAATAGCGATGGCAAATGGGGCGTTCTTGATAACAGCGGAAAAGCCGTTGTTGAACCTTCGTTTGACGATGACCGCTCTTTACCCTATTTTAGCGAAAACGGACTTGCCGCCAAGCAAGAAAACGGAAAATACGGATATATTAACACGGCGGATGAATGGGTGATAAAGCCCGAATACGACCACGCTGATTCTTTTCAACCAAATGGCTTAGCCATAATAAAAGACGGAAGCTATTATAGCGTTATAAACGAAGAAGGAAACATTATTACCACCAATTCCTACGACCATATAGATAAATACTCAAACGGAGTTGCCGTTGTTATATCAGACAAAACTTATGGCCTTATAGATGAAAAAGGGGAAGAAATTGTTGGTACCAAATATTCAAAAATCGAGCTTGTTTCATCAGGATTTGCAAAGGTTAAGCTTGAAGAAAAATACGGCTACATAACCCTTTCCGGGAAAGAATACATCAAGTGCGATTATGAAAAAATCGGCCATGTTGGCTCAAACGGCTATGTTGCCGCTTATGACGGTTCTAAATGGGGCTATTTAGACAAAAAAGGTAAGTGGGCTATTGAACCGATTTATCAATCTGCCGAAGAATTTATAGATGGCTACGCCCTTGTTAAAGACGGTAAATACGGACTGATTGATGAAGAAGGAAATATAATAATAGATAATAAGTATGATAAAGTTCTTGGTTACACCGTTAACGGAACATCTGCCGTAAAGCAGGAGAGAAAATGGCAACTAATTAACAAAAGCGGGAATGTTATTTGCAACATTCCGAACGAATCATTATGGTATTATCCCGGTGATGGCTTCTTCGTTTCTATGGATGAAGAAACAAATCAATATTCTATTATCCGAGATGATGGAACTACAATCATCTCTGGGCTGACGAAAATAGCATATAATCCAAATCTTAACCATTGATAGCTAAACAAAAATATATATTTAGCATACTACACTTAAGTGTTTAAAATTTTAAGAGGCTATGCGCTGAGAAATTAGCGGATAGCCTCTTTTTATAATTTCATAATTAAATTTTCTATGCTCTGAAAGCGGTGGTTAGGGTCAATTTGTGTGCATTTGAGCACTATTCTGCCCGCCTTTCCGCGGGCAAGGCGCTTGCTTGGGTGGGTGAGTGTCAGCATTACATTAAGTAAAACTCCGAGCGAATATATATCGCTTTTTTGGTCGCTTTGCGAAATACCGAACTGCTCGGGCGGGGCATAGCCTATGGTGCCAAGAACCACCGTGTCCTTTTGCTTTTCGCTTGTATGTATGCGCGCCGCGTTAAAGTCTATAAGCTTTACTGCGCCGCCGCGTGTGACGATTATATTTTCAGGTTTAATATCGCGGTGGACTATATCCATATCGCGCAAGGCAATGAGCGCCTGCGCTACACCCTCGATAACCTTTTTTGCGCCGTGATAGGTGTATTTACCCTGCTGTAAAACCTCGGCTACAGTCATACCGTTAATGAATTCTTCTAAAACTATTTGTCCGTCCTCAATATTTATAGCGTCAAAAACAGTGGGTATGTTTTTATGTGTTATGCTTTTAAGCTTTTGATAGGCTAAAACAGGCGTTGAATAGCTGCGAACAACTAAATCTTTATTTTGTGTTTTGTGGCGTACCTGCAAAATTTCGGCGCCGTTTTTTTTGGAAAGAATTTTAACAACATCACATTGCGTTAAAATCTCTTTTAAAAACTCTGCCCTTTTCACAGCCCCACCTCTTTCATAAAGATTTTATCACATATTATAAGTTTTGTAAATCAATATAATAATCTCTATCTCTCCCTCAGTCATTTTTACAAAATGACAGCTCCCTCGTCAGAGGGAGCCGAAGGTTATTGCATTATATTATATTATATTTTATTTTATATCATCCGTTTTCTTATCGATTATGTATCTTGGGCGGTTTTTCACTTCGAGATAAATTTTACCGATATACTCGCCGATAACGCCGAGGCTTAGCAGTTGTATGCCGCCGAGGAAGCACACGATGCTGACGGTTGAAGCCCAGCCCGCAACCGATTTGCCGATTAGTGCTACCACAACAGACCAGATTATACCGATTATGCTCACAGCCGCAACAAGGAAGCCAAAGGCGGTGATAAGGCGGATAGGCTTTACAGAAAGGCTTGTGATACCGTCAAGCGCGAAGGAAAGCATCTTTTTAAGCGGATATTTGCTTTTGCCCGCCTTGCGCTCGCTTCTTACATACTCGACACACGAAGACTTGAAGCCCACAAGCGGTACCATGCCGCGAAGAAATATATTGACCTCGCCAAACTCGCCAAGCGCCTTTATTGCGCGCGCCGACATAAGGCGATAATCGGCATGGTTATACACAATTTCAACACCCATTGCTTTAAGCAGTTTATAAAATCCCTGAGCCGTGCCACGCTTAAAAGCGGTATCGGTTTTGCGGTCACTTCTCACGCCGTAAACAATTTCACTGCCTGAAAGATACTCATCTATCATCTTATCAATGGCGTTTATATCGTCCTGACCGTCGCAGTCGATAGAAATGGCGGCATCACATTTATCCGCCGCCTCCATAAGACCCGCAAGCAGAGCGTTCTGGTGGCCGCGATTTCTGCTGAGCTTTATACCTTTATAATGCTCGTCCACAGTGGCAAGGGAATTAATTATATCCCAAGTGCTATCGCGACTGCCGTCATCCACAAAGAGAATTCGGCTATCATTTGAAATCTTGCCGTCTATATAAAGGTCGTTTATTTTTTGCAAAAACTGGGGCGCTGTTACAGGCAATACCTCCTGCTCGTTAAAGCAGGGCACCACAATATAAATCACAGGTTTCATAGGATGGCTCCTTTTATTTACTAATATAAAGTATATACCCGACAAAGCGCGTTTGTCAAGCAACGGAGCCTATAAGAGCGCGCAGCTTCATTAATATCTTCTTTTCTGCTCTTGATACCTGCACCTGTGACATTGAAAGCAGCCGCGCGGTTTCGCTTTGGGTGAGGTATTCATAGTATCTATACCTGATGATGCTCTGCTCGGTTTCGTTGAGTTTCGCAAATGCGCTATCCAGCAATAATTTATCGGAAAGCAATTCTTCCACACCCGCAGTGGGAAGCTCTAATTCCCGAGTTCCGTCCTCACCCTCATAGGTAAGCGATACCGTTGGCTGTGAAGCGCAGACAGCCTCGGTTACCTCTTCGGGGGATACGCAAAGATGACTTGCAAGCTCTGCAACGGTGGGCTCTCTTGAAAGCTTAGTTTCAAGCTGAGGCTTAAGCCTTGCGATTTTAAGGGATAATTCTTTTAGCCCTCGCGAAACTTTAACTGCTCCCCCATCGCGGAAAAGGCGGCGAATTTCGCCGAGTATCACAGGCACGGCATAGGTGGAAAACTGCAGACCGCGTTCACGGTCAAAGCCATCTGCCGCCTTAACAAGCCCTACGCAGCCCGCCTGATATAGGTCATCATACTCTATTCCACGCCCTACAAAGCGTTTACACAGAGAGTGCACCAGTGGCAGGTTGCTTTCGATAAACGCGTTGCGTTCAGCAGTATCAACCATTTACATTATATCTTAGGGAAATTTTTTTGCTAAGCGTTACGGTGGTGCCGCGCCCCACGCGTGAGCGCACACGAATTGAGTCCATAAAGCTTTGCATAACCGCAAAGCCAAGACCTGCGCGTTCACCGCCAACGGTGGTGAAAAGCGGCTCCATCGCCCGCTCAACATTCTCAATTCCCACACCGTTATCGCGGATTTTAATCTTTATCACATTGTTATCATATATCTCGCCGCTTATGTAAATCTTGCCGAGTGTATCGCGGTAGGCGTGAACTATACAGTTGGTAACCGCCTCGCTAACGGCGGTTTTTATATCGTTTACCTCCTCAAGCGTGGGGTCAAGCTGAGAGGCGAATGCCGCCACCGCGGCGCGGGCGAAGCCCTCGTTTGCAGAGCGGGATAAAACATTCATACTGAATTTGTTTATTAACTTCATTTTTACTACCTGCCTTTTTTACTTTGTGCATTCTTCGAGCGTTGCCAGTCTTTCAAGACCCGCAAGGCGCATAACCTTATAAATCTGAGGAGAGGCGCCGCTGATATGAAGCTTGGCGCCGCGCTTTGCGAGATTTCTATATCTGCCCATAACAAGACCTATGCCTGAGCTATCCATAAAGCTTATGCGGCTGAAATCAAGCACCAAAAGCGATGGCATATTAAGCTCTGCCGCGTTATCTATGGCCGCGCGCATCGCGGCGGCTGAGTGATGGTCTAATTCACCCGATAGATAGGCGGTCATAACCTCGCCCTTTACATTTATTTCTACTGACAATTTTTTCTTCCTCCCAAATTAAAATCCTTTTATATATACAAAAAAGCCTCTATATAATTATAGAGGCTTGTACAAATATTTTTTGTCGTATTCAGTTGTCGCTTTAAAGAAGTAATGGGCGAATTGCAGAGGCAAGATAGAGTGAGCCGAAAATAAATATCGGGTTTTTACCTGCAGCACATCGCGCTTTATCTATCGCTTCGCGGTAGCTTTCGGCTGTAAACACATTTTTACAATAGTTTTTCGCCACACCTTGAAGCGCTTCCGCGGAAAGTGACCTTGGGTTTCCGCTCACTCTCACGCACACAACATTCCTGCAAAGCGGTAGTGTTTCATAAAGCAACTGCTCATAATTTTTATCCTGCATAACGCCGATTATTGCGGTGATATTGTTATAATCACTCATTATTTCTTGAAGCACCTTGGCGCCATCGGGATTGTGCGCGCCATCAAGCACAATAAGAGGCTCGCTTGATACCACCTCTGCGCGGGCGGGGATAAAAGCATTTTTTAGTCCCTTTAAAACTGCGCTTTGCGGTATATCAAGGCGGCAATGTTTAACCGCTTCTATTGCGGCTAAAGCATTTTCTATCTGAAAGCTACCGCCAAGTGTTGTTTCATATTCCTGCCCCTTATATAAAAATCGGTTACCGAGGGCATCTGCAGATATAACAGTTGCACTTTCGGGCACAATTAGCTCACTCGCGTGTTGTTTTATCACCTTTAGCGCCTCGGCGGGCTGGGTATTTACTGTGACAACACTTCCCCGCTTTATTATTCCGCACTTTTCGGCGGCTATTTGCTCTATGGTATCACCTAATATCGCTGTGTGGTCGAGACCTATCTTTGTTATAACGCTAACCAATGGAGATGCAAGCGTGTTAGTGGCATCAAGTCTGCCGCCGAGTCCCGTTTCAACCACTGCAATATCAATTCTTTGCTTAGAAAACCACAAAAAGCCCACCGCTGTTATAAATTCAAACTCGGTGAGCGAAATATTTGTATCCTTTACCTTTTGGGCAAGGTCTATCAAATCGCTTTCTGGGATATACTCGCCGTTTATTTGAATTCGCTCGCGAAAATTCACGATATAGGGCGAAGTGAAGCTGCCCACACGCATACCAGCCGCGCGGAAAATTGCCGTTAGCATAGCGCAGACCGAGCCCTTGCCGTTGGTGCCTGCGATATGAATGGCCTTAAAATCATTTTGCGGGTTGCCGAGTTTTGCTAAAGCCTCGCTTATACGCCCGAGTCCTGCGGTGTGGGAGAACATACCGAGGCCATGGATATATTCTAATGTTTCATTATAATTCATAAAAACACCACAAGAGCCGACCTGCCGAAAATACAGGTCGGCTCTCAGCCTTAATTATTTCATTGCCTTAATTTCTTCGATGCTTTTTTCTATCATCTTGATTTTTTCAACAGCCTTTGCAAAGCCCTCACGCTGCTGATTAACAACGGCTTCGGGAGCCTTTGCCATAAAGCCTGCGTTATTAAGCTTCTTTTCAAAGAATTCCTTATCAACTACAGCCTTTTCCAAATCCTTTTGGAGTCTTAAAAGCTCGCCCTCAAAATCAACCAATTCCTTCATTGGCATATAAACGGTGGCGGCGTCGGTTACAACGCGAACTGCGCCATCGCTTTCAAACTGCTCGCCGATTTCCACCTCAGATGCAGATGCCAAGCGGCAGATATAAGCCGTTCCCTTATTAAAGGTATCGGCAAATGCTGTTTGAATGCAAACCTTTGCCTTTTTGGAGGGAGGAACATTCATTTCGGCGCGGCGGTTTCTGATAGCCTTTATTACAAGCATTATTTTTTCAAATTCTGCTTCCTCTGCCGAGAAGTTAAATTCCTCGCGGAACTTGGGCCACTCGGTAACCATTAGCGCCTCACCCTTATGCGGCATTGACTGCCAGATTTCCTCGGTTATAAACGGCATAAAGGGGTGAAGAAGGGCAAGCGTGTTTGTAAACACATAGGTAAGCACGCTTCTTGCGGTATTCTTAGCCGCCTTATCCTCGCCGTTTAAGCGGGACTTGCAGATTTCGATATACCAGTCGCAGAATACATCCCAAATAAAGTCATAAAGCTTCTGCACTGCCATTCCAAGCTCAAAGCGGTCAAGGTTTTCGGTAACCTCGCGAACGAGAGTGTTATATTTAGAGATTATCCACTTATCCTCAAGCGCAAAGCTTGTAGCATCAATCGGCATTACCTCATCGCTTTCAAGATTCATTAAAATAAATCTTGCAGCGTTCCAAATCTTATTGGCAAAGTTACGGCTTGCCTCAACGCGCTCAGGGATATAGCGCATATCGTTGCCTGGGCTGTTACCCGTTGCAAGGGAGAAGCGAAGCGCATCGGCGCCATATTCAGAAATTACCTCGAGCGGGTCAACACCGTTGCCCAGCGACTTTGACATCTTTCTGCCCTGAGAATCACGAACAAGGCCGTGGATAAGCACGGTGTTAAAGGGCACTTCGCCTGTGTGCTCAATTCCTGAGAACATCATTCGCATTACCCAGAATGGAATTATATCGTAACCGGTAACGAGGGTGTTTGTGGGGTAATAGTGTTTAAGGTCCTCTGTTTCATCGGGCCAGCCGAGAGTTGAAAAAGGCCAAAGGGCGGATGAGAACCAAGTGTCAAGAGTATCGGGGTCCTGAACAATTCTTTCACTGCCGCAGTGCGCGCATTTTTTCGCATCCTCACGCGAAACGGTTATTTCGCCGCACTCCTCACAGTACCAAGCGGGGATTCTGTGGCCCCACCAGAGCTGACGGGAGATGCACCAGTCGCGGATATTTTCAAGCCAGTGGAAATATACCTTTTCAAAGCGCTGTGGAACGAACTTAGTCTCACCGTTTTTAACCGCATCGATAGCAGGTGTAGCCAGCGGCTTCATCTTAACAAACCACTGCTTAGAAACGGCGGGCTCAACGGTGGTGCCGCAACGATAGCAGGTGCCGACATTGTGGGTATAATCCTCGATTTTCACGAGCGCGCCCTCAGCCTTAAGGTCCTCAACTATTGCCTTTCGCGCCTCATATCTATCCATACCCGCATACTTCGGATAGTCATCAACAATCTTTGCGTCATCTGTCATAACGCGGATAACGGGCAGGTTATGGCGAAGACCAACTTCAAAGTCGTTGGGGTCGTGCGCGGGGGTTATTTTAACAACGCCCGTTCCAAACTCAATTTCAACATAATCATCTGCAACAACCGGTATCTTACGGTGAACTATCGGAAGGTCAAGCTCTTTACCTATAATATCCTTATAGCGTTCATCATTGGGGTTTACTGCAACTGCGGTATCGCCCAAGAGTGTTTCGGGGCGTGTTGTAGCAAGCTCTAAATATCCGCTGCCATCCGCAAAGGGATAGCGGATATGCCAGAAATGACCTGCCTGCTCCTCGTACTCAACCTCGGCATCCGAAATAGAAGTGAGGCAGTGCGGGCACCAGTTAATTATGCGCTCGCCGCGGTAAATGAGTCCCTTTTCATAAAGCTTTACAAAAACCTCGCGAACGGCCTTATTACAGCCCTTATCAAGGGTGAAGCGTTCTCGCTCCCAGTCGCAGGAGGAGCCAAGCTTTTTAAGCTGTTCGATTATTCTGCCGCCATACTGCTCTTTCCATGCCCATGCGCGCTCCAAAAAGCCCTCACGGCCAAGGTCATCTTTGGTTATACCCTCTTTGCGCATAGCCTCAACTATCTTGGCTTCGGTTGCGATAGAAGCGTGGTCGGTACCGGGAAGCCACAATGTATCAAAGCCCTGCATACGCTTAAAGCGAATGAGGATATCCTGTAGTGTATTGTCGAGCGCGTGGCCCATATGAAGCTGACCTGTGATATTTGGTGGCGGGATAACTATTGTGTAGGTATCCTTTCCCTCCTCGCATTTCGCGTGGAAATATCTGCCCGAAAGCCACATTTTGTAAATGCGGTCCTCCACATCACGAGGGTCATACTGTTTTGCCAATTCCTTGTTCATTTATTTTTTCAACTCCAAGTGAAAATTTTACGAATAATTAAATTCTAATAGGTTATATTAATACTGTCAGCTGCGAGTAACAAAGCGTTTGCAATTCGTGGCGGACAGAGCCGCCCGAATTGTAGTTTACGCTAGCTTTTGCTGACGATAACGCTTTTCGGACGGTTTTTTATATATCCATTTTTGCCTGTGTAGCCTTGCCCGTTTGCGGCAGTGCGCCTGCGGCAGGCAAATTCTTGGTGCGATAGCGGTGCTCGTTATCAAAGCCGCCCTTTTCATACACAGTAGCCGAGAACACGCGCTGTCCCTTTTTCTGTGTCATAACCGCGATGCCGCCGTTATCCTTAGTTGCCTTTGCGGGAATTGACGCGGTATTCACAAGCAGCATTCTGCCATTGGTCGATTTAACAAGGATATCACAATCCTCTCTAAAATACAATACCGAATGCAGAGTATATTTGCCGCAATATGCCTTTATAAGCTTTTTGCGGTTGGTTTTGGTTTGATATGCACCAAGCGGCACCTTGGCAATTCTGCCGTTATCAAACACAAAAATAACAAAGCCCTGATAATCTCTGGTATCGAGTACATAAATCGAGGCTTCACCCTCATCATACTGAAGCTTACCTGCAACATAATCGCCCAGCACGCTCGCCTTGCTATCGGCAAAGTCGCAAACGCGGCTTTTATAAACCTGTTGATTGGTGGTAAAGAACAACAGGTCGTGAGCATTGGTGGACTCAATAACCTGAGTTATCTCGTCGCCCTCTTTAAGCTTTTGCTCGCCGCTCATTCTAAGGGATAGCGGTGTGATTTTCTTAAAGTAGCCATCCTTTGTAAAGAAGAGTGTTACGGGGGATTCATCAAGCGCCTCAGGCTCATCTGCCGCATCCTCACTGGAAGCGGAAATAATCTTAGTGCATCTATCCTTGCCGTACTTCTTGATAACCTCTTCAAGCTCACGCACGATTATCTTTTTAATCTTTGCCTTGGAATCGAGAATCGACTGCATTTCTTCGATTTCTTTTTCCAAATTTTCGATTTCATCGAGGCGCTTTAGGATATATTCGCGATTTAGGTGGCGCAGCTTTATTTCAGCCACATATTCTGCCTGAATTTCATCAATACCAAAGCCTATCATAAGGTTGGGAACAACCTCTTTTTCCTCTTTAGTATCGCGGACTATCTTTATAGCCTTATCAATATCAAGCAGTATTTTTTCCATACCTTTAAGCAGATGGAGCTTATCCTGAGCCTTTTTAAGCTTAAAGTATACCCTGCGGCGAACACACTCACTGCGGAAAGCCACCCACTCACTGATAATTTCCTTAACGCCCATAACGCTCGGACTTGATGCGATGAGGATATTAAAATTGCAAGAAAAGCTATCCTGCATAGGTGTCATCTTGAAAAGCTTCTTCATCAGCTTTTCAGGGTCGGTTCCGCGCTTAAGGTCAATAGTTATCTGCAGTCCCTTAAGGTCGGTTTCATCACGGATATCGTTTATCTCGGTAATCTTTTTCGCCTTAACAAGGTCTATAACCTTTTCGATTATCGCTTCTGTCGTGGTGGTGGGGGGAATAGATTTAATATCTATGCAGTTATTGGACTTATCATATTCCCAAGTGCCTCTTACCTTAAAGCTACCTCTGCCGCTTTCGTAAATCTTTTCCATCTCATTGCGGTCATATAAAAGCTCGCCGCCGATGGGGAAATCAGGCGCTAAGAGGGTATCAGCAACATTTATATCGTTATCCTTGATATATGCGATAGTGGTTTCGCACACCTCGCGCAGGTTAAACGGGCAAATACTGCTTGCCATACCCGCCGCAATACCCATATTAGCGTTCACAAGAATTGTTGGGAAGGTTACGGGAAAGAGCACAGGTTCCTTCATAGTGGCGTCATAGTTATCAACGAAGTCAACCGTATCCTTATCAATATCGCTGAAAAGCTCTGCCGATATGGGGGCAAGCTTTGCCTCGGTGTAACGCGCGGCGGCGCACTGCATATCGCGTGAATATGCTTTACCAAACGAGCCCTTTGATGCTACAAACGGATGCAGCAGTGCGGCATGACCCTCGGAAAGGCGGACCATTGTATCATAAATTGCCGCGTCCCCATGGGGATTAAGTTGCATAGTTCTACCCACGATATTTGCCGATTTAATGGTTGAACCATTAAGCAGCCCCATATTATACATTGTGTAAAGCAGCTTTCTGTGGGAGGGCTTAAAGCCATCTATCTCAGGGATAGCGCGGGATATGATAACACTCATAGCATAGGGCATAAAGTTTGATTTGAGCGTATCGGTAACGGGGCTTTCAACCACTGTGCCCGCGCCCGCTATATATGCATTTGCCTGCGGCACCTTAGGCGCCGAGGCGGTTTCTTTTTTCTTTCTTGGAGCCAAGTTTATTTCTCCTTTATTAAAACACTAGTTAATTTTAGATAAGATCTGCATCTTCCATATAAAGATAGCCATATTCCGAAATATAGTCCTTTCTGCCCGCAAGGTTATCGCCAAGCAGTAAATCAAACATATCGGAGGTTTTTTCGGCATCCTCGGGAAGAATTTTTATAAGTCTTCTGGTGGCAGGGTTCATAGTGGTTAGGTTCATCATATCGGGTTGGTTTTCACCAAGTCCCTTAGAACGCTGCAAATTATATTTTTGACCGTCTATCTCAGCCAAAATTTCCGCCTTTTCGTTTTCATCATAAGCAAAATAGGTTTTTGCCTTTGTGTTGATTTCATAAAGCGGGGTTTCTGCGATAAACACCTTGCCCTCGCTTATAAGTGTGGGCATAAGGCGGTATATCATAGTGAGAATAAGAGTTCTGATGTGGAAGCCGTCAACATCGGCATCGGTACAGATTATTACCTTATTCCAGCGCAGATTATTCATATCGAAGTTAGAAAGGCCCTTATTCGCCTTGGATTTAACCTCAACTCCGCAACCAAGCACCTTAAGCAAATCGGTGATAATCTCACTCTTGAAAATCTTATCGTATTCAGCCTTTAAGCAGTTAAGAATTTTACCGCGAACGGGCATAATAGCCTGAAAAGCGGCGTCACGCGCAAGCTTACAAGAACCAAGAGCCGAATCACCCTCAACTATATAAAGCTCACGCTCGGATACATCCTTGCTGCGGCAATCAACGAACTTCTGCACCCTATCCGCCATAGAGTTACCTGTGGCGAGCGTCTTTTTAAGGTTTATTCTTTCCTTTTCGCTTCTCTCGCGACTGCGCTTGTTAACAAGCACCTGATCGGCTATCTTATCTGCCTCAGCCTTGTTCTCTATAAAATAGATTTCAAGCTGATGACGCAAAAATTCGGTCATAGCCTCTTGGATAAATTTATTGGTTATCGCCTTTTTGGTCTGGTTTTCATAAGAGGTTATGGTGGAGAATGAAGAAATCACAAGTACAAGACATTCCTCAACATCACTAAAGGTTATCCTGCTTTCTCCGCTCTTATATTTATTAGCCTGCTTGATATAGGCATCTATCTGGTAAACAAAGGCGTTGCGCACCGCCTTTTCAGGGGCGCCGCCATATTCAAGCCAGCTTGAGTTATGGTAATATTCCTTTAGGGTGTGACGGTTTGAAAAAGTGAGCGCCGCATTTATCTTAACCTTATATTCAGGCTTGTCCTCACGATCGCGGCCCTTGCGCTCGGTATGCCACACCTGAACAGAGGAAATGGCCTCCTCACCTACGGTGTTTTCAACATAGTCCTTAATACCCTGCTTATAAACTATTTCTTGGGTTATAAAGCGTCCACCCTGCTGCTCGCGGAACTCAAAAACAAGACCGTCATTTACAATAGCCTGTCTTTTTAGGGTATCGATAAAATAATCGCGTGGGATATTTATATCGGTGAAAACCTCAATATCAGGCTTCCAACGGATTTTGGTACCCGTATCTCTACCCGAATAAGGCTCTTTATTAAGGCCGCCCTTGTTAAAGCCCTTTTCAAAATGGAGATTATATTTAAAGCCGTCGCGCTTGACTTCAACATCCATATACTCTGCGGCATACTGTGTTGCGCAAAGACCAAGTCCGTTAAGACCTACCGAATATTCATAGTTTGCGCCGTCATTGGTATTATATTTACCGCCCGCATACATTTCACAGAAAACCATTTCCCAGTTTTCACAGTCGTATTTAGGGTTATAGTCCACAGGGCAGCCGCGGCCGAAGTCCTGCACCTCTACAGAGCCATCGGTGTAGCTTGTAACAACAATCTTTTTGCCGTGACCCTCGCGAGCCTCGTCGATAGAGTTTGATATTATTTCAAAAACAGAATGCTGGCAGCCATCAAGACCATCCGAGCCGAATATAACGCCTGGGCGCTTTCGCACTCTATCGGGGCCTTCAAGCTTTTGTATGCTTTCGTTGCCGTATTCCACCTTAGCCTTAGCCAAAATCACACTTCCCTTATGTTAAGCATTTTTATACAGAATATATTATATACTAAATATAGTGTTCCAGTCAAGCAAAAAGCACCATAAATTAGCAATTAACAATCATATTAAATTGAAAGCACCTGCTAAAAAATAGCAGGTGCTTTAATAGTTAGTTGATTGTGCGTTATGAATTAATCGAGTCCTATATAAGGAGCGGGGTCAATTCTGTTGCCGTTTACCGAAACCTCAAAATGCAGGTGGTTGCCTGTGGACTGGCCTGTGGTGCCAACAAGTGCTATAACCTGACCTGCTGACACACTCTCTCCAGCGTTTATGCAAAGCTGACTTGCGTGAGCATAAAGAGTGCGAATGCCGTTGCCATGATCTATTATTACACAGTAGCCATAGTCGCCGTTCCAGCCCGATTTTATAACTTTTCCATCTGCAACAGCATAGATAGAGGTGCCCTTGTTAGCGCAGATATCCACACCCTTGTGGTTTCTGCCGTCACCATAATAAGAGCTAACCCTCCAAGTGCCTGCAGGCAATGGGAATTTAAAGCCTGCGTTGTGGGCGGCTTCCTTTTGCTTAGCCGAAGCCACGCTTCTTGCGGTGCCCACAACCACAACCTCACTTACGGGGTTTGATATTACCTCAGTGGATACATTTGTTCTGGAAGTCTCCTGTCCGTTAACAAGCACAACATCCTCAGTAACGCGGTTAAGGCCCGATACGCCCGTTGTGGTTACAGCCTTATAGCCCACAACCTTTTCGTTCGTCTTTTTAACAGTGCTCTTATAGGGTACCACTACCTCTGATACCTGCTGCACACGAGTTACAACTGTGAGCGCGGAAATATCATCGTGAACCGATTCCACATCATCTAATTCACTTAACATATAATATCCGCTTTCTATCTTAACATCCTCCATAAACTCGGTGGTGCAATTATTGCCCGACACCGCAAAGGAATTAAGGTGGCTATTAATATAAGCCTCTAAAGCGCCCTGCTCAACACAGGCTACCTGCTCGCCGTTTATAAAAAGGCTTGCCGCTGATACAATTTCATCGGTGTTTTCAATGATTGCGGTGGCAAGCTCGTCCTCACTGCTGATGCCCTCATTAAGAACTATAGTAGCATCAAACGAAGGGTCAGATACAACGCTTTCAACATCACTGCCGTTTACGCTGCTTACAACCTTTTGAAGCGCGATTCCAAACTGCTTTTTGTTGCTAACTGTGGCAATTACCTTGCCCTCATAATTAACATTAAATGCCACGCGCGCGCCTGTGAAGGAAAGGCTCATCACGATAGCGATTACCGCCACTACCGCAAACATACCCATCTTTACTTGCTTTTTACTATTATGAATTTTTGAAGCGCCGAGTTTTACTGTGTCCCATATAAGGGATAAAACATCATCAAATATAGCGCATATCTCCTCTCAAAAAAGTTACAACTTTGTAACAACTCCTTTAATATTATAATCAAAAGTTACAAAATTGCAACCTTTTTTTGAAAAAAGATTAAAATTCAGCTCGTTGAAATTATAAAAATCTCCCAAAAAACGCTTAACCAAGCGAATTTCGGGAGATTTAAGATTTAAAACATTGATATCTGATTTGTATCGGGCAGGTCTGAAAGGGCGCCGAGGTCAGCGAGGTTTTGAATAATTGTTTTTGAAACCCCTGCTTCTATCGCGAAATCCTCACGGGATACGAAGTCGCCCTTTTGCGCGGCTTCATATATAGAATATGCCGCTTTTTCGCCAACACCCGAAAGCGCGCCGAAGGGCAGGCGCATCTTGCCGTTTTCAGGCAGATACTTCATAGCGTGAGAATTCTTGATATCAATAGGAAGCACCTCAATGCCTCTTGACATCATCTCATTAAATATAAGAAGCGTGTCATAAACATCAAGCTCCTTTTTAGAAGCCTCCTTACCGAGCGCCTTAATTTCGTTCATTCGCCTTCTTACCGCGTCCTTTCCCGCCATAACTGTGGGAACATCCACATCCTCAGGGCGAGCGGTGAAATATGCGCAATAGAATTCAAGCGGGCGGTAAACCTTATACCAAGCAAGCTTAATTGCCGAGATAACATACGCCGCGGCATGCGCCTTAGGGAACATATATTTAATCTTATAACAGGATTCTATGTACCACTCGGGAACGCCGACAGCGCGCATATCGTCCTCCATAGCAGCCCAATCCTCTTTTGAAACCTTTCCCTTTGCAACAAGTCCCTTACGAACGGTTTCGGTTATCTTGAAGGCTCTGCCCTCCTCCATTCCCTGATGGATAAGGTATACCATTATATTATCACGCGTACCGATAACCTCGGAAATGGTGCAGGTACCGTTTTCGATTAAATCCTTAGCGTTTCCAAGATAAACATCGGTGCCGTGGGAAAGGCCTGATATCTGCAAAAGGTCGGCAAAATTCTTAGGCTTACAGTCCACAAGCATTCCGCGAACGAATGGTGTGCCAAATTCGGGCAGACAGAAGGTTCCCGTTTCGGAATATATCTCCTCGGGGGTAACGCCCAAAGCCTCGGTAGAGGTGAAAAGACTATAAATCTTGGGGTCACTCATTGAAACATCGTTAACTTTGATGCCTGAATATTCCTCAAGGTACTTATATGTGGTAGGAACAACATGGCCAAGCTCATCAAGCTTCAAAATAGTATCGTGGATAGAATGGAAATCAAAATGAGTGGTGATAATATCTGAATTAACATCATCAGCGGGGTGCTGCACGGGGCAGAAATCGTATATCGTCATACCCTGAGGCACGATTATCATACCCGCGGGATGCTGACCTGTGGTGCTTTTCACCTGAGCTCTCTCAACAAGACCCGCAAGGCGGTTAAGCTCGGGTTGACTCAGCACAACATTCATCTTTTCGGCATACGCCTTTGCAAAGCCAAAGGCGGTTTTTTCGGCGATGGTAGAAATTGTGCCCGCCTTAAAAACATTTTCGGCGCCGAAGAGGGTTTTGGTATAGTCCTGCACCTGATTTTGCACTTCATCTGAGAAGTTAAGGTCGATATCGGGCACCTTATCGCCCTTGAAGCCTAAGAAGGTTTCAAAGGGTATATCGTGACCGTCGCGGCGAAGCGGCATTCCGCAGTGCGGACAATTTTTCTCGGGCAAATCGAAGCCCGAGCCCACCGAGCCATCTGTGAAAAATTCACTATACTGGCAAGCGGGGCAAACATAGTGCGGTGCTAAGGGGTTAACCTCGGATATGCCCGCCATTGTGGCAACGAAGGATGAGCCTACCGAGCCACGCGAGCCAACAAGGTATCCCTGCTCCTCACTATAAGCTACAAGCTTTTGCGCCGATATATACATTATAGAGAAGCCGTTGCTGATAATGGAATTAAGCTCCTTATTAAGGCGCTTTTCAACGATTTCGGGAACGGGGTCGCCATAAAGCGCGTGGGCATTATCCCAACATATTTTGCGAAGTAGCTCATCCGAGCCTTCAATAACGGGCGGATAGTTGCCCGCAGGCACAGGGATAATATCGGGCGATACCATATCGGCGATTTTATTAGGATTTTCTATAACAAATTCCTCTGCTCGCTCGCCGAAATATGCGAAATCCTCTAACATTTCATCGGTGGATTTAAAATAGAGCGGAGCCTGATTTTCAATATCATCAAAGCCCTGACCTGCCATAACTATCTGGCGGATGATGCCATCCTCTTTTTTAAGGAAGTGAACATCTCCCGTAGCAACAACCATTTTCCCGAGCTTATCAGCAATTTCCACTACCTTGCGGTTGAAATTCTTTATAACCTCAATGCTTGTAACACCCTTAAAGCGATTTGGCGTTACATTGCCCTTTTTATCAACCTTATCAGGCCGAGCGCTATCGCGCACCATAAACTCGTTGTTACCGAGCGGCTGAATTTCAAGGTAATCATAGTAAGAAGCAATCTCTAAAAGCTGCTCATCAGATTTACCGTCGATAATGGCTTTATATAGCTCACCCTGCTCGCAGGCAGAGCCTACTATAAGTCCCTCGCGGTGGTTATCAAGTGATGAGCGCAGAATAACAGGTCTGCCATGGAAGTGATTAAGGTGGGAATCGGATATAAGCTGATATAAATTCTTAAGCCCCACAAGGTCCTTAACAAGGAGTATCTGGTGGTTGCGAAGCTTGGCGATTTCCTTAGAGCTTAAGCCCTCTAAGTTATAGCGGGTATCATCTATAAAATAGTTTTCAACACCGTATATCGCCTTAAATTCGCCGCCGTTTTTGCGGATTTTCGAAACCGCCTCAGCAATAGCGGGGTATGCCTGAACAACGCCGTGGTCGGTTATAGCCACAGCCTTATGTCCCCACTTATAGGCGCGGTTTATTATGTCGCCCGCGCTTGAAACGGCATCCTTTGCCGACATATTGGTGTGGCAATGAAGCTCCACGCGCTTTAATCCCTCATGGATATCCTTTTCCTCATATTTTTGAATTGCCGCGAGCGCTCTAACCTCAACTACAAAGTCACGCGACCAGCTATCATAAACATAGTCGCCGTTAACGATAACGCAAGCGCCATCCCTTAAATCCCTCAAGGATTCAATGAATTTATCTGCCTCACCGTCCATATCCTTGGTATATTTCTGGTCATAAAACTTACGGAAAGTCGCGCTAAACGAATTAGTGCGGTCGCTGAAATAAAATTTCACCCTCACCATTTTGCCGCCGCGCTTTGTATCAACCTTGGCAATATCACAGCCGAAGACCTCGCCCCAAGCGGCAATAGGCACGCTTTCATTATCGCTGAGCGGCTGATTTATATCACACAAACGCTGAATATCAGCATTTATCCGCTTGCCATAGAAAACACGCGCGCTTTCAAGATATACAGGAAGCCCATCCTTAGGCTTGTAATCATACTTAATTTCTGCCTTTGGCTCTTTCTTTTCGGTCTTTGTGGCTGATGGTTTAATCTCCTCGTGCACGGGGGCTGGAGGCAGCTTGATTTCGATATCCTCAAGCTGGCCGTCAAACAAAACTTCTACCTCAATACCAAAGCGCTTGCGTGCGGCGGCTTTGAAAATGTTTTCAAAATTACCGTCCACTATGCCCTTATATCCGCCGTATTTAAGCGTTATCTTAACGGTTTTATTCTCCACCGCATACTCGGCGGCATTGAAAAAACCGTTAAAGAGCACATTTTTTACCTTTATTTCGTCAACAAGCTCTGCGCACGCAAGTGGGCTGAAGCAACCCTCAGAGAATTCTAATTCAAAGTTCACTTCATCAAGCCTTAGCGCGTGCTTTATCTCCTCGCGAACGGCAGTAACCTTAGCGGCATTTATATATGAATCACTTTTAGCTGACAGCGTAAGACGGCGGTTTTCCGCGTCAAGACAGCACTGTGTTACCACAGCACTACTAAACATATCAAGCGCATTTTTATTTAAATATGTACCGAATAAGTCCCCGAATGAGTACATTTCTTACCTCACATTTTATCTATTTCTTGTGCGAGGACATCAAGCAACTTGTCCTCGGCGATTTTATTGTGAATAATTTTTCCGTTTTTGAAAATAACTCCGCAGCCGTTGCCGCCCGCGATACCTATATCAGCGGCGCTCGCTTCCCCTGGGCCGTTCACAACGCAGCCCATAATAGCCACGGTTATATCCTTATTAATATTCTTAAAGCGTTCCTCAGCCGCCTTGGCAAGGCCGATAAGGTCAATAGAGGTTCTGCCGCAGGTGGGGCAGGAAACAAATTTTATGCCGCCCTTTCTGATATCAAGAGCAGAAAGCAGCTTTTTAGCCGCCTCAACCTCGCGCACGGGCTCGTCCGTTAAGGAAATGCGGATAGTATCGCCAATGCCGCGCAACAGCAAGCCGCCAATGCCTGCCGCAGATTTTATAACACCCATATTCTCGGTGCCCGCCTCGGTTACACCAAGGTGCAGCGGATACTCACATTTTTCTGCCGCAAGGGTATAAGCATCATACATAATCTTAGTATCCGAAGACTTAAGAGACAAAACAATATCATTAAAATCGAATTTCTCAAGCAGCTTTATATGGTAAAAGCCGCTTTCCACCATAGCCTCAGGTGTAACGCCGCCGAAGCGCGCTAAAATATCCTTTTCCAGCGAGCCGCCGTTTACACCAATTCTTATGGGGATATTCTTTTCTCTGCAAACGCGCGCCACCTCGCGCACCTTTTCGTCATCCCCGATATTACCTGGGTTTATGCGTACCTTATCAACGCCCGCGTAAACGCTCTCAACTGCCATTTTCCAGTCGAAATGAATGTCCGCTACAAGCGGCATTGTTATAGCCTTTTTTACCGCCTCAACCGTTTTAAGGGTTTCGCGGTCGGGCACAGAAATGCGCACAATATCACAGCCCGCAGCTTGCAATTCGAGTGCCTGATTAACATTTCCCTTAATATCGTGAGCGGGGCGGGAAAGCATCGACTGAATGCTTATATCTGCGCCGCCGCCAATGGCAAGCGCACCTGCATAAACGCGTTTTGTTGTTTTATTAGTAAACATCATTTCACCTCGCAAAGAGCGACCAAATATCCTTAAAGGTAACAAAAATCATAAGTGCAATAAGCAGTGCAAAGCCCACCGCGTGAACTATTGCCTCCCACTTCTGGGGAACAGGCTTTCTGAAAATCATTTCTATCAAGATAAACAGCAGTCTGCCGCCATCAAGCGCGGGAAGCGGCAGGAGGTTAAATATTCCAAGATTTATGGTGATAAGCGCCATTATGGGTAGCAGTGAAGAAAGGCTCTGCTTTGCGGCGCTTCCTATCGCGGCGGTAACACCAACGGGGCCCGATACGGCGCTTATGCCATATTTACCTGTGATAAGGTCGATAAGCGAGCGCCAAACCACCGAGCAATATGAAATTGCGGTGTTTACGGTGTGAGATATATAATTTGTGAAGGTCTTTTCCCTGCCCTCAACATAAAAATCGACTGTGAGATAGGATATACCATCCGTTTCCTCGGTGTTAAAGCTGACATCTTGAAGCTCCATCTTTTTGCCATCTCGGCGAACGGTCATATCAATTTTACCGTCATCCACATTAGTGAAAGCATAGCTTAAGTCATAGGTGGTGAAAATTTTTCTGCCGTCAACCTGCAAAATCTTGTCGCCAACCTGCAGTCCGTGCTGGGAGCTTACAGCATTCTCGTGAAACTGCGCCACAGTGGTGGTAGTAAAGCGCGGCTGAGGGATAAGAATTATACCAACTATTATAAGGCCCAGCAAAAGATTAAATATCGCGCCCATAATAACTATTATAAATCGGCGCCAAGCACTTTTATTGCAGAACGCTTTTTGGTCGGCACTTTCTTCATCCTCTCCCTCCATAGCACAATAGCCGCCTAAAGGGATAAGATTTACCGAATACTTGGTCTCGCCCAGTCTTTTTGAAAAGAGCTTAGGACCAAAGCCCACGGCAAACTCATTCACTCTAACGCCCATAGCCTTTGCGGCTATAAAATGGCCGAATTCGTGAATTATTATAAGTATGATAAAAAGCAATATTGCCACAAGATATGGCCACACATTGTTTAAAGTATTTAAAATAGCAGAAATATTAATCACTACCTATTATATATTGTTGCGCACACATTCGCGCGCCGCGGCATCTGCCGCAAAAATATCCTCAACTGTGAAATCGCGTTTATTATCGCATCTTTCCATAGCCTCGCGGTTAAGGCGGGCAATATCGGGAAATTTAATTTTGTTTTCAAGGAAAAGCCGCACCGATTCTTCATTGGCGCCGTTTATAGCAGTCGGATAAAGTCCACCGCGGTTTATAGCCTCAATGCAGTCGCCAAGCAGTGGGAATGTGTCGGTATCGGGCTTTGCGAAGGTAAGAGTGCCTATATCAGCAAGGCTTAGCCGCTCGAAGCACTCGCCACGCTCGGGGTAAGTGAGAGCATACTGTATTGGCAGCTTCATATCGGGAGTACCAAGCTGAGCGATAACCGCGCCGTCCCTTAGCTCAACGGCGGAATGCAGAATGCTCTGCCTGTGAACGAGTACCTCAATATTATCTGCCGAAATGTCAAAGAGATGCACCGCCTCAATAACTTCAAGTCCCTTATTCATAAGTGTAGCACTATCGATGGTAATTTTAGCGCCCATCGACCAGTTGGGGTGATTAAGTGCCTCTGCCACGGTTACATCGCGAAGCTCGTGAGCGCTCCTGCCATAAAACGGGCCACCAGACGCTGTGAGCAATATTTTTTTAAGACTACCCTTAGGTGCACCTTGAAGTGACTGAAAAATCGCCGAGTGCTCGCTGTCGACAGGAAGTATCTTAACCCCATTTTCTTTTGCCGCACGCTTTACAAGCTCGCCGCCCGTAACCAAGGTTTCCTTGTTAGCAAGGGCGATATCCTTACCGCTTTCAATTGCGGCAAGTGTTGGGCGAAGACCCGCAATGCCCACAATGGCATTAAGCGCCATATCTGCAGGAATTTGCGCCGCGGCGCAAACACCCTCAACACCCGATAGCACCTTTATATCGGTATCGGCAAGTCTGAGCTTTAATTCACGCGCCGCTTCCTCGCTGAAAACGGCAACCACCGAGGGCTTAAATTCCCTTGCTTGCGCTTCGAGCAGCTTCACATTACTGCCCGCCGCCAAGGCTTCTACCTCATAACCGCCGCCCCTTACAACCTCGAGTGCCTGTGTGCCGATAGAGCCTGTGGAGCCTAAGATTACAATTCTTTTCATCACATAACACCTAAAAGGATAAGGCAGTAAAGCGCGGGCGAAATAAGAAGTATGCTATCGGTGCGGTCAAGCACACCGCCGTGACCGGGGATTAGCCAGCCATAGTCCTTGATATCTGCCTTTCTTTTGATAACCGATGCAAAAAGGTCGCCTAACATACCAATAATGCAAAGCGGAATTGTGAGCACAAGCGTTAAAAGAAGCTTATCATAGGCACTGAACGCCGCCACGATAATAACGCTTACAAGAACGCTTGATACTATTCCGCCGATAGCGCCCTCAACCGTTTTCTTAGGGCTTATTTCAGGGCAGAGCTTGTGCTTGCCGAGGGTTACACCCGTAAAATATGCACCCGTATCACAAATGCTCGCAAAATTAAGTATCAACAGTAAATAGTATATTCCGTTTATTCCCGTTATAATACCCCCGAGTGTTGAAAATCCGAAGGCATATAAAAGTGGCATTCCGCAAAGATAACCTATATGAGAAAACTCCAGCGTTTTGTGCTTTATCATAATTAAAACAGCGATTATCAAAACATATACCACGGATATTAATATTGCCGCAACGGGAGCGGTGTAAACCAAAGCAAAATCAATTTCGATTTCATATGCATTATTTACCGAAAGAAGCTGCAGACCGCGAAGCCAATCGCTGAAAGCAAACACCATAGCGGCAGAATAAATAGCCGAAAGCAGCTCGCACCAGATATCATTCACCTTGGCGGCATTGTGAACAAGCTCATAGGTTCCAAGCGCTGCTACAGCCGCTATAAATATTGTTATTACTATCGGGTTCCAATAAAAGCCTAAAACAAGCACTGCCGATATGAGCGCTATCATAACTGCCCCTGAAAGTATTCTTATCTTCATAATATATCTTCCTTTCGGCGCAAAACGCGCCAGTTAAAAATCAGTTTGAAAGAAAATCGTTCGCGGTGCCGTTTTGAAGTGAGCGGAGCCGCACAATATGTACTGCCCCGAACAAAAAACGGTGCTGAGGGAGATTTAATTCAAACTATACTCCACCGAATCTGCGGTTGCGTTTATTATAATCATCTATCGCACGGTCCAAATCCTTGGTTGAAAAATCGGGCCAAAGGATATTTGAAAACCAATATTCTGCATAAGCCGACTGCCATATAAGATAATTGGAAAGTCTGTATTCTCCGCTTGGTCTTATAATAAAATCTGGGTCGGGCTGAGAGTGGGTATAAAGGTGATTTGAAATAGTATCCTCGGTTATATCCTCCGCCTTTATACCATCATTTACCATCTGTTTTACGGCGTGAACTATCTCATCGCGGCCGCCATAGTTTATAGCCACATTAAGGTGAAGCCCCGTAGCGGTGGCGCTTTCATCCTCGGCTTCCCTCATAAGTCGCTTTATATCGTCACTCAAGGGTGCTCTGTCGCCGATAAACTGCACCTTGATGTTTTCATCCTTAAAATTCTTTGCATCCTCAAGATATTCCTTGAAGATTCTCATTATATTATCAACCTCATCCTTAGGTCTTTTCCAATTTTCCGTGGAAAAAGCATAGACCGTGAGGTATTTAAGACCTATTTTATTGCAGTATCTCGCGATTTCTTTGAATTTTTTAGAGCCTGCCGCGTGGCCCGCTGTTCTTGGAAGCGAGCGGCGCTTAGCCCATCTGCCGTTACCATCCATAATTATCGCTATATGCTGCGGCAGCACGCGGGGCGTGTTTTGTTTTTTCTTCAAAAAAGGCATATTTAATCTCTCCCAATACGGAAAAAATGGGCGCACAAGAAGTGCGCCGCTTGTATTTTATTTAGCCAAAATCAGATTTCCATTATTTCCTTTTCCTTTAAGGCTGAAAGGTCATCAACTTCCTTGCAGAATTTATCGGTAAGGTTCTGAATCTTCTTTTCGCCGTTTGCCTCATCATCCTCAGTGATAGCATTCGCTTTTTTAAGGCCCTTTAATTTATCGAGCGCATCACGGCGCTGGTTACGAACCGCAACCTTTGCATCCTCACCCTTTTTGCGAACATCCTTAACGATTTCCTTTCTTCTCTCCTCGGTAAGGGGTGGGAAGTTAAGGCGGATACATGTACCGTCGTTCTGGGGGTTGATGCCGATTTCAGAGGTAAGTATAGCCTTTTCGATTTCCTTTAAGGTTGATTTATCCCAAGGCTGGATAAGAAGTGTGCGCGGCTCAGGAATTGATACTGCCGCCATCTGCTGAACGGGGGTGGGTACACCGTAATAATCAACATTAACGCGGTCAAGCACAGAGGCATTGGCTCTGCCTGCGCGAATAGATTTATACTCGCGGTCAAGCGCGTCAATAGACTTTCTCATTCTTTCTTCTGTGTTCTTAATAAGCTCGTTCATACTTTTCACCTCAAAATTAATTCTTTACTACTGTGCCGATATTCTCGCCCACCATTGCGGAAACAATGTTTTCGGGGTCATTAAGGTTAAACACAAGAATATCGATATCGTTATCCATACAAAGGGATGCAGCTGTGGAATCCATAACATGGAGTTCTCGCGCTAAAACCTCGTGATGGGTGAGTGTGTCAAATTTAACTGCATTGGGATTTGTTTTAGGGTCACTATCGTAAACGCCGTCAACATTAGTTGCCTTAAAAATAACATCTGCGCCGATTTCTGCGCCGCGAAGCGCCGCGGCAGTATCGGTTGAGAAGAAGGGGTTACCTGTGCCGCAACCAAAAATTACCACCCTGCCCTTTTCAAGATGACGGATAGCCTTGTTGCGAATATATGGCTCTGCAAACTGGCGCATTTCAATCGCGGTTTGCACGCGGGCGGTAACACCGAGCTGTTCTAAGGCATCGCAAAGCGCCAAGGAATTAATGGTTGTTGCAAGCATTCCCATATGGTCAGCGCGGGTGCGGTCCATCTTGCCGCTTGAACGGCCGCGCCAGAAATTGCCGCCGCCAACAACTATCGCTACCTGCACGCCCATCTCAACGCATTTTTTTATCTGCTCGCACACCTCGGTAACCTTATCAAAATCAATACCTGTGCCCTTTTCGCCAGCAAGTACCTCGCCACTGAGCTTTAAAAGCACGCGTTTATAAACGGGTTTCATATTGCACACTCTCCCAAATTATTTTCATCCTTTTTATTTTACAATATCATATAATTAAAGTCAATTAAAAAAGATAAAACCTCAAAACATTTTATGCTTTGAGGTTTTAAAATTTATCCGCGTTTTACTTTCTTTAATAGTTTATCTATTTTGCCCTTTAAAAGGTCAAGGTTTATATCTTTAATATCAAAATGGTAAACATTTTTTATAATATTTTTATAGATATAAATTCCCGCAGCCGTGAGAGCGGCGCCCGAAAGCAAACCGCAGAAAAAATAAGTTATATACCAAAGGTTTGATATTGCAGCTGCGGCAAATATTCCGCAAAGGGCAAATATGGACAGTAAGAATATCCGTATTAGTTTTTTGTTTTCTTCGGTTAATGCCCTCAAAAGGAATTTCAACAGCACTATAAAGGCAACGCCCGTTATAAACGCAAAAAGAAAAGCCAGCATAATATTACCTCTATTCTCTGTGTTATTTTAAGGTGTCTGCAATTTTAAGAATAAGCTTTTGAGTTTTTTCCCAGCCGAGGCACGGGTCGGTTATCGACCTTCCATAAATATGCTCGCCTATCTTCTGGGCGCCGTCCTCGATATAGCTTTCTATCATAAGGCCCTTAACGAGACCTCTTATATCCTTATTATGGTTGCGGCTGTAAACAACATCCTTTGCAATTCTTATCTGCTCAAGATATTGCTTAGAGGAATTCGCGTGGTTGGTATCAACTATAACAGACGGATTTTTAAGCCCGTTATCACTGTACGCTTCAGAAAGTCGGCTCAAATCCTCATAGTGATAGTTCGAAATGTTTCTGCCCGCAAAATCAACATAGCCGCGCAAAATCGCGTGGGCATAATCGTTGCCCGCACTCATAACCTCCCAACCGCGATAAAGGAAAGTGTGGCTGCTTTGAGCCGCCTTTATTGAGTTCATCATAACGGTAATATCACCGCTCGTTGGGTTTTTCATACCAACAGGCACCCCAATACCGCTCGAAACCAAGCGATGCTGCTGGTTTTCCACCGAACGCGCACCCACCGCCACGTAGCCGAGCAAATCTGATAAATAGCGATAATTTTCGGGATAAAGCATTTCATCCGCGCAGGTGAAATCGAAATCTCTTAAGGCACTCATATGAAGATGCCTTATAGCAAGTATGCCCTTTAGCATATCGGGGCGCTCTTCGGGGTTAGGCTGATGAAGCATACCCTTATAACCCTCACCCGTGGTGCGAGGCTTATTAGTATATATACGCGGGATGATGATGAGCTTATCACTAACCTCATCTGCCACCCTTTTCAGTCGGCTGATATAATCGAGCACAGCCTCCTCATTATCAGCCGAGCAGGGGCCGATTATAAGGATAAATTTATCGCTTTCTCCTGAGAAAACCGCGGCAATTTCGCGGTCGCGCTCGCGCTTTACCTCAAGCATTTTATCACTAAGCGGATACTGCTCCTTAATATCCTTTGGTATGGGCAGTTTGCGCAAAAAATTCATATTCATATAAGTTTTTCACCCTCGTTGAATGTTTTTCTTCTTGCAGAGGAAAGGCGCATCATCTCTCGCATTGCCTCGCGGTCGTTATTTTTTATCGTTTCATAGAGCCTATCGAATGCCTGACGGTAGCCATCCATCTCTTGCAGCAGCGCCTCGCGGTTTGATAAAAACAGCTCGCTCCACATTTCATCATTTATATTTGCAATTCTTGTAAGGTCACGGAATGAGTCACCCGTGTAACGAACAAGGTTAGGGTCGCCGTTGGCGCACATAAGTGATACTGCTATGCAGTGGGTAAGCTGTGAAAGAAAGGCTATCATTTCGTCGTGCTGGCGCACGGTGAGGCTCGAAATATCGGCAAAGCCGAGCGTGCGGCCCAGTTCACAGCAAAGGCGAATAGCATCGGGGGTGTTGCGATTGGTTGGCACCACGATATAATTTGCCTTTTTAAATATCTCGGGGTCGGCATTTCTAACGCCGCAGTTTTCCTTACCCGCCATAGGGTGAGCTGAAATAAACTCTACTCCCGCAGGCAGCATATTTTGAATCTGCTCCACAATACAGCCCTTAACACCTGTGACATCCGTAACCACAGTACCCGATTTTATAAGATGTCCGTTTTCCATAATCCACTCGATAAAGGTGTGCGGATAAAGCGCAAATATTATAAGCTGAGCCTCTTTTATAAGCGCTGCATCAACCTGAGTGCTGCCGCCCACGATAAAGCCCTCGTTTACGGCATAGTTAATATCTTCTTCATTTAATGTTATGGCTTTAACCTTAAAGCCCTCGGCGGTGAGCTTTTTAGCATAACTGCCACCGAGAAGGCCTAGGCCCACTATCAATATATTCTTTACTTCCTCAAACTTCATTGCTAATCACTATTCCAAGCTTACTTATTTTTTCAAAAAAGTCAGGGTAGCTTTTGGCTACCGATTCTGCCCCGCTTATACTTCCGCCCGTTACACTGCACAAAAGGCTTAGCGCCATCACGATGCGGTGGTCGTTATGACCGCAGAGCGTTTTTTGAGGCGCAAGCAGCTCGCCGCCGAAAACGGTAACATCGTTTTCGTTCACCTCTACCTTTATGCCGAATTTTTGGAGTTCTGTTTTCATAGCCTCTGCGCGGTCGCTTTCCTTAATTTTAAGTCGCCGAGTGCCTGTGAAATGCGCGCCGCCGTGAACTGCCGATAGCGCAAACATAACGGGTGCAAGGTCAGGGCAGTTTGAAAGGTCAAATTCCTTTATGCCGTTTTTAAGGTCATTATACATTTGGAGATACACGCGGTCGCCCTGAAGACTATCCCCTGACAATCCCGCAACCTCAACACTGCCGCCGAGCATATTAAGCCCATCAAGAAAGGCGGCGTTTGAATAGTCACCCTCAACGGTAACACTGCCGCAGTTATATTCTTGCTCACCTGATATAAAAAAGAGTGTGTCACTTTTCTTTTGTATATTTATGCCCGCATCCTTTAAGGCTTTAAGCGTTAATTCAACATAAGGCGCGCTTTCAAAATTTCCTGTGATTTCTAAAGTGCTATCGCCTTTAAGCAGAGGCAATGCAAAAAGAAGCCCCGTTATAAACTGGCTTGAAATATTGCCTGCTACCTTATATTCCCCCGCCTTGAGTTTACCCTTAACGGTGACGAAATTATCGCGCTTTAAAAACTCTACCCCATTTTGCGCGGCAATTTCCGCATAGATTTCAAGGTTGCGCGAAAAAAGCCGCTTGGTGCCGCGAAGTGTGATTTCACTGCCCGATAGCATACAAAGCGGTAGCAAAAAGCGCAGTGTGCTGCCGCTTTCGCGGCAGTCCATTTCACAGTCGGGTGCGGCAAACGGATTAAGCGAGCCCAAAACCACGCTGTTTTCGCATCGTTCTACCTTTGCGCCAAGGCACTCAAGGCAGTCAAGCGTGGCGGAGATATCGCTTGAATATTCTATATTCTTAACCTCGCATCCGCTCGATAGCGCCGCCGCTATAAGCGCGCGGTGGGCGGCAGATTTTGAAGGCGGCGCGGATATTTTGCCCCGCGCTACAGATTTTTCAATAGTAACAGTCATCACTCAGTCTCCAAAAGTGTGTCGATAGCCTCTAAATATCCGTTAAAGCCGTGACCTGTAATAGTCCTTACACAAGCCGCTCTTACAAAGCTTATCTGCCTGAAATCCTCACGGGAGGAAACATCCGAAATGTGCACTTCAACCGCTCGTATGCTCACCGCTTTAAGCGCATCAAGAATGGCAACGCTTGTGTGGGTATAGGCGGCGGGGTTAATCACAATGCCATCAAACACGCCATAGGCGTTTTGAATTTCATCCACTATTGCGCCCTCGTGGTTAGACTGAAAAATTTTAACCTCAACGCCCATTTTAGCAGCGTGAGCATTTATCATATCACACAAATCGGCATAGGTTTCGCTGCCGTAAACCGAAGGCTCACGGATGCCGAGCATATTTAGATTAGGACCATTGATAACTAAAATTTTCATTTTATAAAGTCTTCCTTTATAGCGGCTGCCGCAACTTGAGCGGCACCTTTATTTTCAATAATTTTATGCGCGGTGGAGCGGTAGATATCGTACCTTTCGCAGTACCTCTTTTTAAGGTCATCTGCATTAGATGAAAGTGGGCGGTCAGCAGTTGCGACTAAATCCTCAAGCGGGCGGTCGATAAAATATATTTTTCCGTTTCCGCTAAGCGCCACAACATTTTCCTGCCTTAAAACGGCGCCGCCGCCTGTTGAAATCACACAGTGACCACGCGCAGAAGCTTCGGCTATAACCGCGGCTTCTATATCGCGAAATCCGCTCTCGCCAACGCTCGCGAATATATCGGAAATTTCTGCGCCCTCGCGCTTTACTATTTCACAATCAGTATCGATAAACTGCATATTAAGCTCTTTGGCGAGCATTTTGCCTATAGTGCTTTTACCGCTCGAGGGCATACCTGTGAGCACGATATTTTGCTTTTCTTTTACTATCTCGTTATAAACGCGATCAATTTCACTTTTTTCGATTTTAGTGTCGAGAAAAAGCTCTGCCGCAAAAACGCCCTGAGCCACAAGCATATAAAGTCCGCCTATGGCGTTTATGCCCTTTGCGGTAGCCTTTACCACAAGGTTTGAGCAAAGCGGGTTATATATCGCATCCACCACACCCTCAAGGCAGGGATAATCATCGATATTAATAGGCTCGCCTATTATATTAGGATACATTCCGCAAGGGGTGGTGTTGATTATGATTTCGGCGTCACCGTGAGCGCTTTTGGCAGCGCTATAGGTGATGCACCCGTCACAGCCTGTGCGAGAAACGCGGTAAATGGCGCGAGCGCCCATAGCCTTGGCTACTGCAAGGGCAGTTTTACTAGTACCCCCACTGCCGAGAATCATCACTTTTTTGCCCTTAATTTTAATTCCTTGTTTTTCTATAAGCGCCGTCATACCCGCAAAATCGGTATTATAGCCATAAAGCTTACCTTCGCGGTTTACAATAGTGTTTACGGCGCCTATCGCCTTCGCGGTATCGCTTATGAAATCCAAAAACGGGATAACATCCTGCTTATAGGGTATGGTAACATTTATTGCCTTAAAATCCTTTTTAAGCATAAAGGCTTCAAGCTCGCCCCTTGGGATTTCGCAAAGCTCATAGCAGTAATCAAAAAGTCGGGAATGAATATCGCGCGAAAAGCTGTGGGTTAGCTTTTCGCCTATACAACCATATTGCATTATTCACCCAACCAATCTGTGCCGTATTTAATAGAGAGCATATCGGCAAGAACGAGTGCCGTTACGCTATCCGCCACAACTGCGGCGCGGTGAACGATGCAAGGGTCGTGTCTGCCGCGGGCGGCAAGGGTTGTATCGCTCATGGTGGAAATATCCACGGTATTCTGCTCCCTGCCGATTGTTGGGGTGGGCTTAATCGCGGTGCGGAACACAATGGGCATACCGTTTGAAATTCCGCCTAAAATTCCGCCGTTATTATTGGTAAGGGTAACAACCTTTCCGTTTTCAACCCTCATCTGGTCATTAGCATCGGCGCCTGTGGTATTAGCGAAGCCGAAGCCAAGCCCAAACTCCACTCCCTTTACTGCGGGGATGGAGAAAAGCGCGTGGGAAAGTGTGCCCTCTAAGGTATCAAACCAAGGCTCGCCAATGCCAGCGGGCATTCCGTAAACTGCGGTTTCGAGTATACCGCCTACCGAATTGCCACCCTCGCGCGCCTCGTTTATTTTATCGGTCATTTGAGACTTTATATCCTCGTTTAAAACGGCGAATGCCTTGCCCGCAACCGATTTCACATCGTCAAGGCAGTTGAAATCTCTATCCTCAACACCCGCGATATTTTTTATGTGGGTGCCGATATATATGCCCTTTTTATTAAGCGCGGGTGTGATAAGCGCGCCTGCAGCTACAAGAGCCGCGGTAATTCTGCCGCTAAAGTGGCCGCCGCCGCGGTAGTCCTGATTACCGCCATATTTAATATGCGCGGTAAAATCCGCGTGGGATGGGCGCATTTTGTTGCTTATTTCGCCGTAATCTGTAGAATGGGTATCACTGTTTTCTATCATTATGCACACGGGTGTGCCTGTGGTTTTACCCGCGAAAACACCGCTTAAAATCTTAAACTCATCGGCCTCTCGGCGAGGGGTTGATATGCTGCCTTGCGGGCGGCGGCGGGAAAGCTCATGGCGGATAAAATCCTCATCCACTTTAATGCCTGCGGCAAGACCATCAACTATAGCGCCGATAGCCGCCCCGTGGCTTTCGCCGAAAAGCGTTACGCTCAGGACATTACCTAATGTGTTTTTCATTTTTTATACACCGCCTTTATTCTTTGCGCAAATGTATTAAAATCAGATTTTTGCATTTTAAAACTGCCGACCTTTGGCACGGTTATATAAGAAATATTATCTCCCGCCATCTTTTTATCGTGGCGCATAGTTTCCACTATTTTATCACAGTCGACATCAACCGCTATTGGAAGATTAAGATTTTCCAAAACCTTCATAAGCCTTTCTCTGACTTCATCAGAGCACATCGGCAGCATACCGAGCGCCACACATTCACCGTGGTAAAGCGTTGGGGTGTTGCTTTCTATCGCGTGACCTACTGTGTGACCGAAATTAAGCACCTTGCGAAGCGAAGCTTCCTTTTCATCAGCCTCGACCACGCTTTTCTTGATTTTAAGCGAGCGTTCTATCACAGTATCAATATTTTCAATCGCCTTGCCGCTTTCAAAAAGCTCAAAAAGCTCGTTATCGTGGGTAAGCGCCATTTTAACAGCCTCTGCCGCGCCATTTGAAATTTGCCGCGCAGGCAGGGTGGAAAGGGTATCAAAATCAATTATCACGCGCTTTGGCTGATAAAATGCGCCCACAATATTTTTATAACCTTCAAAATCGATGGCGGTTTTTCCGCCTATAGATGAATCGACCTGAGAAAGCAGTGTTGTTGGAATATTATAAAAATCGATACCGCGCATAAAGGTGGCTGCGGCAAAGCCCGCCATATCACCTACTACTCCCCCGCCCACCGCAACAACGCAGTCGGTACGGGTGAAGTCGCCGCCAACAAGGGCGCTTAAAATGCTTTTATATGTATCAAAATTTTTAGACTTTTCACCCTCGGGGAAAACGCATATCATTGCCTCTTGGCACTGCGCCGCCACTTCTTCGGCATATTCACGCGGCACGCCGCTATCGGTAACGATAAGTGCGCGTCTTGAGAGGTTTAAATATTCCCCCGCGCGCTTTAATGCGCCACGCTCTAAGATAATATCGTATCCGCCGTTTTGTGTTTTAACGGGTATTATCATAAATTCACACCTTTATTTCTTTCTCAAAATTGCCAAGAATTTTAAGGTTTGAGCAGCATTCTCCAAGCTCATTTAGCATCGCCTTACCCTCATCACCTAAAATGTCGCCCTCACCCTCGGCATAGAAATAATAATCCCAAACAAGCTCCTTTGTGGGGCGGCTCTTGAGCGCTTTAAGGTTAAAGCCATGCTCACCGATAACCGATATCGCGCGACCGAGCGAGCCTGCCGCATTGTTTACGGTGAAAAGCATAATAAAGTGGTTATCATTTATAGAGTGAGCCTTACTGCTTCTTGAGAATACCGCAAAGCGGGTGGTGTTTGTGTTGCTTTCGTTTATATGTATTTGAAGTGTTTTAAGGCCGAATTTTTCTGCCGCCTCCGCGCTGCCAATGGCGGCAATATCGCGGCGGCCCATTTCGGCTACCTGTTTTGCGGCAACGGCGGTGTTTACCGCCTCTATGGTCTTAAAGCCGTGCTTTTCGATATAAGAAGCGCATTGACCCAGTGCCTGAGAATGGCTTATTACCTCGCGAACATCATCAATAGTGGCACCCTTCACTGCCAACAGATTTTGTACTATATCAGCCTCATATATGCCGTTTACAAAGAGTGAGCCAAAAAATGCGAGATCCATAACCTTACCCACATCGCCGTTAAAGCTGTTTTCTATAGGCAGCAGCACACAGTCGCACTCGCCGTTTACCACAGAATTATAAGCCGCCTTAAAATCGGCATAGCCTATACAGTTGGCATCGGGGAATATGCGCTCGGCAACGATATTAGCGAACGCGCCCTCAACACCGCTATATGCCACGCGCATACCGTCAAGCTCGCGGTGCTGAAGTGACTTTGAAATATCTATCGTTCTTCTGAGAAAATTCACATAATAAGAGCGATAATCCTCATCCTTTATAAGCGCGCAGTTGCGGGCAATTAACTGCTCCTCACGGGCAAGGTCATCTATTGGAAGTCCGTGCTCCTTTTTATAGTGAGCCACCGCGCGAGCCGCATCCATACGCCGCTCAAAAAGCTCTGCCATTTTCTCATCAACTTCGTTGATTATACTTCTTGCTTTTTCGAGTTCTGTCATTTATCTTACCTCATACTCATCATAAAGCTTTTTAAATGCGGGAAGTGAGTTTTTAATGGTTTCGTATGCCACGCAATAAGAAATGCGAACATATCCCTTTGCGCCAAAGCTATCGCTTGGAACAAGCAGCAGCTCATACTTTTTGGCTTTCTCGCAAAATGCATTTGCATCCTCTTCAAGCGATTTCACAAACAGATAAAACGCGCCCTTGGGCTCGACTGCTTTATAGCCCATCTGGGTTAAGCTATCATAAAGCAGACGGCGATTTTTATCATATTCGCTGATATCGGCGGTCATACCGTCGCACTCAGCCGCTACACGCTGCATAAGGCTTGGCGCGCAAACGAAACCGAGGCTTCTTCCCGCGCCGCAAACGGCGGCGAAAATATCATCTGCCCCCTCACACTTAGGTGACACGAATATATAGCCTATGCGTTCACCCGGGAGGGATAGCGACTTACTATACGAATAGCAAACTATCGTGTTATCATAGAAGTTAGGTATATACGGCACCTCATCACCATAGGTAAGCTCGCGATAGGGCTCGTCGGCGATTATATAGATAGGCTTGCCATATTCCTTAGATTTTTCGTTAAGCATCTCACTTAACTGCTCTATCTGCTCTGCAGGAATAACGCCGCCTGTGGGATTGTTGGGGGAGTTTATAATTATTGCGGCGGTATTTTTATTTATCGCTCTTTGAAGCGCATCAAAATCGAGGTCAAAGTTATCGCCCTTGCCGCAAACAGGCACGGGCACTGCGCCTGCATTATCAACAAACACATCATATTCGGGGAAATAGGGAGCCAGCAGAATAACCTCTTCCCCCTTATTGCATACCGCCTTTAAGGATACGGTAAGTGATGCGGCGGCGCCGCAGGTCATATAGATATTGGAAGCCGCGGCATCTGCACCAAAGCGGCTCTTTATGTTTTCGGCAATTTTACTTCTAACCGCCATATCACCTGGGGCAGAGGTATAGCCGTGAAGCAAGACGCTATCTCCCTCGCTTACCAGACGGCATATTGCCTCGTTCACAGCATCAGGTGCTGGAATACTCGGGTTGCCGAGACTAAAATCAAACACATTCTGGGCACCGATTTGAGCCTTTCTGCGGTTAGAATATTCAAATATCTCCCTTATAACGGAGGGTTTTTTGCCAAGCTTCATCATTTCGTTATTCATAAACTTCACTCCAATAAAAAATCCGCAAACAGTTAGTGCCTTTTTATAGCACAAACGGTTGCGGACTGTCTGATTCCTATTTAATGTAGCAGAAAATTATGCTGCTTTATTAAAAGAGGTCAGGCAGTCCAAGGTAAAGCAATAAAAGTAATAAAACTTCTTTTCAAACACTTATAGCCTCTCCTCTCTTATAATTTAATATATATATTACTCTCTTTAAATCCCATTGTCAAGGAAAAAGCGGCATTTTATGCAGAAAAAATACATAAAATACCGCTGATTTTCTATTCAATTGAAGCTTTTATCTGCTCTTTAATAAAAGGAACCACCTGCTCTGGCTCAATTTGGAGCGCTAGCGCCAGCTCAGTATGAAGCAGTGCTTGTGCCTTTTTAAGTAGCTGTTCATCTGCAATATGCAATTTCTTTCCAGCTTCCTTGCGGCGGCGCTGCTCAAGGTAAAGCGTTTTTATAAGTGCCGCAATTTTTATGCGCTCACCCGATGAGAGAATCTCGGTATACTGCTTTCTGCGGGCGATATCCTCGGGTATCCAAATCGTATCGACCTCTCGCATAGCGAGGATTAGCTTTTGCGCCTGAGCGCGCGTTAAAACACTTCGCATTTTACAGGTGAGCTTTTCATTGTCCACAGGCACAAAAATAGTGGTGTTTTCCTGATAAACAGGGGTTAAAAGATAATACTCAGCCGAAGCTTTTCCAAGTTGCTTTGTAACGATTTCGCGAACTACACACACACCCTGCGTGCTATAAACCACCGTGTCACCCATTTTGAACATTTTGACTCCACCTGCCTTTTTAGTTATATTAATTATAACATTTTGGGGTTCTTTTTGTCATAGGCAAGTTGAACAAATGTTATAGGGTGGTAATTTGTGATTTTTTATTCAAAAATATCGTTTTTAGCGTTTTCGTTAGTGCTTTCGAAAACTTTAAGGCTTCCCTGACGGTCTACCGTGGCTAAAAATATATTCTTTATATCAGTTTTATTTTGCAGCTTTAATTCAGCTTTAAGCCAGCGTTCATCACGGCCTGCCGCTTTCAAATTTTTATGCATTATATCGCCGTCCATTATAACATTAAAGCAAACAGAATCAATGCTCGGCATTATTTTAAGGTCCTCGGAGGTAACCGGCCGCTTTTCGGGAAAAGGCAGGATACTAAGCTTGCCGTTAGGCTCTAAAACCGCAACATCAATATCACTTAAATCAAAATATCCCTGACTGCGGCACTGGGTTAAAAATTCATTTATATCAAGGTGGGTTTTCTTCATATTTTTGCGATAAAGCACGCCACCGTTCATAATGATAACGCTCTTGCCAAATATCACCCTGCGGCACGCCACCCATTTTGTAGTGGCATATGAAATTATCACCGAAGTGAGCGCATAAACCGTCATCGCAACAAGAGAATGCAGTGAGTTTTCGTGCTCGGTTGCCATTTCGGCGGCAATAGAGCCGATGGTGATGCCAATTATATAGTCAAACATAGTAAGCTGGGACATCTGCTTATTTCCCATTATTTTTGTGAGTATAAAAAGCGCTAAAAGCGAGGCTAAGCCTAAGATTACAGTCTTTAAAATTTCCATTTTATCACCGCATTTATTATCCCCGAAAGGAACGCTTTTATTTGACTTTTTCAGCAGTCAATGGTATATTAAATTTGAGGTGCTTTTATGAAAAAAATCAGTATTGTTTTAAGCGTGATTCTAATTTTCTGCCTTACTGTTATTTGCGCCCCTATGGTTTCGGCAGATGACGCTCCTGTTATCACTGTATCACAAAAATCAGCAGTGCCTGGGGATAGCGTTGCAATAAATGTTGATATTTCAGGAAACACAGGCATTATGGCTATGGCGTTTGGTATTAAATATGATGCGGATGCTTTCACCTTTGCAGGCTTTGCTGAAGGCTACATAAGCGAACCATCAATCTCCAACGATGCTGCAGTCGGTCTTGTTCGTTTTGTAAGCTGTGAGGATAAAAATGTTTCCACTAACGGAACTATCGTAACGGTTAATTTCACAGTAAATGATACTGCCTCACCTAAAAACCACAGGATAAGAATCGTTAACAACAATTATGATTACTACGGACCAAATCTTTATGGCTGCTTTTCAAAGTTTGGCGAGATAGCGGTTAATCCTGCGGTTCGGGCGGGTGGAATTGAGGTTGGTGCCACCTGCAGCAATTCTCCGCACATTTTCGGCGAGTGGACTGTTGATGTTGAGCCCACCTGCACAAGGCAGGGCCTTCGCAGCCGCAACTGCTCAAGATGCCCACACATTGAAAACGAATTCATAGACCCTAACGGCCACGATTTTGAAGAAGAGTGGACTGTGGACCGAGAGGCTACTAAGGAAATCGCGGGCGAGATGTCGCGCCACTGCAAAAATTGTGATAAAGTAACCGATGTTATGCTTTTCGAGCTTGAGGAAGCTGAGGATAATGATATTGATAACACCGAGGACTCTAAAAACAGCCAAGAGAAAGTGGAAAATTTAGAGGATTTCAAAAACCTACCGCCCGTAAGGGACGATGGCACTATCAAAAAAGAAGATCATGAAGAGCTTTTTGAAACAGATGAGGAATATGATGGTGATGATGAGACAGAGTCCTCTGAAGAAAGCGACTCCCAAGAAACCGAGTCCAGTGAAGAGTCGCTTAAAACGGATAAAAAAGACGATGATAACTTGGCGGGCACCAAAAAGCCTTTCCTTAAATATTTACCTATCGCGCTTGCTTTTGTGTTGATTTTAATTATCGTTTGCGTTGTTATTGCCAGACGCAGAAAAAAATAATGCCCGATAGAAACAAACACTCGGCAATATTACATATATTTAGTTAAAAAAGAGAGCAATTCGAAAGAATTGCTCTGTTTGGTGTTTAAGGGGTATATGTAATGGCACGAATGAAATGTGACTGGGAAATGAGGAATTTCTTTAGCGTCTCTTGTTTATCTCTTTAACTAAACTGCGGTTAGCGTTAAAAATTTTAATTTCGAAATTTTCTCCCAAAATCACAACCTGTGAAGTTCTCCCCGTAATACCAGCCGAAGAAGGTATATACTCGACATTTTTAATCTCATCATATTCAATATGTCCATTTGTTTTGTTGTGTCTTGAATTAATTCTTGTTTCGGCAGTAAAGTAATACAGTTTATCTTCCGCCAATACACACAATATCTTTCCAAAAAGAAATCTATTTAAGACTGCCAATAACACAAATGGAGAAAAGCATATAACAGAAATAACTATATTTATAAAATTGTTTTGAAGGTTTTTAATATCAAACAAACACCATATTGTATAACAAATCGCAAAAATAAATACACCTAAAATCAGCCCATCAAAATATTGCTCTCTAATTTTTTTACCATCTATATCTTTTGCAGCTAAATTTTTATTGTTTCTTGGCATTTATCATCACCGACCTTAAGTGTATTATAGCATAAAAGTGGCGGAGGGGCAATGGTAAGTGAAATCGTTCGCTTTGCTCACGGTGAAATCCAAGCAAAGCTTGGATGAAATCTGCTACGCAGATGAAATTAAATCCGTCCCATAACCCGACGAAGTCGGATTTCATCACGCAAGTGATTTCACCCATCGAAGATGGATTTAATTGAAAAAGAAAAGACAAGTCTTTCGACTTGTCTTTTCTTTTTCTGGGACTACTTATCAAAAAAAGAACTGGGTGAAAACCGAGGATTTTACATATCAATACAAATAGTTTCGCCTGATTTTATTGAATATAATTTGCTATCAACATCCAGCCAAATCGTATATAAGGTAGGATTATAAACTTTACAACCATTAGCGCTGTATCTTAAACTTTTATATGCTTGCACATAATCATATATTTCTATATTGGTGGCATACCATATTTGGTCGTTGTGGGCTAATCTTCTACAAACTTCTTCAATGTGTTCCCAGTTATTATTTCTATCAAATTCATAACTGTGTCCCCAAATATACAACAATCTCGAAACTCGTGTTGCATGATAGGCCTTATCAGAAATATCAAGATTTAGGAATTTATCAATATATTCCATAATTTGGGGATTATTATGGTGAGTCGTTGGCATCCACGCATGAAAATCCTGTGGCAACAAAAAAGAATCATTATCCCCACCAAGAGTTCTTGAATAAGCAATATCCAGTTCACTTAAATAATACTTGATTTGCTCATAGTTTCCGAAGTTGCCCATCAAGGTTATTCCCGAGTCAGGATATGCCATACCCCTTATTATACAATCGCACTTTTCCTCAAGCTCAAGGCGACAATCAAGTACATCTCTTATTCCCTCAATTGGTCTTAGGTTACCATTCGCTCTGTGATTTGCACCATGGATAGCAATTTCGTGACCTTTAGAAAGAAAATATTCTTTTATCTCATCTTTGGAGAAGCAGACACTTCGCATTTTTTCACTATTAAAATTAAATGTCGCCTTCAAGCCATACTTGTAAAAAATCTCAGCAAGACGTTTGTCTTGTACAACGCCGTCATCATAACTAAATGTAACAGCCTTTGCTTTTCCGCCAGGATATCTCATAAAAACTGATCTCATAAAAACAACCCCTTGGGTGTATTATAGCATAAAAGCGGCGGAGGGGCAAGGGTAAGTGAAATCGTTCGCTTTGCTCACGGTGAAATCCAAGCAAAGCTTGGATGAAATCTGCTACGCAGATGAAATTAAATCCGTCCACTAACCCGACGAAGTCGAATTTCACCACAAAGTGATTTCACCCATCGAAGATGGATTTCTCCCGTCCGTTAGGACGGATTTAGTTGAAAAAGAAAAGACACACCGTTTGGTGTGTCTTTTCTTTTGGAGGCACCACCCAGAATCGAACTGGGGATAAGGGCTTTGCAGGCCCCTGCCTTACCGCTTGGCCATGGTGCCATATTTTGTTTTCGTTGGTTTTCTCTTGGGGAAAATAAAGGGCGCTTAATATTTAAGCGCCCCTATGGAGCGGATTACGAGGCTCGAACTCGCTACCTCCACCTTGGCAAGGTGGCGCTCTACCAGATGAGCTAAATCCGCATAAATGGTGCCTCCGGTCGGAATCGAACCAACGACACGGGGATTTTCAGTCCCCTGCTCTACCGACTGAGCTACAGAGGCATATGGCGACCTGGATGGGGCTCGAACCCACGACCTCTAGCGTGACAGGCTAGCGTTCTAACCAACTGAACTACCAGGCCAAATGGTGGGAACAACAGGGCTCGAACCTGTGACCCTCTGCTTGTAAGGCAGATGCTCTCCCAGCTGAGCTATGCTCCCAC
>JAZPZA010000006.1:0-3087 GCA_045544435.1 Acutalibacteraceae bacterium | reverse complement strand
CTTGAGATGGCGGAAAATCTTAAAAACCGCGGCATAGATGTTACTGTCATTCAAAAAGGCGACCACCTTTTAAACACAGTAGATAGTGACATTGCATCATTTATTCACACAAATTTAAGGTCAAAGGGCATCAATATTCTTTTAAATGCCAATGTAAAAAGTATTGAGAAGAACATTGTCATTACCGATTGTAAGGAGATACCTGCCAATATGGTCATTGTATCTGTTGGTGTTTTACCTGAAAACACGCTTGCAAAGGATGCAGGACTCGCATTGGGCGTAAAGGGGGCAATTGCAGTTTCTGACAACATGCAAACCTCGGATAAGGATATTTATGCAGTGGGCGATGCGGTAGAGGTGGAAAACTTTATTTCAAATGATAAGGCAGTTATAACATTAGCGGGCCCTGCCAATAAGCAGGGGCGAATTGCGGCAGACAATATTTGCGGGATTAACAGCACTTATAAAGGCACGCAAGGCGCATCGGTTATTAAGCTCTTTGATATGACAGTAGCATCAACAGGAATGACTGAAACACAGCTTAAAAACAGTAATATAGCTTACGAAAAAGTTATTCTATCGCCCCTTTCTCACGCAGGGTATTATCCAGGCGCAACAGTTATGACATTAAAGGTTATATTTGAAAAGGAAACCTATAAAATCCTCGGCGCTCAAGCGGTAGGTTATGAGGGTGTTGAAAAAAGAATTGATGTAATTGCCACTGCAATTTTTGCAGGACTTACAGCGGACAAGCTAAAAGACCTTGAGCTTTCCTATGCACCGCCATATTCTTCGGCAAAAGACCCTGTGAATATGGCAGGCTTTATAATTGAAAACGTGAAGAATGGTATTGTAAAGCAGTTTTATTATAATGATATTCCTCTTCTTCAAAAAAGAGATGATATCACGCTTTTAGATACAAGAAGCGTCTACGAATATATGCGCGGTCATGCAGAGGGCTTTATCAATATCCCCGTTGATGAACTGCGTGAAAGACTTACAGAACTCGATAAATTAAAGCCTGTATATGTGATGTGCCAGAGCGGTTTAAGGAGCTATCTTGCGACAAGAATACTTATGCAAAACGGCTTTGATGCCTACAATTTTGCAGGCGGATACAGACTTTATGGCACGATGTACTATGATGAGGCTGTATCAAAAAATGCATATGACTGCGGAATGGAGAAATAAAATGTTAAAGGAGACAAAACACTATGAAAATTGCAGTAACTTATGAAAATGGAGAAATCTTTGGACATTTTGGACACACAAAACAGTTTAAGGTATATGAAATCGAAAACGGTAAAATACTTTCATCAAAAGTAGTAGATACAAACGGCAGCGGACACGGAGCTTTAGCCGGTATGCTTTCAGCACTTAATGTTGATGTGCTTATCTGCGGTGGTATCGGCGGTGGTGCACAGATGGCACTGGGCGAAGCAGGAATTAAATTATTCGGCGGTGTACAGGGAAATGCAGATAAAGCGGTTGAAGCTTATCTTAGCGATGCCCTCCAATACGATCCCGATGCAAAATGCGACCACCACGATCACGAGCACGGCGAAGGTCACACCTGCGGTGAACACGGTTGCGGCGGAAACTGTCACGGACATAACTAATCATTTTAAGTAATTGGAGAAATAAAAATGTTACACGATTTTACCTATTATAACCCTACAAAAATTTATTTCGGTAAAGATGCTATGAGTAATCTTTCGTCAGAGCTTGCAAATTACGGTAAAAACATTCTGCTCTTATACGGCAAAAACTCAATTAAGAAAATCGGACTTTATGACGAAGTTGTAAAGGTATTAAAGGAATGCGGAAAGAATGTTGTTGAACTTTCGGGAATTAAACCTAATCCGTCATACTCGCAGGTGCTTGAGGGTGCAAGACTTGTTCGTGAAAATAAGGTTGATTTAATATTGGCAGTTGGCGGTGGCTCTGTAATAGACTGTGCAAAGGCGATATCTGTTTCCGCTTATGCAAAAGGCGACACCTGGCAGAGATATTGGATTGATTTTGAGAAAGTTGATAACGAAATTGTTCCTGTGGGAACAATTCTCACAATGACGGGCACAGCATCCGAAATGAATGGCGGAAGCGTTATCACAAACGAAGAAGTTACTATAAAAACAGGCAGAGTTTATGGCCCTGAAGTTTATCCTAAATTTTCAATTTTAAACCCCGAATTTACCTATTCTGTACCGCAGAAACAAATGGTAAGCGGTGTGTTTGATGTTATGTCGCATCTTATGGAGCAGTATTTTTCAGGTGATGATGATAACACAACCGACTATGTGATTGAGGCGGTAATGAAATCACTTATCAATAGTAGCAGAATTGCCGTGAAAAATCCCGAGGACTACGAAGCACGCAGTAATATTATGTGGTGTGCAATCCTTGGACTTAATACTGTAACAGGACTTTCAAAAACGCAGGACTGGGAAGTTCATAATATTGAGCATCAGCTCGGTGCATACACCGACTGCCCTCACGGCCTTGGACTTGCTGTAATTTCAATGCCGTATTACAGATACATCTATAAAAACGGAATTGATAAATTTGTTCGTTTTGCGGAAAATGTGTGGAATGTAAATACAGATGGCAAAACCAATGACGAAATTGCACTTGAGGGCATTGCCTCGCTTGAAAACTTTGCAAAAGAACTTGGTATTCCGCTGACTCTCCGTGAACTTGGTGCTACAGAAGAAATGCTTCCTAAAATTGCTGAAACGACCTATGAGGGTGGCGGATATAAATATATGGCGCACGAGGATATTCTGAAGGTACTGAAAGAGTGTTTCTGATAGTCTGACGGGGTGTAGCAAAATCGTTTTGCTACACCCCGTTTTAATGAGAAAACTTTTGAAAATGTAAAATGTGCTTGACATTTCTCTGAGAATATAGTACAATTAAAAATGTAAAGTGTACTTTACTATCGTGGAGGTGGTGCGACAGTTCGGTGTCGTGTGTATAGTCGGTGGGAAGCCGACACGGTAAGGTTTAGTCAACCGCCGTTATTCAGCCTTGGAGCCGAAGCCGCGAGGTTAGGTTTAAGCGTAGGCAGAAAACTATTCGAGCCGC
>JAZPZA010000005.1:0-1981 GCA_045544435.1 Acutalibacteraceae bacterium | reverse complement strand
AAAGGGCATTTACAACATCAAGCTTGCCATTAAAGCCTTAAGCGAGGAAGATTCCGCAAAAGCCGAGGATATTATCACCAACGACTTTAAGTTTGACGATAGTGCCCGTATTTATATTCTGACAGGCCCTAACCGCGGCGGTAAAACTACAATTACACAGGCAGTAGGACTTGCCTTTTTGCTTGCACAAAACGGTATTTACGTACCCTGTGACAAAATGAGCTTAAGTCCTGCCGATAACATCTTCACTCACTTTCCTGCTGATGAAAACGACACCGTCGATTTAGGCAGGCTTGGCGAGGAAAGCAAGCGTCTTTCGGAAATTTTCACCTCTGCTACCAAAGGAAGCTTGCTGCTTTTAAACGAAAGTCTTGCCACAACCAACGTTTCGGAAGGTCTTTATATTGCCAAAGACGTTATCAAGGCTATGAGATACTTAGGCGTCAGATGTATTTTCAATACACATATGCACGACCTTGCACGAAATCTTGACGAAATCAACAGCACTATTGAAGGCGACAGCAAAATCGAAAGTATGGTTACAGGAGTTGAAAACGGCAAACGCTCCTTTAAAATTTTCATTGCACCTCCTCAGGGTGTCAGCTACGCCAAAGACATTGCCGAAAAATACGGCGTAACCTTTGAAAGCATAAAGCGTGAAATTGACAATAAAGAAATCAATTTATAGCAAAATACCGTTTAACCTTATGCACATGGTTAAACGGTATCTTATTAAGATATATTTCCGGCACTGTTAATGCTACACAGATTATGTTTGTGTAAATTAACAAAGCTTACTTCTTAGCTTTTATTTTATTCTTGCCGGAAACTCTCTGGGTACAGCGTCGTCGGAAAACAATAAGTGTAAGGTTTCCTCATCTGTCCTTCCTGTAGACTCAAGACCATTTAGATATTGAAAATCCTTTATAGCCCTAACTGTATATTCATCAAATTCATCGTCAGGTTCTATAGGCATATAATTTAACTCATCCAGTCTTTTCTCCAGTATCATAACTTCGTCACTAACTTCCCCATATGGAATATAAAAATCAGGACTGAGTGCACTTGCTGTTAAAACAGCAACATTTGCAACTGTCATTAATACCATTGCTACAATAACCATGCTTAACATACGCTTAAGGAAAAGGTTCTTTCTTGTGTTTACTTTTTTCATTTTAAATCATCTCCAAATTTTTTTAAAGTTTTTCGTTTGCTCTAATGCTTTTAGTAACTTCAGTTACTATGGTTATAGCTTACCAAACAAAATCTTTAATCGCAACAATTTGGGATAAAAGAGAATTTTTAGGGATAAAAGCGTTTTTATCACAAAAATAAAAACAGACTTTTGCTAAAAAGTCTGCTTTTAAGGTTATTCCATTATTAATATGTTTCTCCACTGTGACTCTTTAAAACCAATAAGCACATATTTATCAGAAATCAACAGAGGTCTTTTAACAAGCATTCCGTCACTTGAAAGGAGCTCAAGCATTTCTTCGTCACTCATCAAGGGCAATTTTTCTTTAAGCTCTAAAGAGCGATACAAAAGCCCGCTGGTGTTAAAAAACTTTCTTAAAGGCTCATCGCTTAAGCTGTGCCAAGCCTTTAGCTCCTCGTAGGTGGGGTTATTCTCCTTAATATCTCTGAATTCATATTCAATTTTATTATCCTTAAGCCACTTCTCTGCCTTTTTGCAGGTGGTACATTTGGGGTAACAAACAAAAGTAAGCATATTTTCCTCCTTTTATTTTTCTTCAATAATTTTACCATAGAAACGTTTTTATAGCAACGTAAAAAATGTTCTTTTTTTAAAAGTAATTTTGGTTTAATTTTTTGTTCTGCTTTTATTGACTTTGAGGAAAAAAAGGACTAAAATTATAAAATAGCGGTAAAGTTTGAATTTTGCCGCATAATATTACTTTAGAGAGGTGAGAGTTAATGGACGCAGGAAGTAGTACCGGCACGGTTCCCGGGCGAAGTTGCA
>JAZPZA010000004.1:0-28510 GCA_045544435.1 Acutalibacteraceae bacterium | reverse complement strand
GACCACAAACGCTCGTCGTGACATGTCGGTTACTGATTATTCAGAGCTTTCAAAAGTAGCTCCTGAAAGAAGCTTGCTCGTTCCCATGAGCAACAAATCAGGCCGTAACAGCTACGGCAGAATCACCGTTCGTCATCGTGGCGGCGGAAATCGCAGAAAATACCGTATCATCGACTTCAAGAGAGATAAGTTTGGTGTAGCAGCTGAGGTTCTCACACTTGAGTATGACCCCAACCGTTCAGCACACATCGCTCTTGTTAAATATGAGGATGGCGAGAAGAGATACATCATCGCTCCCGCAGGCCTTAAAGTAGGCGATAAGGTTATGGCAGGCCCCGAGGCTGACATTAAGCCCGGTAACGCTCTTCCCCTTATCAACATCCCCACAGGTACTTTCGTACACAACGTTGAGCTTTATCCCGGCCGCGGCGGTCAGCTTGCCCGCGCAGCAGGTAACGCAGCTCAGCTCATGGCTAAGGAAGGTCCTTACGCCCTTCTTCGTCTTCCTTCAGGCGAACTCAGAAACGTACCCAACGGTTGTATGGCAACAGTTGGTGTTGTTGGCAACACAGACCACGAAAACGTTAAAATCGGTAAAGCCGGCCGTAAGAGAAATATGGGTTGGCGTCCAACTGTCAGAGGTTCCGTAATGAACCCTTGCGATCACCCTCACGGTGGTGGTGAAGGTAAGTCACCAATCGGTCGACCAGGCCCTGTAACACCTTGGGGCAAACCTGCTTTGGGCTACAAGACCCGTAAGAAGAACAAGGCTAGCGATAAATATATCGTAAAACGCCGTAAGTAATGCGACGAAAGGAGAATTCATAATGGGAAGAAGCATTAAAAAGGGACCTTATGTGCAACCTGTGTTGCTCAAAAGAGTTCAGGAAATGAATGAAGCCGGTGAAAAGCGCGTGCTTAAAACTTGGAGCCGTTCATCCACCATATTCCCCGATTTCGTCGGTCATACTTTTGCAGTACATGACGGCCGTAAGCATGTGCCGGTTTATGTAACTGAGGATATGGTTGGTCACAAGCTCGGTGAGTTTGCACCTACAAGAACATTCAAGGGTCACGCCGGTTCTAAAACTACCGGTAAGTAAGCGGCCGAAAGGAGAGTTAACTATGGAAGCAAGGGCTACACTTAAATACGCCCGTATTTCACCCCGTAAGGTGAAAATTGTTTTGGATCTCATCCGAAATCAAGATGCTGAAAAAGCTATGGCTATACTCAAATTTACTCCTAAGTCCGCTTGTGAGTATTTAGAGAAGCTTCTGCATTCAGCAATGGCAAATGCCGAAGAGAAAAATATGGATATGGCTCGTCTTTATGTTGCAGAGTGCCTTGTGTGCCCAGGACCTATTCTTAAGAGAATCCGTCCGAAGGATCACGGTAGAGCACACCGCATCTTAAAGAGAACAAGCCATGTAACAATCGTTCTCAAAGAACGCGAGATTTAAGAAAGGGAGGTTAAATTATGGGTCAGAAGGTTAATCCGCACGGTTACCGTGTAGGCGTTATTAAGAACTGGGACTCACGTTGGTTTGCCAATGACAGCACCTTTGGTGACACATTGGTTGAGGACTACAACCTCCGTAAATACCTCAAGAAAACACTTTTCACTGCAGGTATTGCTAAAGTAGAAATCGAACGTGATGACAAGAGAGTAAGACTCCACATCCACTGCGCAAAGCCGGGTATGGTTATCGGTCGCAACGGTGCTGAAATTGAAAAGCTCCGTGCTAAGTGCCAGGAAATGCTCGGTAAGCCGGTTATCATCAACATTGTTGAGATTAAGAGCCCCGATGCAAATGCTCAGCTCGTAGCTGAAAACATTGCAGCGCAGCTTGAGAAGCGTGTATCTTTCCGTAGAGCTATGAAGCTTGCTATCGGCAGAGCTATGCGTCTCGGCGTTAAGGGTATCAAAACTCAGGTTTCAGGCCGTCTTGGCGGTGCTGAAATCGCAAGAAGCGAGAGATATCATGAGGGTACTATCCCGCTTCAGACACTCAGAGCTGACATCGACTATGGTTTTGCTGAGGCAAACACCACCTATGGTATCATCGGTGTTAAGGTTTGGGTTTACAGAGGCGAGGTTCTTAACGAGAACCGTCGCACAAACAGAAGACAAGGAGGTTCACGCTAATGTTAATGCCTAAGCGCGTTAAGTACCGCCGTGTACAGCGTGGTCGCTTGACCGGTGCTGCTTCCCGCGGTACAACCGTAACACATGGTGATTTCGGTCTTCAGGCAACCGAGCCTGCGTGGATCACCTCTAACCAGATAGAAGCTGCCCGTATTGCTATGACACGTTATATCAAGCGTGGCGGTAAGGTTTGGATCAAAATTTTCCCCGATAAGCCAATTACTGAAAAGCCCGCTGAAACCCGAATGGGTTCAGGTAAAGGCTCACCCGAATATTGGGTAGCAGTAGTTAAGCCCGGTCGCGTAATGTTCGAAATCGGCGGCGTATCCGAGGAGCTCGCTCGCGAGGCTATGCGTCTTGCGGCAAACAAACTTCCTATCAAGTGCAAGTTTGTAACCAAAGAAACGGGTGGTGAGCAGTAATGAATGCAAAGGAAATCAGAGAATTATCCGTAGCTGAGCTTAATGAAAAGCTTGCTGATTTGAAGGACGAACTTTATAAGCTGCGTTTCCAGCACGCCATTAACCAGCTCGATAACCCCATGCGTATAGTTGCTGTCAAGAAAGATATCGCTCGCGTTCAGACTATTATTCGCGAAGCTGAGCTTAAAGACAGCGTAAACGCTTAAGAGGGAGGTAAACTGAGATGGAAAGAAACCTTCGTAAAACAAGAGTGGGTAAGGTTGTAAGCGACAAGATGGATAAAACCGTTGTTGTAGCTATCGAAGACAATGTTAAGCACCCACTTTACAAGAAGATTATCAAAAACACTATCAGACTTAAGGCTCATGACGAGAACAACTCCTGTGGCGTAGGCGACAGAGTGCTCATCATGGAAACGAGACCTCTCTCCAAGGATAAGAGATGGCGCGTTGCCGAAATAATCGAAAAGGCTAAGTAGTCTAACAAGGAGGAAACCACTGTGATACAACAACAGAGTTACCTCAAGGTTGCTGACAACACAGGTGCTAAGGAAATTATGTGCATCCGTGTTCTTGGAGGCTCCAGAAGGAGGTATGCCAACATCGGCGATGTTATCGTTGCTTCCGTTAAGAAGGCCGCTCCGGGCGGTACTGTAAAGAAGGGCGATGTAGTTAAGGCTGTTGTAGTTCGTTCTGCAAAGGGTCTTCGCCGTAATGATGGCACATACATTAGATTCGACGAAAATGCGGCTGTTATCATCCGTGAGGATAAGAACCCCCGTGGTACCCGTATTTTTGGACCGGTAGCCCGTGAGCTTCGCGAGAAGGATTACACCAAGATTCTTTCTCTTGCTCCGGAAGTACTTTAATGGGAGGTAAAGAAAAATGAGTAAGCTTCACATTAAAACCGGTGATACCGTTGTTCTCCTTACAGGAGATGCCAAGGACCGCAAGAAGTCCGGCAAGGTACTTGAGGTTAGTCCCAGTGAGGGCAAGGTTATTGTTGAAGGTCTTAACAAGGTTAAGAAGCATGTTAAGCCCCGCAAGGCCGGCGACCCCTCTGGTATAATTGAAACCGAAGGCGCTATCTATGCTTGCAAAGTACAGGTAGTTTGCCCGAAATGCAACAAGCCCACCCGCGTAGGCACCAAGGTTTACGAGGACGGCAAAAAAGAACGCGTTTGCAAAAAATGCGGAGAGACTTTTTAAGAGATAAGGAGGACATGACATGTCAACGCTTGGAAACGAATACAAAAATTCGGTTGCTCCTGCATTGATGACCAAATTTGGCTATAAGAGCGTCATGCAGATTCCGAAGCTCGAAAAGGTTATCATTAATGTAGGCTGCGGCGAAGCAAAGGATAACGCAAAGGTTATCGATGCTGCTATCGCTGATTTAGGCTTAATCACCGGCCAGAAGGCTGTTCCCTGCCGCGCAAAGAAGTCTGTAGCAAACTTCAAGCTTCGCGCAGGTATGCCCATCGGCGCAAAGGTTACCCTTCGCGGTGAGAGAATGTATGAATTTGTCGAGAGATTATTCAACACAGCACTTCCCCGTGTTCGTGACTTCAGAGGAATCAATCCTGATGCTTTTGATGGCCGTGGCAACTATGCTATGGGCGTTAAAGAGCAGCTCATATTCCCTGAAATTGAATATGATAAAATCGATAAGGTACGCGGTATGGACATTATATTTGTTACAACCGCAAAGACAGATGAAGAGGCTCGTGAGCTTTTAACACTTATGGGCGCTCCGTTTGCGAAGTAAGGAGAAGGAATTATGGCTAAAACATCTATGAAAGTTAAGCAGGCTCGTCCCGCTAAGTTTTCAACAAGAGAATATAACAGATGCAAAATCTGTGGCCGCCCCCACGCTTATCTTCGCAAGTACGGCATCTGCCGTATATGCTTCAGAGAGCTCGCTTACAAGGGCGAGATCCCCCGGGTTAAGAAGGCAAGCTGGTAAAGGCGAGAAAAGCTTAAGGAGGTTTACGGTATGCAAATCACCGATACAATAGCTGGTATGCTTACGAGAATTCGTAACGCATCTGCAGCAAAACACGATTCGGTAGATGTACCGGCGTCCAAAGTAAAGAAGGCAATTGCCCAGATTTTGCTTGACGAGGGTTACATCAGCAGCTTCACCGTCGAGGAAGACGGTAAGCAGGGCGTAATTCACATTGTTTTGAAGTACGGCCCCAACAAGGCACAGACCATCACCGGCATCCGCCGTGTGTCAAAGCCAGGTCTGCGCATCTACACAAATGTAGAGGATATGCCTAAGGTTATGAAAGGCCTTGGTATAGCAATCCTTTCCACCTCTAAGGGAATAATGACAGACAAGCAGGCTCGTTCCGCAAATGTTGGCGGCGAAGTTCTTGCATTTGTTTGGTAAGGAGGTGCAAGGGAATGTCAAGAATAGGTAAGAAGCCTATCACAATACCTGCAGGTGTTGAGGTTAAGCTCGATGGTAACTGTGTTACCGTTAAGGGCCCCAAGGGTGAGCTCAATTACACCCACAATGCCGACATCACCGTTGCAGTTGAGGGCAGCGAGATAATCGTTACCCGCCCGAGCGATGTTAAGGAGCACCGTGCAATGCACGGACTTACCCGCACACTTATTTCCAATATGGTAACAGGCGTAACCGAAGGTTACTCCAAGACTTTGGAAGTAAACGGCGTTGGTTATCGTGCTCAGAAGCAGGGTAATAACCTTGTTATGAACCTCGGTTACTCACATCAGGTAATTATGCCTGAGGTTGAGGGTATAAAAGTAGAAGTGCCGTCTCCTAACCAGATAGTTATCAGCGGCGCAGATAAGCAGTTAGTTGGCCAGTTTGCAGCAGATGTTCGCAAGAAGAGACCCCCCGAACCATATAAGGGCAAGGGTATCAAGTACTCTGACGAGCACATCCGCCGTAAGGAAGGTAAGGCCGCTAAGGGCTCTAAGAAGTAATAAAGGAGTGTATATAAGATGGTTAGCAAACCTAACAGCAATCAGGCAAGACTTAAGCGCCATGCCCGTGTTCGCTCTAAGATTAGCGGCACAGCCGAGTGCCCCCGTCTTGATGTATTCCGCTCCAACAGCAATATATACGCCCAGCTTATCGATGATGTAAATGGCGTTACACTCGCAGCTGCAAGCTCAAACGAAAAGGATTTCGCTGAGAACGGCGGCAATTGCGAGGGTGCGCGCAAGGTTGGACAGTTAATCGCTGAACGCGCCGTTGCTAAAGGCATCTCCGAGGTTGTATTTGACCGCGGCGGATACATTTATCACGGCCGTGTCAAGGAGCTTGCCGAAGGTGCCCGCGAGGGCGGCCTCAAGTTCTAAGAAGGAGGAGGAATACTTTTGGCTACAAATATTGACGCAACAACATTAGATTTACAGGAACGTGTAGTTTCTATAAACCGTGTATCCAAGACCGTTAAGGGCGGCCGCATCATGAAGTTCTCTGCTCTCGTTGTAGTAGGCGACGGCAACGGCATCGTAGGCTACGGCCTCGGCAAAGCCGGTGAAGTTCCGGATGCTATCCGCAAGGGTATTGAGGATGCAAAGAAGAACCTTATTAAGGTTTCTTTAAAGGGTACTACAATCCCTCACGAAATTATTGGAGAGTTCGGCGCAGGTCGCGTGCTTCTTAAGCCCGCTGGCCCTGGTACCGGTGTTATCGCAGGCGGCGCAGTTCGTGCCGTTGTTGAAATGGTTGGTATCAAGGATATCCGTACAAAGGCGCTCCGCTCCAACAATCCGTGCAATGTAGTTCGTGCAACAGTTGCAGGCCTTGCAGCACTTAGAGATGCTGAGCAGGTAGCTGCTGTTCGCGGAAAAACCGCTAAGGAAATTATAGGTTAAGGAGGAGCAGCACTATGGCAACAAAGAAAAAGGCTGCCGGCCTTACTGTAAAACTTGTAAAAAGCACGATCGGTTCTAAAAAGGACCAGATTGCAACTGTGGAAGCATTAGGTCTTCACAAGGTTGGCGATATTAAGGTTCAGCCTGATAACGCTCAGACCAGAGGCAAGATTAACAAGGTATCTCACCTTGTTAAGGTAATCGAAGGCTAAGTTTTTCACAAGCCAACATAGGTTGGCGATGCGGTTTTACACCGCGAATCAAGCAAGGAGGTGCGAACAATGAAATTGCATGAATTGTCTCCGGCTTTCGGCTCAACAAAAGAGTCAAAGCGTATAGGCAGAGGTCATGGTTCCGGCAACGGTAAAACAGCCGGAAAGGGCCACAAGGGACAAAAGGCTCGTGCCGGTCACGGTATGAGAATCGGCTTCGAAGGCGGTCAGATGCCCCTTCAGAGACGCGTGCCTAAGCGTGGCTTTAACAACATTTTTGCCGAAGAGTGGGTTGCTATAAATGTTGCAGCTCTCGAAGCATTCGAGGATGGCGCAACTGTTGACGCAGCTGCTTTGGTAGAAAAGAACATTATCAAAAAGGCAGATATCCCTGTAAAGGTTCTCGGTAACGGCAAGCTTACAAAGAAGCTTACAGTTAACCTCAACGCTTTCTCTGCATCCGCTGCAGAAAAGATTAACGCCGCAGGCGGAAAGGCAGAGGTGATCTGAGAATGTTGGAAACCTTAAAAAACGCGTGGAAGGTTAAGGAAATCCGCAATAAGATTCTCTTTACTATCCTTATAATCGCAATTTTCCGCATTGGCTCAGTTATCCCTGTTCCATATATCGACGTTGCGGCTTTACAGTCGAGCGGTACAACCAATGAATTTTTCAGTTATCTGTCAATTTTAACAGGTGGCGGACTTCAGTACGGTGCGATTTTCGCTATGTCTATCACACCATACATTAACGCCTCCATTATCATCCAGCTGCTTTGCGTAGCTATTCCCGCGCTCGAGCGTCTTTCTAAGGAAGGCGAGGAGGGCCAGAAAAAGCTCGCAACCATCACTCGTTACACCACGGTTATCTTGGCGCTTATTCAGGGTATTGCTTACTTCTTCTATCTCAAGGGTAGCAACTTCCTAAGCGTTTCGGGTGGCTCAGTGGTATTTGCCGCATTCGTTATCGTGCTTGCATTTACCGCAGGCTCGGCGCTTGTAATGTGGCTTGGTGAGCAGATAGATGTTAAGGGTATCGGCAACGGTATTTCAATACTGCTTTTCGCAGGTATTATCTCCCGCGGTCCTGATGCTTTTGCAGCTTTGTGGACCTATTGGACAGAGTATGATATGTACTTCGCGGTAATTGCTATTGTGATTGCATTCCTGCTCGTTATCGCGTTCATCGTTTGGATGACACACGCTGAGCGCAGAATTCCCGTTCAATACGCAAAGCGCGTTGTTGGCAACAAGATGTACGGCGGCCAGAACACCCACATTCCGATTAAGGTTAATATGTCAGGTGTTATGCCCGTAATCTTCGCTTCCTCAATTCTGATGATGCCCACAATGATTCTTAGCTTTATGAAGAACACAACAACCTCATTTGCTAAGGGTTTGGCACTCTTCAGCACACAGGGAACCTTCTACGCAGTGATTTATTTCATACTAATTATTGCATTTGCTTATTTCTATGCAACAATTCAGTTTAATCCTGTAGAGATGGCTAACAACCTTCGTAAAAACGGCGGTGCAGTTCCGGGTATTCGTCCCGGCAAGCCCACTTCCGATTTTATTTCCAAAATACTGTCAAGAATAACCCTTATGGGCGCTCTGTTCTTAAGTGTTATCGCTATTCTTCCTATCATCATCGGCAATGTTGGTCAAATCAACATTTCTCTCGGTGGTACCTCGGTACTCATTATGGTAGGTGTAGCGCTTGATACAGTTCAGAATCTTGAATCCCAGATGATGATGCGTCATTATAAAGGATTCCTTGATTAATAAAGGGGTATTGCGATGAAACTCATTTTATTAGGAGCTCCGGGCGCCGGCAAAGGCACTCAGGCAGAAATAATATCTGAGAAGTACAATATACCCACCATTTCGACCGGCAACATTATCCGTGCTGCACTTAAAAACGGTACCGAAATGGGAATTAAGGCTAAGGCATATATCGAAAAAGGCGAATTAGTTCCAGATGAGGTCGTAATCGGCATCATCCGTGAGCGCCTTTTAGAGGAAGACTGCAAGCAGGGCTTCATTCTTGATGGCTTCCCCCGCACTATCCCGCAAGCCGAAGCGCTTGACAATATGGGCATACTTATCGACGCTGCACTCTCTATCGAGGTTGCAGACGGTGAGATAGTAAAGCGTATGTCAGGCAGAAGGGTTTGCCCTGAGTGTGGTGCGAGCTATCACACAGAATATAAGAAGCCTCAAAAGGAAGGCGTTTGTAATGCCTGCGGCGGCGCGCTTGTAATCCGCAAGGATGATGAGCCAGAAACCGTTCTTAATAGACTTCAAGTCTATCACGAACAAACCGAGCCGCTCAAGAGCTATTACGAGGCCTCAGGTAAGCTGCTTATAGTAGAAGGACAGGATGAGGTAGAAGATACCACCGCCCTTGTGCTTGCCGCTCTTTCGGAGATATAAGCTATGATAGTTCTTAAAACCGGCCGCGAGCTTAAGGTGATGCGAGAAGCTTGCAGAATATCGGCCGAAGCATTAAGATTAGTAGGCCTCGCGGTAGAGCCCGGCGTCACAACCGCTGAGCTTGATAGGATAGCCGAAAAATATATCTTAAGTCAGGGCGCAGTTCCTAACTTTAAGGGATATGAAGGTTATCCTGCAACCGCATGTATATCTATCAACAACGAGGTAATTCACGGCATACCGTCTAAAAAGCGCCGTATCGAGGCGGGGGACATTGTTTCCATCGACCTCGGCGCTAAGTTTGACGGATACCACGGCGATAATGCCGCCACTTTCGCCTGCGGAGATATTTCCGACGAGGCGAAGCGGCTGATGGACGCAACCCGCGAAAGTCTTTATGAAGGCATAGCGGCGGCTGTGTCCGGCGGCAGGCTGGGGGATATCGGTCACGCGATACAGCAGTATGTCGAATCGCGGGGCTTTAGCGTGGTAAGGCAGTTTGTCGGTCATGGAATCGGCACCAGCCTTCACGAGGCTCCAGAAGTACCCAATTATGGCACCCCAGGTAGGGGAATCCGCCTGATGCCGGGCATGACATTGGCGATAGAGCCAATGATTAACCTTGGAAAAAGCGAGGTTAAGGTTATGCCTGACGGCTGGACAGTGCTGACAAAGGACGGCTCACTTTCAGCCCATTTCGAGCACACAATAGTAATCACACCAGATGGCCCTCAGATTTTAACTAAACCGTGAGGCGCAGTATGGTAGGAAGAATTGTGTACTCGGCTGCAGGTCGAGACCGAGATACGGCAATGGTTATAGTGGGAGAGGCCGCAGACCACCTGTTAGTGTGTGATGGGAAGGTGCGGCGGCTCGAGCGCCCAAAGCGCAAGAACCCGAAGCATCTCCGCTTTACAAACGCCTATCTTGAGCCTGAACAGCTTGAAACGAATCGCAGGATTAAAAGGGAACTAAAAGCATATTCTCTCTGTGATGTTAAGGAGGAAAAGTAATGTCAAAATCGGATATGATTGAACTTGAAGGCACCGTTGTTGAAGCAATGCCTAACGCAATGTTCAAGGTAGAAATTCAGGGTGGACATCAGATTTTAGCCCATATCTCAGGTAAGCTTCGTATGAATTTTATACGAATTCTTCCAGGTGATAAGGTAACGGTTGAAATGTCCCCATATGATCTGTCAAAGGGACGCATTACTTGGCGTTCCAAGTAAGCAGATAAAATTTTAAGGAGGTAAAATCCAAATGAAAGTCAGACCTTCTGTAAAAAAGATTTGCGAAAAATGCAAAATCATTAAGCGCAAGGGTAAAATCATGGTTATCTGTGAAAACCCGAAGCACAAGCAGCGTCAGGGTTAATAACCACTGATATCGCAACAACAAATATGGAGGTGCTTTGATAAATGGCACGTATTGCTGGTGTTGACCTGCCAAATGATAAGCGAGTTGAAATAGGACTTACTTACATTTACGGTATAGGTCTTACAACATCTAAAAAGGTTCTTGCTGACACAGGTATCAACCCCGATACCCGCGTTAAGGACTTAACAGAAGAAGACATTTCCAAGCTGCGTGAGTATATCGACCACAACCTTCAGGTAGAGGGTGACCGTCGTCGTGCCGTAGCATTGGACATCAAAAGACTTATTGAAATTGGAAGCTATCGTGGTCTTCGTCACCGCAAGGGCTTACCCGTAAGAGGTCAGCGTTCTAAGACTAACGCTCGTACTCGCAAGGGTCCGAAGAGAACAATAGCAAACAAGAAGAAGTAAGTAGGAGGAAGAACTAATGGCTACTGCTAAGAAAGCGACTACACGCCGTCGTCGCGAAAAGAAAAATATTGAACGTGGTGCCGCTCATATCCAGTCGACCTTCAATAACACAATAGTTACCATCACCGATACTCAGGGTAATGCTCTTTCTTGGGCATCTGCAGGTGAGCTCGGTTTCCGTGGTTCTAAGAAGTCCACTCCTTTCGCAGCACAGAGCGCTGCTGAAATGGCTGTTAAGGCTGCTATGGAGCACGGTCTTAAGACTGTTGAAGTTTATGTTAAGGGTCCGGGTGCTGGTCGTGAGGCTGCTATCCGTGCATTGCAGTCCGCAGGTCTTGAGGTTTCTATGATTAAAGATGTAACCCCGATTCCTCACAATGGCTGCCGTCCTCCCAAGAGAAGACGTGTATAATTGCAATTATAAAACCAATTTGTAACTTTAGTTACGCAAATATTTTGGAGGTGTAACAGATGGCAAGATATACCGGAGCAGTATGCAGACTTTGCCGCCGCGAGGGACAGAAGTTGTTCCTTAAGGGTGAACGCTGCTATTCTGAAAAGTGTTCTGTTGGTATCCGCGGCTATGCGCCCGGCCAGCACGGACAGGGTAGAAAGAAGTCATCCGAATACGGTTTGCAGCTTCGCGCAAAGCAGACCGCAAGACGCTTTTATGGCGTTCAGGAAAATCAGTTCCATCATTATTTCGAGATTGCTGAAAGAAAACCTGGCGTTACAGGTGATAACCTTTTAAGAATTCTTGAGAGCCGTCTTGATAATGTTGTTTACAGAGTAGGCTTTGCTTCTTCCAGAGCAGAAGCACGCCAGCTCGTAGGTCATGGTCATTTCGAAGTTAACGGCAAGCGCGTTGATATTGCTTCTTACCTTTTGAAGGCTGGCGATGAAATCGCTATCTGCGAAAAGGCAAAGGCAACAGACAAGATGAAGGCTGTTGTTGAAGCAAACGGTGCTCGTCCCACACCTGAGTGGATTTCTGTTGACCGTGAAAAGCTTACAGCTAAGGTTTTGAGCCTTCCCACCCGTGAGCAGATTGAAGCTCCTGTTGAGGAACAGCTCATTGTCGAATTCTATTCAAGATAATAGTTAATATTATCTATATTCTGCTCACCGTGTCGGGGCGGAGTATAAAAACTATTTGCGGCACGGAGAAACGGAGCTTTTAAATGTTAGAGATTGAAAAGCCCAGAATTGAAACACTCGAATTGTCTGCTGATGGTAAGTATGGCAAGTTCGTAATGGAGCCGCTTGAGCGCGGTTATGCAACAACACTCGGCAACAGCATGAGAAGAGTTCTTCTCTCAACCCTGCCAGGCGTTGCTATAACCGATGTTAAGATAGATGGCATCGTTCACGAATTTTCCACCATCCCAGGCGTTAAGGAAGATGTAACAGAAATCGTTCTTAACCTTAAGGGACTTATAGCTAAGCTTCACGCGGCAACTGCTAAGAAGATTTATATCGAGGCAGAGGGCCCCTGTGTAGTAACAGCTGCTTCCATCAAGGCTGATTCCGAGGTTGAAATTCTCAACCCCGATATGTATATCGCTACACTGGATGAGGGTGCAAAGCTCAATATGGAGATGACACTCGACAAGGGTAGAGGATATGTATCAGCTGACCAGAATAAGCCGGCTCAGAATGTAATCGGTGTTATTCCGATAGATTCTATCTATACTCCGGTTTTGAAGGCAAACTTCAATGTTGATAACACCCGTGTGGGCAATGTTGTTGACAAGAATAAGCTTACACTTGAGGTTTGGACCGATGGCTCCATAAGAGCGGATGAGGCAGTAGCTCTCTCAGCTAAAATCCTTATCGAGCACTTCGAGCTCTTCTTAGACCTTGCAGAAGGCGTAAGCGATACCCAGAGCATTATGGCTGAAAAGGACGACAATGCTAAGGAAAAGGTTCTCGACCTTACTATCGATGAGCTTGACCTTTCAGTTCGTAGCTTTAACTGCCTTAAGCGCGCAGGTATCAACACTGTTGAAGACCTTATCAATAAGTCCGAAGAGGATATGATGAAGGTTAGAAATCTTGGACGTAAGTCTTTGGAAGAGGTTATTGCAAAGCTCGATTCATTCGGCTTCAGCCTCAAGAAGGACGACGAATAAAAGGAGTGAATATCAATGCCGGGTACTCGTAAACTTGGAAGATCCAGCGACCACAGAACTGCAATGCTCCGCGCAATGGTTACTTTTCTTCTCGAAAATGGTAAGATAGAGACAACCGTTACCAGAGCTAAGGAAGTTAGGTCAATGGCTGAGAAGTATATTACACTCGCTAAGACAAATACCCTCCACAGCAAGCGTCAGGCTATGGCTTTCATTACTAAGGAAGATGTTGTTGCAAAGCTTTACAACGAAATCGCTCCTAAGTATGCAGAGGTTAACGGCGGTTACTGCCGTATCACCAAGACAGGCCCCCGCCGCGGCGATGCTGCTGAGATGGCAATTATCGAGTTGATTTGATTCTCTTAAATTAACCCCTAAAACCATAAGGGGAATAGTGTTTAGTAGTCACATTTTCGCAAAAACGGCGGCAATTCTTCACCGTCGGACTCGCCGAAAAGTCTGTCGCATTCAGCGCTCACCACTTCGGGATGATGTGGTTACTAAAGCAAAAGAAAAAAAGCGTCTTTCCTCGGAAAGACGCTTTTTTAATGAATAGTGAAAAATGAAAAATGAAAAATTAATGTGTGCCTTGCGGCACAGTTATAAAACGGATATTGCCCGCCTCTTTGCAATAATTTTATAAACATATCGTAGGGGCGACCATCGGTCGTCCGTTTTTACATAGGTCATTTGCCTGTGCCACGATATATTATAATTTTATTTCTTAAAATTCGCCACAACGCTTTTAACTATTTCAAGCTGTTGCGCATCAAGGGTTTTAAGCTCCTTTATTAAATCGCGCAATAAAACGGGATTGGAATTAGTTTCATCAAAAAACTCATTAACCGAAACCCCTAAATATTCAAAAATATACGGTAAAACCTCCCAAGAGGGCATTGCGTGACCGTTTTCTATTTGATTGATATAACTCTCATTTTGACCTAAGTCAAGGCTCATCGCTCTCGCTGATACACCTTTTTTGGTGCGAAGTTGTGCTATGCGTTCGGAAATGAATTTTTTAAGCATAAAATATCCCACCACCATCTTTTTAGGATATTATATATCTTACTTCACTATACTATGCGATAAAATATCATTGACATAACGGTTATTATAGGATAAAATATTGTAAAAATGATTAAGTGTGGTGTTTAATATCTCAAATGATATAACAGTAAGCTTTTTCGGTCACAGAGATGCGTTTTTGAATTGTGAAGAGCAGGACAGACTTGAAAAGGTTATTGCCGATTTAATTGATAATTATGATTATGTTGATTTTAATGTGGGAAGAAACGGCGAGTTTGATATTTGGTCGGCCTCCACTGTAAAAAAGGTAAAAAGAGAATACAGAGATGACAATGTCACTCTTTATCTCTGGCTTGCGTATGCCACACTGGAATATCGCGAGAACAAGGAAGAATTTGAGAGGTATTTTGATGAGGTGCTTGTGTATACACACAGTCCTAACAAATGGGTTTATAAAAATCGCAACCGCGAAATGATAGACCGAAGCGATATGGTTATAGTTTATGTTGACCGCAAATACGGCGGTGCCTATGAGGCATACAAATATGCTTTAAAAAAGAATAAAAAGGTAATTAATATCTACACAGATATAGATTTATAAACGCGCGTCTGCTATTTTTAGCGGGCGCTTTTAAAATTGCCGATTGAAAATTAATATAAACTGTGGTATCATCTTTCTTGTAATTTTTATTAAGGGAGAAATTCGATGAGCTTTAATATAGCGTTCAGCAATGTTCTTTTAACACTGCTTTACATAGTACCTGGCTTTGCCGCATGCAAGGCAAAAATCGCAAAGGCAGAGCATCTGCCAACCCTTTCTTCAATACTCGTTTATATCTGCTCGCCTTGTATGATTATATCATCCTTTATGGCAACCGAGCGCACATGGCATAACACACAAAGAATTTTATTATTCTTTTTTATGGCATTTTTGCTGCAGGCGGTGTTAACAGGTATTCTCTTTTTAATTTTTCATAAAAAATACGCTGATGTAAGATATAGGATGCTCACCGTGAGCTTCGGACTTGGAAATGCGGGATTTTTCGGAATACCGATCTTAAAATCCTTGTTGCCCAATAATCCCGAGGTTGCCGCCTTTGCTTGTGTTTATGTTGTTGGAATGAATATAATTACCTTTACGGTGGGCGTTTATTGCCTTACGGGAAACAGGCGGATGATGACGCTCAAAAAGGCTTTTATAAACCCATCGGTTATAAGTATGTGCATAGCGTTAATGCTTTTTGCGCTCAATGCGCAGAGTGTGATACCGCAAAACTATTTAAACGCTATAGATTTGCTTGGCAAAATAACCACTCCGCTTTGTATGATAATACTTGGCATTCGTTTAGCATCAGTGTCTTTCAAGAAGCTGTTCATGCGTCCTTTTGTTTATGCAATATGTGGCTGTAAGCTCTTGGTTTTCCCAATATTGTGCCTGATAATTATTTATTTTCTGCCGCTTGATTATGTTTTCAAGGCAACAATGTTTATCCTCGGCGGCACACCCTGTGCAGCGGTTATGTTAAACCTTGCGGAAATATATCACGGCGAACGCGAGCTTGCTGCAAACTGTGTTTTGATGAGCACATTGCTTTGCATTGTGACTATTCCGATATTAACCCTTATATTAGGTGCGGTTATGTAAAACAAAAATCCTCTGTGTTAAAAACACAGAGGATTAATTTTTATTTAGTTTAAACGATAGACTTTATCCATTCGAGGATGGTGAAATTATCTGCAAACGGGAAGGTTATAATGCCCACCACAAATACTATTATAATAATTGCGGGAAGAATATAGGTCATATAAGGTCTCATCCATTTTTTAACCTTAAGTCCCTTTCCTGCATTGGCCTCTGCCATAAAGTTTTCAAAGCCCCAGCCCTTTTTGCTAACGCAGAAAAGCACGAACAACAAAGCGCCGAGCGGCAGCAAACAGTTAGAAACTATGAAATCCTCAAGGTCAAGCACACCCGAGCCCGATGCAAAGGGCACAAAGCCCGACCATAAGTTAAAGCCTAAAGCGCAGGGTACAGAAAGAACGGTTATTGCCGCGCCGCAGATAATGCAGGTTTTGATTCTGCCCCAGTTGGTAAGCTCACGCACACAGGCAAGAATAACCTGAAACTCAGCAATAACGGTGGACATTGCCGCGAAGAACATAAACAGGAAGAAGAGTGAGCCCCACCATCTGCCACCTACCATATTGTTGAAAACCTTAGCCATCGCAACGAATAAAAGGCTCGGTCCAGAGCTTGGCTCAACATCAAAGGTAAAGCAAGCGGGGAATATAATAAGACCTGCAGTGAGAGCCACGAAGGTATCAAGACAAAGCACATTAACCGATTCACCCATAAGCGAGCGCTCGCGGCCGATATAGCTGCCGAAAATCGCCATTCCGCCAATACCGAGGCTAAGTGTGAAAAATGCTTGATTCATAGCGCCCACAATAACATTTCCTGTTATCTTTGTGAGGTCTGGCTTAAGATAAAAGGTAAGACCTTCCTTAGCGCCCTCGAGTGTGAAGCTGTTAACTGCAAGGGTTATCATAAGCAGCAGAAGCGCTATCATCATATATTTTGTAACGCGTTCAACACCGTTTTGCAGACCAAACGAAAGGATGAGAAATCCTAAAACCACCACGATTGCCATAAAGCCGACGGTTACTAAAGGACTTGAAAGCATACCGCCGAAGAGTGCTGCAGAAGCGTCGTTTGTGATACCCGTCATATTACCCGAAATAAAGCTTATAAAATAGTAGAGTATCCAGCCTGTAACAGAGGTATAGAACATCATAAGAATGATATTGCCCACAAGAGCAAAATAGCCGTGAATGTGCCACTTTTGTCCCTTCTTTTCCAGCTTTTGATAAAGCATAACGGGACTTGCCTGACTGGCACGGCCTAAGGAGAACTCCATCACCATAACAGGCAGACCTAAAATCAGCAAAAACAAAAGATAAATAAGCACAAATGCACCGCCGCCGTACTGACCGCACATCCAAGGGAACTTCCAGACATTTCCCACACCTATGGCGCAGCCTGCGCTGAGCAGTATAAAGCCTAATCGGCTTCCTAATTTTTCTCTTTCCATAATATCCTCCTTAAAATTTAACAAGAATATTATATCAAAACAATATTATAAGGTCAACCTAAATAAGGTGTTGAAATAAAAGAAAAATTATTATATAATTTTCAAAAAGGGAGAGATGATTTATGAATAATATCTGGCACGATGTTCCCGAAACGAGAATTAATCCCGAGGACTTTTTGTGTGTTATAGAAATACCGAAGGGTAGCCGTAAAAAGTATGAGCTTGATAAGGAAACGGGTTTTATAATTCTTGACCGTATATTATATACTTCTACCCATTACCCCGCAAACTATGGCTTTATTCCCAAAACCTATGGCGACGATAACGACCCGCTTGATGTGCTTCTTATCTGCGCCGAGGATTTGGAGCCTTTAACCCTTGTCCGCGCGTTTCCAATAGGTGTTATCACTATGATAGATAACGGCAAGCGCGATGAGAAAATAATTGCTATTCCGTTTAATGATCCCAATTATAATATGTATAGGTCTATTGATGCGCTTCCGCGCCATATATTTGATGAAATGTGCCACTTCTTTACGGTTTATAAAAATCTTGAGCACAAGGATACTGCGGTGGATGAGGTTAGAAGCCGTGATGATGCTATAGAAATCATTAAGGAAGCTATTGAAAGATACAAAAAAGAATTTCCCGATACAACCGATTATGTAACCCATAAGGGCAAGGTGATATTATGAGATGCTTTAGAGTAAGTCTTAAGGATGAATTTCCAATTTTGGGCGAAAACGGCTGCAATCCGTTTATAGACTGCTATCTGCCCTATAACACGCCGGAGGTTAAGCGTGAAAGCTATAACCGCCCTTGTATGGTGGTGCTGCCCGGCGGTGGCTATGGTATGTGCTCCGAGCGCGAGGCAGAGCCTATTGCGCTTCAGTTTCTTTCTATGGGCTTTAATGTGTTCGTGCTTAATTATTCTGTAAATCCCCACCGCTACCCCACACAGCTTCGTGAGGTTGCCGCGGTGTTTGAGCTCATATATAAAAATGCCGAAGAATGGAATTGCAACACCGAACGCATCGGTGTTATCGGATTCTCTGCAGGAGGTCACCTTTGCGCGCATTATAGCAACGCATATTATATAGATGCGGTGCGCGAGCTTTTCCCCGAAAGCAAAAGACCGTTTTGCTCAATACTTTGCTATCCTGTTATCCCTGCAGATAAAAATATAACACATACAGGCAGTATTAAAAACCTTTCGGGTATTGATTATCCACAAGGTGCCGAGGCGGATAAGTTTTCCTGCGAAAAGCTTGTAACTGCCGATACTCCGCAGGCATTTATATGGCATACCTCGGCAGACCCTGTAGTCCCTGTTAGAAGCAGCCTTGCTTATGCTGGCGCGCTTGCCGACAACAAGATTCCCTTTGAACTTCATATATACCCCTATGGTCGCCACGGCCTTTCCACTGCCGACTGGCAAACCTATGACATAGGGGATTTACTCCCCGAAGAGGAATATGCCCATGAATGGCTTTCAAGCCTTAAAAAGTGGATAGAGCTTACTTTTTAAAATTTTCAATTAGCAATTATAAAAACACAGTCCCTGCTTTTTAGCAGGAACTGTGTTTTTATTTGTTTATTACAGATTAAATATATATCCAGCGGTGATTCCTAATGCTGCCGATATGCAGATAACAAGTATGGGTTGCATCTTTTTCTTTAGCACCAAAAACGCACTTATCGCAAAAATAACTGCCGATATATAAAGCGAAATATCTTTAAACATTGAAAGTGAAAAGCCGCTCGGCAAAAAAACTATTTGCGCCATAGAAATAACCGCCGCCGCGATAAGACCTATAGCCGCAGGCTTTAACCCTGTCATAAGCCCCTTAACGGTGTTGCTGTTTTTAAATTGCTGATAAAAGCGGGCAACTATGAGTATAACAATAAACGAGGGCATCACCACGCCCAGTGTGGCGCAGGCAGAGCCTAATATCGAAAGCCCCACATTTCCGCCCGAGCCGCCCACCTGAGAGCCAACATAGGTGGCTATGTTTATAGCAAAGGGACCGGGTGTTGATTCACTCACAGCAATAAAATTAATTATCGCTTCCTCACTCAGCCAATTATGCGCGATAACCTGCTCTTGAATGAGAGGCAGCATAGCATAGCCGCCGCCAAAGGTAAAGGCGCCTATTTTAAAGAAGGTCCAGAAAAGCTCTAAAAATATCATTGCTTAGCCCTCCTGCGCATAACGGAATAGGTGATGAGTCCAAAAAGCGCCGAAGCAATTATAATAAGGAAAACATTTATATTGGTAAGCGCGCCTAAGACAACTGCAAACGCCATCACCGCATAAGAAACCCAACCCTTAGGGCACTTTTTATACATTGAAACAAGCGCCTTGATAACCAGTGCCAGCACGCCTGCGCGAATGCCCATAAAGGCATATTTTACCGCGCGCAGACTCTGAAAGGCATTAAGCACATAAGAAATGCAAAGAATAATTATAAACGATGGAAGCACCACGCCAAGGGTTGCAAAAAACGAGCCTAAAACACCGCACACTCTGTAGCCCACAAAGGTTGCAGAGTTTATGGCAATGGGACCCGGTGTAGATTCTGCAATAGCCACTATTTCAAGTATATCCTCATCGGTTATCCACTTGTTTTTTTCGCTAACCTCGTGCTGAATGAGCGGTATCATAGCATAGCCACCGCCAAAGGTGAACGCGCCTATTTTAAAAAAGGTTAGAAAAAGCTTTAATGCTTTTTGAAGCTTTGTCATAAAATTATTCCTCATCCTTGCCACAGCAACGCTTATATTTCTTGCCGCTGCCGCATGGGCAGAGCGCGTTTTTGCTCACAACACCCTTGCCGCGCACTGTAAGCGGCTTGTTGTCTCCTGCACTCGTTTCCTCGGCAACCTTCTGGCGCTTAACCTCCTCGTTCTTGCGAACTCTAACAGTGAGGGCAAGCTTTGCGGTCTGCTCGCGTATTGTATCGGTCATAGCAGAGAACATATCGTAGCTTTCGTTACGGTATTCTATAACGGGGTTATGCTGGCCGTACGCCCTAAGTCCAATACCTTGACGCAGCTGGTCCATAGCGTCAATATGGTCCATCCAGTTGGTATCCACACTTCGAAGCAGCATAACGCGCTCTATCTCGCGCATAATGCCTTCGCCGAATTCCGCCTCGCGCTTATTATACTTATTGTGTGCAGTTTCCTTTAGTAACTCGGCTATATCCTCAGTGTCCTTGCCAAAAAGCTTTTCGCTTGTGAAATTCACATCGTCAGCATCGATTATCCAGCCTGCAAAATGCTCGCGAAGACCTGCTGTATCGCGTGAGTCGCCCGTTTCATCATCAACATAAATCTTTGTATAAATATCAATGGTGTCATCTATCATCTTAAGCACGGTGTCCTTAAGGTTTTCGCCGTCGAGCACGCGGTTTCTCTGCTCATAGATAAGCTCGCGCTGCTTGTTCATAACATCATCATATTCAAGCACGCTCTTTCTTGCGGCAAAGTTAAGGCCTTCCTTCTTCTTCTGCGCGCCCTCAATGGTTTTTGAAAGCATACCGCTTTCAAGAGGCACATTTTCCTCTACCCTTAGTGTGTCCATCAAAGCGGAAATTCTCTCACCGCCGTAAAGTCGCATAAGGTCATCCTCTAAGGAAATATAGAATTTGGTGTTACCTGGGTCACCCTGTCTGCCTGCACGGCCGCGAAGCTGGTTATCAATTCTGCGAGAATCGTGGCGCTCGGTGCCTATGATGCAAAGACCGCCGCTTTGGCGAACTAAGTTGGCATCGGGCGCAATCTGAGCCTTGAATTTATCATAGTACTTTTTGTATTGCTCGCGTGCGGCAAGAATGTCCGCATTATCCGTTTCACCAAAGCCTGTGGCTTCAAGTATCATTTCCTCGCTTAATCCGTCGTGGCGAAGCGCTGATTTTGCAAGATATTCGGCATTACCACCAAGCATAATATCGGTGCCTCGGCCAGCCATATTGGTGGCGATTGTAACGGCATAGGGCATACCTGCCTGAGCGATTATCTCGGCTTCCTTTTCATGGTGCTTAGCGTTAAGAACATTATGCTTTATTCCACGCTTTTTAAGAAGTGAGGATAAAAGCTCGGATTTTTCTATTGTTACGGTACCCACAAGCACAGGCTGACCCTTTTGGTGGCACTCTGCTATCTTTTCAATAACCGCCATATACTTTCCGCGCTCGGTCTTATAAACCGCATCGTTTTCATCAATTCGCGCAAGCGGACGGTTGGTAGGTATCTCGATAACATCAAGCTTATAGATTTCTCTGAATTCGTCCTCCTCGGTCATGGCGGTACCCGTCATACCTGAGAGCTTATTATAAAGGCGGAAGAAATTCTGGAAGGTGATGGTGGCAAGTGTCTTTGATTCTCTTGCTACCTTAACACCCTCTTTTGCTTCAATCGCCTGATGAAGACCCTCGTTGTAGCGTCTGCCGAACATAAGGCGGCCTGTGAATTCATCAACTATTATAACCTCGCCGTCTTTAACCACATAGTCAACATCGCGCTTCATAATGCCGTGTGCGCGAATAGCCTGATTTACATGGTGGGCGATTTCAATATTCTCGGTATCGTTAAGATTTTCTATCTGGAAGTACTGCTCCGCCTTCTTAACACCCTCTGGGGTAAGGGTGGCGGTGTTTGCCTTTTCATCAACAACATAGTCGCCGTCGTAAGCGGTTTCCTCGTCGCTTGCCTTGTCGTCCATTTCCTTAACCTTAACCATTTTAAGCGAACGCGCAAAGCTGTTGGCGCGGCTGTAAAGCTCGGTGGACTTGTTGCCCTGACCTGAAATTATAAGCGGTGTTCGCGCCTCATCTATAAGGATAGAGTCCACCTCATCCACAATGGCGAAGTTGTGCTCGCGCTGAACCTTTTGCTCTTTGTAGGTTACCATGTTATCGCGCAGATAGTCAAAGCCGAGCTCGTTGTTTGTGCAGTAGGTGATATCTGCCTTATATGCCTCGCGCTTAGCATCCTTATCCATTCCGTGGATAATAAGTCCCACAGAAAGTCCTAAAAAGCGGTAAAGCTTGCCCATCCATTCAGAGTCACGCTTGGCAAGGTAATCATTAACCGTTACAATATGAACGCCTTTTCCTGAAAGCGCGTTGAGGTACGCTGGAAGTGTGGCAACAAGCGTTTTACCCTCACCCGTTTTCATTTCGCTGATTCTGCCTTGGTGCAGTATGATACCGCCCAAAAGCTGAACGGGGAAGTGGCGCATACCAAGAACTCGGTCACCCGCCTCGCGGCAGGTGGCAAAGGCTTCGGGTAGAATATCGTCGAGCGTTTCACCCGCTAAAAGACGCTGCCTAAATTCATCGGTCTTAGCGCGAAGCTGGTCGTCTGTTAGCGCGCGGTATTCCTGCTCGAGGGATAAAATCTTGTCAACCAAAGGGCGCACCCTTTTGATTTCTTTTTCACTGTAATTGCCAAAAAGGGCTGTTAATAAGCTCATAAATAAACCTCACAAAAATAATTATATTACTTGAGTGTAAAAGCACTGTCTTGTTTTATAAGTCCCGATGTGTAGCTGATGTTATAGTCGCTATCTATAAATATTGCTTCGGTATCGGGTATAATCTCAATAAGCGACTTGGCTTCCTCATGCCCTAAAAGCACACAAACGGTGGCAAGGGCATCGGCATCCAAGGAGCTATCCGAAATAATTGTGGCAGAATATAGGTCGGTTTTGGCAGGGTAGCCCGTCTTGGGGTTTAAAATGTGGTGATAAAGCTTACTCCCCGACTTAATATAGCGCTCATAAATGCCCGAGGTCACAACCGTTTTGTTTCTAACACTCACGGTTGCCGCAAGCTCATCTGCGCTAAACGGCTTTTTAATTCCCACATTGAAATCACGCTCGCCGAAAACTATGATATTTCCGCCAAGGTCGATAATACCGCTTTCAACTCCGCTTTCGCTAAAGTATTCGAGCACGCGGTCGGCAATGTATCCCTTTGCAATACCGCCAAGGTCTATTTTAGCGCCGCCGAGGCTCACGCGGGATTCATCTGCTTCAATGCTCTGATAATCAACGCTTTGAAGCGCTTCGGCAATCTCGCTTTTTTCAGGGATAACTTCGTCCTTAAAATTCCACAGCGAGCTTACAGGGTAAATTGTTATATCAAATTTACCGTTTGACATTTGTGAGTAATAAAGGCTTCTATCAATTATGGCTCTTGTGTGGTGGGAAACCTCAACAAAGTCATCCGTGGAGTTTAGACGCTGAACATCGCTACCCTCCACAGTTCGGCTTAGCAGCTGCTCGTATTCGCGACAAAGCTCAAACGCGCCGTCAAGCACCTCATCGCCACAGTCGGCGGTAAGGGTTACCACAGTATCGAATAAAAACTGCGTCCTCTTATTTTCCTGTGCGCCGCATCCGCAAAGCAGCAGCAGGACAATTGCCATATTAAATGATAAAACCTTTTTCATAAAGAATATTATACAACTTCTTTCTTTTTTTGTAAAGATATGATAATATATAATATATATTAAAACTAAAGGCGGTGAGCACGCTTGAAAAAAGGCGATGTTATAATTATTATAAGCATAGCTTTGGCAACGATTATCGGCATTGCGGCAATATTTGTTTTTTCGGGTGAGGGAAGCACCGTCACAATAAAGCAAAACAACGAAACTGTCTATTCGGGTAGTCTTTATAAGGATAACGAGGTGTCCCTTTCCACCAACACAGTTGTGATTAAGAATGGCGAGGTTTATATGAGGGATGCCACTTGCAAAAATCAGGTGTGCGTGAAGCACAGTAAAATATCATCAAAGGGTGAGAGTATAATATGCCTGCCAAACAGGGTAATAGCCGAGATAAACTGAATATAAAAGTCCTTACCTTTTATGCCCTTATGGTGGCGCTCTGCTTGATTATAGGCTATATTGAAAGCCTTGTAAATTTAAGCTTTATAGCGCCTGGGATAAAATTGGGACTTTCAAACTCTGTATGCTTGCTGCTTGTGTATAAAGCGGATATAAAGGGCGCGTTTGCCGTGAATATATCAAGGATACTGCTTTCTGCCTTGCTTTTCGGCTCACCCGTATCCTTGGTATTCTCGCTTTGCGGCGGAGCGGCATCGCTTATGGCAGTATCGGTTGTAAGCAAAAGTAAAAATGTTAGCATAATAGGCGCAAGTATTCTTGGCGGCACTGTGCATAATGTGTTTCAGTGCCTTGCGGCAGTGGTTTTTGTTGGTGTTGGAGTGCTTTATTATCTGCCTGTTCTTTTACCTATTGGCGCCGTTTGCGGAGGGTTCACGGGCGTTCTTGCAGGACTAATTTTAAAAAAAGTAAAGACAAATGGAATATTTTAGTGTATAATAGATTTGTTATGGATTTTTTAATCTTAAAGGAGCATTGATATGTGCGGATTTGTAGGCTTTACAAATTATATAAAGGATGACGGCGCTATCCTTGGAAAGATGATGGACCGTATTGTTCATCGTGGCCCCGATTCTGCGGGACAGTATGTGGATGGCGATATTGCGCTGGGCTTCAGGCGCCTTAGTATAATCGACCTTAATGAGGGCCATCAGCCTATGTTTAATGAGGATAAATCGATGGTGCTGGTCTTCAACGGCGAGATATATAACTTCTTAGAGCTTCGTGAGGAGCTTTCTAAGGCAGGCCACAGTTTTAAAACTCACGCCGATAGCGAGGTTTTAATTCACGGCTATGAGCAGTGGGGCGAGGAGCTTGTTAAAAAGCTTCGCGGCATGTTTGCCTTTGTTATCTTTAACCGTGAGGATGGCTCACTGTTTGGCGCCCGCGATATGTTCGGCATAAAGCCTTTTTATTATACAACTATGGGTGAAAGCTTTATTTTCGGCTCTGAAATAAAGTCCTTCTTGGACCATCCCGACTTTGTAAAGGAAATGAATGAGGAGGCGCTCGCGCATTACCTTTCTTTCCAGTATTCGCCTACCGAGGAAACATTTTTTAAGAATGTTTTCAAGCTCCCCCCTGCACACTATTTCACCTATAAAAACGGTGTTATGGAAAAAACAAGATACTTCCGTCCCGAATTTAAGGCTGTCCCTGGTGTAACTGAATTTTATGCCGATGAAGTGGATAAGGCGGTAAGAGAATCTGTAAAGGCGCATAAAATTGCCGATGTTGAGGTTGGCTCCTTCCTTTCAAGCGGCATTGATTCAAGCTATATCGCAGAAGCCGCTCAGGTTGATAAAACCTTTACTGTGGGCTTTGCAAGTCAGGACGGCGACCGCTATAATGAGATACATTACGCTAAGGAATTCGCCGATACAATAGGTGTTGAAAATATTTCCAAGGTAATAACCCCTGAGGAGTATTGGGGTAATTTCGGCAAAATTCAATATCATATGGACGAGCCTTTAGCCGATCCCGCCGCAATAGCGCTTTATTTTGTAAGCCGTCTTGCAAGCGAGCATGTTAAGGTTGTAATGTCGGGCGAGGGTGCAGATGAGCTTTTCGGCGGTTACCGCATTTATCAGGAGCCCATAACACTCACAGCTTATGACCGCCTGCCGTTTGCAATTCGCCGCGTAATTTCTAAAATATGTGAGCGACTGCCCCAAAAGCACGGCATCAACTATCTTGTCCGCCGCGGCAAAACCATTGAGGAGCGCTTTATCGGCAACGCTAATATTTTCTCTAAAAAAGAGCGCGATATGCTGCTTAAGAGTGATATTGCAAAGGCGGCGCACGAGCCTAAGGTGCTTTGCGATAAATTCTATGATGAGGTTGCCGATAAGGATACCATCACCAAGATGCAGTACCTTGATATAAATATGTGGCTTATGGGCGATATTCTGCTTAAAGCCGATAAAACAAGCATGGCAAACTCTTTAGAGCTTCGCGTGCCATTCCTTGATAAAAAGGTTATGGAGCTTGCGGCTACCATACCGCTCGAAAGCAGAGTGAACACCAAAACCACAAAGCTCGCACTCAGAATGGCGGCAGAAAAAACACTGCCTCGCCGCACAGCCACCAAGGATAAGCTCGGTTTCCCTGTGCCTATTCGCGAGTGGCTAAAGCAGGATGAGTATTATAATACCGTAAAGGATATGTTTGCAAGCGAGGCGGCCCAAAAGTATTTTGATACCGCGCGCCTTGTGGCGCTTCTTGACCTTCACCGCAGCGGTAAGGAGGATGTTAGCCGCAAAATCTGGACGGTCTATACCTTCCTTGTTTGGTATCATCAATACTTTGTTTGACTTTTGCGCTTTAATGTGATAAAATTTCCTTGAAAGGTGTGTGCGATATGGAGAATAGAGATTTTTCTAAACTGCTTTTTGAAGCCGTTATGACCTTGAAAACGGTTGAAGAATGCGAAAGCTTGTTTGAGGACCTTTGCACCCCTAAGGAGATTAAGTCAATTGCTCAGCGTCTGGCGGTTGCCAAAATGCTAACCGAGGGCAAGGTATATAACGAAATCGTTGAAGCCACGGGCGCATCCACCGCCACCATCAGCCGCGTTAATCGCACAATGAGCGATGGCAGCAAAACCGTTCTGGAAAGACTTGAGGATAATGTATAACGAATTTGCTTACTTTTATGATAGCCTAACAGATGATGTTGATTATAAAGCGAGGACAGAGTATTTGTGCTCGCTTTTTTGCCGTTTTGATAGAATGCCCACACTGCTTTTAGACCTTGCTTGCGGCACGGGCGGATTTTCAAATGAGTTTGCTAAAAAGGGCGTATCGGTTATAGGCGTGGATATTTCCCCTGATATGCTATCTGTCGCGCGTGAAAAATCTGCGCAGTTGGGGAATGATATACTCTATCTTTGTCAGGACTCAGCCGAGCTTGATTTATATGGCACAGTTGACGGTGCGGTGTGCTGCCTTGATAGTCTTAATCATATAACCGATTATGAGCAATTTTGTAAAACAGTAGAGCGGGTGTCACTGTTTCTCGAAAATGACCGCCTGTTTATATTTGATGTAAACACGCTTTATAAGCATGAGCAAATTCTTGGCAATAATAATTTTGTAATAGAAAATGATGATGTTTACTGCGTTTGGCAGAATGAATTTGAGCCGCAAAGCAACACAGTAAATATAACCCTCGATTTCTTCACAGAGGAAAATGGAGTTTACCACCGCACCGAAGAGGAATTTTCCGAGCGCGCCTACACTCACGCCGAAATTGAAAAAGCACTTCAAGCGGCGGGATTAAAAGTAGAGGCAGTTTTTGAGGAAATGACCGAAAATTCACCCACCGCCACCACCGCCAGAGCGGTATATGTAACACGAAAGGTAAAGTGAAATGGGAAAGCTTATAAGATGCATCACAAGTGATGGCCTTGTTATGGCAACCGCAATTGATAGTACCGATATAGTAGCGCGCGCTGAGCAGCTTCACAAAACCTCCGCAGTGGTAACCGCGGCGCTTGGCAGACTTCTCACCGCCACATCTATGATGGGCAACGCGCTTAAAGGAAAGAAAGAAACCATCACCGTTAAAATTGACGGTGACGGTCCTGTCGGCGCGCTTATTTGCGCGGGTGACTCTAGCGGTAATGTGCGCGGATACGCCGTAAACCCCATAGTCGAAATTCCCCTAAAGCCAAATGGCAAGCTCGATGTTTCGGGCGCTGTGGGAAGTAATGGTACGCTATATGTAATAAAGGATTTAGGTCTTAAAGAGCCATATAACGGCTTTGTGCCCTTGACCACGGGCGAGATAGCTGAGGATATAACCGCCTACTATGCCGTAAGCGAACAGATACCAACCGTGTGTGCATTGGGCGTGCTTGTAAATCCTGATTTAACGGTTAGAAAAAGCGGCGGCTATATAATTCAGCTGCTTCCCGCCGCAACGGGTGATGAGGAGATTATCACAAGACTTGAAAACAATATAAAGAAAATGAAACCGATAACCACTCTGCTTGACGAGGGGCTTGATATTGAAAAGATAGTAAGAATCGCGCTTGATGGTTTTGAACTTGAGGTTCTTGACGAAACAAGTGCTGCATATAAATGTAATTGTTCGAGAGAAAAATTCGAAAAAGCGCTACGCAGTATAAACCGCGAAGAGCTAGAGTCTATGGCAGAAGAAATGGAAGAAGCGCGCACCGTTTGCCAGTTTTGTAACAGTGAATATTCCTTCACAAAATCAGAACTTAAAGCGATGATAAAAAAATAATAATTTTTCAAAAAAATGCTTGACATCTTGGTGGCATTATGATATTATAGTGTTCGTCGCCGGTGAGTTGCGATTAACAGAGCCAGCGTTCGTGGGAGCATAGCTCAGCTGGGAGAGCATCTGCCTTACAAGCAGAGGGTCACAGGTTCGAGCCCTGTTGTTCCCACCATTTGGCCTGGTAGTTCAGTTGGTTAGAACGCTAGCCTGTCACGCTAGAGGTCGTGGGTTCGAG
>JAZPZA010000003.1:0-52950 GCA_045544435.1 Acutalibacteraceae bacterium | reverse complement strand
CATAATCTTCATCCTTTACATACTCCATTAAGTCAGACGGCTGACAGACAAGAACTTTGCAAATCTCATTTAATGCCTCTATTGGTAAATGTTTAACCGCACCAGTACAAATTGCCGAAACAGTCGGTGGTCTGATGCCAGTTCTTTCCGCAAGTTCTTTTTGTGTCATTTCACGAATTGCGAGCATAACTTTAACTTTAAATTTAATCACGAAAACACATCCTTTCCTTTTTGCATTATAACACGGTTTTCGTAATAAATCAATACATAAATCGAAAAAATATTTTGAATTTCATAAAAGAAATTACGAAAAAAGTATTGACGAATTACGAATTTCGTAGTATAATATAAATGTAGTCAAGGGGAACACCCCACAAAATAAATAAAACCCAAAAGGAGAAAACAAAAATGACAAAGGCAGAACTTATTACAAAAATTGAGGCACTTAATGAATGGGAAGAACTTATGGAACAAGCAAAGGCAGAAGCCGAGGCAATCCGTGACAGTATCAAGGAAGAAATGCTTGAAAGAGAAACCGAAGAACTGATTGCAGGCAGTTACATCATCCGTTGGACTTCCGTATTGAGCAATCGTTTTGACACAACAAACTTTAAGAAAATGTACGGCGACCTTTACAAGACATTCACAAAACAGAGTGCAAGTCGAAGATTTACAATCTCATGTTAAACACAAAACCACTCCGCAGGGGAAACCTTGCGGAGTGGAAGAAAGGACAATGTTATGAATTACGGATATGCAAGGTGCAGTACCAACGAAACAAAACAAGATATTAACCGCCAAGTCAGAGAACTGAAAGAGGCAGGGGCAGAGGAAATCTTTCTTGAATACGAACACGGCGACAGTAAAATAAAAGATCAACAAAGGGCATTGTTTGAAACGGCAAGAGAGGGCGACACAATTATAACTCTTGAAGTTCCCAGACTTGCCAGAAGTACAAAACAATTATGTGAAATAATTGATGTGATACACGACAAGAAATTACGCCTTGTAATTGTCGGCAGTATAACTCTTGATTGCCGAAACGGCAAATGTGATCCCATGAGTGAGGCATTTTTGCAAATGGCAGGCGTATTCAGTCAATTAGAACTTGCCATGATTCGTGCAAGGGTGCGTTCTGGCATGGAAAACGCCAGAGCAAAGGGCGTTAGTATCGGGCGACCGCAATCAACCAAAGAAGATATACCGTCTATATTTTTACGGCATTATCCGTCTTTGAAGTCTGGTAAACTGAATGTTTCAGAACTTGCCAGAGTGTGTGATATGAGCCGTACAACCGTCTATAAATATGTTTCTCTTTTGGAAAAATAGATAAAATTTAAAGTCAGACAATTAACACCGATTACTATAAAATATTAGTGTTAAATGTCTGACTTTGCTTTTGTTATTTAACTAGTTTAAGGAAACATTTTCCGCCTCACATAACGGCACACAAGTTTCTAAATTCTCCCATACCATAACTTTTACTTTGTCATATTTTTCGGTTGTTGTAAATGGTATTGTGCTTTCTCCTGCGTAAACATAAGGATTTACATAAACCATTTCATCCCCATTATAACAAACAAAAATTACTCTGTTTCCGTTTTCTACGCCAGTTGGAGTTACAAGAAATATTCCATTTAAAGATTGTGTTTTAGTACAAATTATCTTTTTCCACACCGCATACAATGTTATATCTTCTGTTCCAACTGTGATAATATCGTTTGCGTTATACTCTGGTGTTTTTGCAGAACTTGAAATAGACCATCCAAGAAATGTATATCCGTCTTTTGTAGGAAGTGAAGAAGAAATTGTTGTTGAACTGTTTTTTTCAATTTCGACTGTTTCTATTTTTTCATTTCCGCCGTTTGCATTATATGACAACTTTATCAAACTAGCATAATTAAAATTAATAGTAGCCTCTTTGAGATAAAAGTTACCACTTTCTATAGAGATAGCATTCCATGATTCTTGATCTCCTGTATAGTTTACGGTTCTTAAATATCCACAACTTTCAAATGCATTATAACCTATATTTTTCACACTGCTTGGAATTATAACACTTGTAAATATGGATGTGAAAAATGCACCATCAGCAATCGTTATAGTTCCGTTTTTTATATTAAGTTCTCCAGTTGTTCCCTTGCTTGCTTCTAACAAATGATTGCCTATATAAAGGGCACCATTTTCCCAATTATCAGAATCATATTTAGTATAACTAAATGCACCTTTACCTATCGTTGTCACGGTGTCAGGAATAGTAATACTTGTAAGATTACTACAATTATAAAAGGCACATTGCCCTATATGAGTTACACTATCAGGTATGATAACACTTGTCAAATCAAAACAGTTTGCAAACACATTACTCTTAATGCGTGTCACTCCATTAGGAATAATTAGTTCGGTTATTGCATTTCCGTTTATATAAAGTCCAATATTAGAACTCGTAACATTATCATCATATAAATCGACATTACACCACGATGCAACATCTTTTATATTTACGATTGAAAGTTTTGTACAATTGTCAAACACTCTCTTGCCAATGCTGGATACCCCTTTGCCAATGGTTACACTAGTTAAACTAGTACATTCATCAAATGCATAATTACCAATGCTTGTTACATTATCAGAAATTGTTACACTTGTTATATTTCCACAATTATAAAACGCATCCTCTCCTATGCTAATAACTGGATATCCTCCTAGATAATCTGGAATCATAATTCTTCCATTTGCCGATTCGTCACAGTCAGTAATTGTTGCTTTTCCGTTTGAAATCGAGTATGTATATATTCCATCCGTTTCTGCCGAAACACTAATTGTAAAAAAAGCAAGTAAACCTAACATAATCATTATGGATACCAACAAAAATTTCTTTTTCATAAAATATCACTCCTTAAAACATAATTTGCATTTTGTAAATTCAATTCCGCAGTTTTTTGCTTCTTCTAATGTGCCGAAGTCATAATACTCGGCATAACATTTTGAATATTGACAACAGTTCTTTTTATGTAATTTTTGCTTGTTTCCAAGCATATTTATTACATACTCTTTTGCCTCTTTTTGAAATTGCGTGCCATTTGTTGCATATTTCAAATTTAACATTCAATCACCACCCTTTTAACAAGAACTAATCTTCGTATAATTATACACCTTTTCTTCCTTTAAGTCAATAAAAACAGGAGATATAATTCATATTATAAAGTAAAAGGAGGAATTAAAGTGCTTATTTTTAATTTTTCTACTATTGGAGATAGACTATTTTCTATTCGCAAAAGAATGGGATTGACACAAGCAGAGGTTGCAGAGGCGGCAGAATTATCTACACGGACATACGCAGATATAGAACGTGGAAGTGTTAATATGCGTATTGAAACCGTTTTAAAGATTTGTAATGTATTGCATATTACACCAGACGAAATTTTGACAACGGATAATTCTTCAATATCCGCAAAGCAACAAGAATTATGGGAACGATTAAATTCTTGTTCCTCTAAAGATAAAGAAACGGCATTAAAATTACTTTCTGTATATCTGGAATCTTTAAATTAAGAGGCAAACAGTATGGAAGATAAACAATACAAGAAATATTATAGAAAAGCCGATAAACATTTGAATGGTAAAATTGAGGCGGAACACGGCAAACGAAATAACCATAAAATGAAACCGTATTTTGTTTTACAATATTTACTCAAAAATTCAGACGAGAATCACACAAAATCGGCGTATGATATTATGGGGTATCTGGAAGAGAACGGAATTGTTGCGGAACGCCGCTCCGTCTATCGAGATATAGAAGAGATTAACAAGGCAAACTTGATAATTCAAGAAGATTATACAGTTGATGAGGCAGAAGAGAAACTTTTCGAGGATGAGTATGACGAAGAAAAACTAATCGTCTATGACAAGAGTAAAAAAGGCTTTTATGTTAAACAACGGCATTTTGATTTGAATGATATTCGACTTCTGGCAGAGTGCATCTATTCTTCAAAATTCATTGCCGAGGGGCAGGCAAAACGACTTGTTGATGTTGTTTGTGATTTCGTGAGTGAACACCAAGCCGAGAAAATCAGACACAACGCATTTTTGACCGACAGAGTAAAAACAAATAACAAAGGCGTATTGAATAACATTGCAACAATTAACGAGGCAATGAGTACCAAAATTGACGGCGAAACACATACGCCAGAAAAGATAAGTTTTAAATACTTGAAATATTCCATTGACGACATTAACAATCAGGTTGACCGCCGAAAAGGTGCAAGATACACCGTCAGTCCCTTTCAACTTCTTATCAACGACGGCAATTATTATCTTCTTGCGCTTGATGATGAAAAAGGCAAAATGCGAACATACAGAGTTGACCGAATGAAAGATGTACGATACACCAACATTCCAAGAGAGGGCGAGGAAATTTTCAAAGACATTGATTTGAAGTCATACACACAAAGAGTATTTTCAATGTATGGCGGAGAAGAAAAAAGAATTACCATGCGTTTTATAAATCCTCTATTGGATACCGCCATTGACCGCTTCGGTACAAAAGATATTCATTATTCCAAGAGTGACGAAAGACATTTTACTGTTACGGCAAAAGTAGAAATAAGTAATCAGTTTTTCGGTTGGCTTTTGGGATTTGGTAAAAAAGTTCAGATTATTTCACCGCCAGAAGTAAGAGAAGAATTTGCCGTTTACCTTGATAAGATAAGAGAAATGTATTAAAGTAGTATAAAAGATGTTAAAAAGATGTTAGTTAGTTGTATGAAAGTAGTATAAAAGTTGTATGTTTTTTGCTTGAAAAATAGGTTTTGACAAACTAATCACATTATGGTATAATGTATGCATGGAATCACATCATTGATGTGACCGACAAAAAAGTAGTACATACAATAAAGCCTTATTTAATCAAGGTTTCCGCATTACTGCACCACCCAATCAAGACCACGAAGTGGGCTTGATACGTGGAAATGATGGGACTTCTTGGTGCAGGTAACAACCCAATGGTTGGTATGACTGTTGCATGCGCAGTTGCAGTTAACGAAGCTTTAAATAAGTAATTCATAATGCACAATGCATAATTAAAGGCTTGGGAAAATTCCCAAGCCTTTTTCTTATACTGTAACCGTTTCTTTCTCGGTTTTGTTTCTTTTAGCTTTGATTTTGTTTGAAATCATAATCGGCAGATACATTACAAACATCACAATCGGCAGCAGCACGGGGAAGCCCCAAAGGTGTGAGCCCAAGTATTTTTCGAAAAGTCCCAACGGATTTCCTGTTTCGGGCTCCATCAAAAACATAAAGTTTGTATCAAATGCGAGATTTATAAAATATATCGGAATTGCCATACAAATGAGCAATAATATGCATTTAGGCATATCCTTAAGTGTTGGCTTTATTTCACCGCCAACAACAAGCAAAAACGGATAAAGAACTAAAAGCATATGTATGGTAAAGCTGTGAATATGGAAGAAGTTCATACACGGAAGCACTGTCCAGTTGGGGAATAGAAGCGCTAAAAGCGCGCCTGGGATACCGATATAATAAAGGAAGTTTTCCACCGCTTTTGAACGCTTAAAGATACTAAAGGTAATAAGCACAACGCTTATTCCGCACAGATGAAACGGCAGATGCCCTATGCCAAAGTCACCCACAGCGTATGCTACAATATCCTTAATGATTTCAGAAACAAAAACGAGAGAGGCTATGCCTATGCGCATTATATTTCGCCATTTAGCATCTAATCTCTTATAAATTATAAGGCACACCGCGCACAGCGCAATAAACGCCGCAATCCATATTAAATGAGTAGCTCCGAATGTGCTAAAGCCCACACCTGCGGGAATTGTATCCTTAGTGTCTAAAAACATAATCATCACCCAAGGCACATAATATCACATATTGTCGAAAAAGTCACTAAAAACTTCCATAATGTGCATTTTTAAGGCTTGGGCTTTATTGACAAAAGGGTAAGGCGGGTATATAATATTTGTGTATGTTTAAATCTAATTTAAGGATGTAAAGATTATGAAATGGATGTCACTAAACGAGCTTAGAGAAAGGTATTTATCGTTCTTTGAATCAAAGGGCCATTTGCGCCTTGGCAGTTTTTCACTTGTGCCCAATAACGATAAATCCTTGCTTCTTATAAATTCAGGTATGGCGCCGATGAAAAAATATTTCACAGGCGAGGTAACCCCACCGAGAAACCGCGTTACCACCTGCCAGAAATGTATCCGCACGCCCGACCTTGAGCGTGTTGGTATAACCGCCCGTCACGGCACATATTTTGAAATGCTTGGCAACTTCTCCTTTGGCGATTATTTCAAGAATGAGGCAATTCCGTGGGCTTGGGAATTTTTAACTAAGGATTTGGAAATCCCAGCAGAGCTTTTGTGGCCCTCTGTTTATGAGGAGGATGACGAGGCTTACGCTATCTGGCGAGATGTTATCGGCGTGCCAGAAGAGAGAATTATCCGCATGGGTAAAGAGGATAATTTCTGGGAGCATGGCACAGGTCCTTGCGGCCCTTGCAGTGAGATTTATTTTGACCGCGGTGAAAAGTATGGCTGCGGCAGCCCTGACTGCAAGCCCGGTTGCGAGTGCGACAGATATATGGAAATCTGGAACAATGTATTTTCACAGTTCAATAATATGGGTGATGGCACCTATACCGAGCTTGAAAACAAGAATATTGATACAGGTATGGGTCTTGAGCGTCTTGCTTGCATTATGCAGGATGTTGACAATATGTTCGAGGTTGATACCATCCGCAATATACTCAATAAGGTTTGCGAGCTTTCGGGCAAGGAATACGGCAAGGATAAAAACACCGATATTTCTATCCGCGCTATCACCGACCACGCGCGTGCTTCCACCTTTATGATAAGCGACGGTATTATCCCATCTAACGAGGGCAGGGGCTATGTGCTTCGCCGTCTTATCCGTCGCGCTGCCCGTCACGGCAGATTAATCGGCATTAACCGTCCGTTCCTTGTTGAGATGGTTGAAGCGGTAATCAAGGAAAATAAGTCGGGCTATCCCGAATTGGTTGAAAAGAGCGAGCTGATTAAAAAGGTTATCTCAAACGAGGAAGCAAGCTTCTCTAAAACCATCGACCAAGGTCTTAATATACTGGGTGAGCTAACAGTAAACGGCGGCACACTTTCGGGTGAGGATGCCTTCCGTCTTTATGATACCTATGGCTTCCCGCTCGATTTGACCCGCGATATTTTGGCAGAAAAGGGAATGACCGTTGATGAGGAGGGCTTTAACTCCCTTATGCAGCAGCAACGCGAAAAGGCGCGCGCTGCCCGAAAGGCTTCTGATGGCGAAAGCTGGAGCAGTAACGGCATTAATTTTGATAATATCCCCGCTACCGAATTTTTGGGTTACACCCAAAATGAGTGTGAGGCAAATGTTCTTGATATTGTTGTTGAGGGCGAGCATGTTTCAAGCGTTAATGCGAATGAAAAAGCAATAATCGTTCTTGACAAAACTGTTTTCTATGCCGAAAGCGGCGGTCAGGTTGGCGATAGCGGAGTTATCGGCGGCTTTACTGTCAGCGATACCAAAAAGACGGTTGACGGCATATTCACACATATCGGTGTCGCATCTGATACAATTTCTGTAGGCGATACAGTTAAGGCAAGCATTGATGTTGCCCGTCGCGAGGCTATTCGCCGCAATCACACCGCGGCGCACCTTTTGCAAGCGGCACTCCGCAAGGTTTTGGGCACCCATGTTGAGCAGGCAGGTCAGCTTGTAAATGAAAGCGCAGTCCGCTTTGACTTTACGCATTTCTCGGCGCTCACCGCAGAGGAAATTGAAAAGGTAGAAGCCCTTGTTAATACTGCAATTCTTGACGGTATAGCAGTTGATAACCGCGAAATGCCTATTGATGAGGCAAAAGCTTTGGGCGCTATGGCACTGTTCGGCGAAAAGTACGGCGAGGTTGTTCGCGTTGTAAAGGCGGGCGATTTTTCAACCGAGCTTTGCGGCGGCACACATGTTGACAATACAGGCAAAATCGGTCTGTTCCGCATTGTTTCCGAAAGCGGTATTGCGGCAGGCACAAGAAGAATCGAAGCATACACAGGCTTTAATGTGGTAAAGCTTATTAACCACTATAAGCAGCTGCTCACAGATACAGCAGCTACCCTTAAAATAGGCAATATCGAGGATACCGCAAGCAAGGCGGCATCTGTTATGAAGCAGATGAAAGAGGATGCTAAGAAGATAGAAGCGCTTGAAAGTAAGTTGGCTTCAGGCAAACTTGACGATATTTTATCAAGCGCCGTTGAAGTTAAGGGTGTTAAGGTTGCGGTAGCTTCACTTCAAGGTGTAGCACCCGATGAGCTTCGCAAGATGATAGACACTGTGAAAGCCGAAAACGATTTAGCAGTAGCAGTTTTTGCCACAGTAAACGGCGAAAAGCTCACATTCTGCGCAGGCTGTGGTAAGCAGGCTGTGGCTTTGGGCGCGCACGCTGGAAATATTGTTCGCGCCGTAGCTCAGATTGCAGGCGGTAACGGCGGCGGCAAACCTGATAGCGCTATGGCGGGCGGCAAGGACACTTCAAAGGTAAACGAAGCGCTTGAAGCTGTAAATTCCATTGTTGAAGGAATGATTAAATAATGAACGACTGTTTGTTTTGCAAAATAATCGCGGGCGAAATCCCCTCTACCAAGATTTATGAGGACGACAAGGTATATGCCTTTGCTGATATCGACCCACAAGCGCCCTTCCACGCGGTAGTGGTGCCAAAAGAGCATATTGTATCCGCGGCGGATATAAATACCGAAAATAGCGGCTATGTTTCCGCAATTTTTGAGGCAATAGCTAAAATAGCAGAAGAAAACAAGCTTGAAAAGGGCTTTCGCGTGGTAACCAACTGCGGCGAGGATGGCGGTCAGACCGTAGGGCACTTGCACTTTCATCTTTTAGCTCGTCGTTACTTACAGTGGCCCCCAGGTTAAGTTTGTGAGGTGTAATTATGTCCCAGTATTATACTATGAAAATCGCAGGGCTTGAAAGAAAGCTCGAAATGTTCCCCGTAAGCGATAGCCTTGATATAGCGGCGTTTATCATTTTTGGTGATGTTGAGCTGACTGTTGCGGGCTGTGCAGAGCTTTTAAAGCGCGTGCCCGAGTTTGATGTGATTCTCACTCCTGAGGCAAAGTCAATCCCTATGGCTTATGAAATGGCGCGTCAGTGCGGAAAGCCTTATATAATTGCCCGCAAGGGTGTTAAGGTTTATATGCGAAACCCCTTAAAGGTTGAGCTTACCTCTATCACAACCCAAAAGAAGCAGGAGCTTTATCTTGGCGAAACCGAGGTTAATATGATTAAGGGCAAGCGCGTGCTGATAATAGATGATGTTATAAGCACAGGCGAGTCACTCGCGGCAGTAAGAGAGCTTGTAAAACAGGCAGGCGCTATTGAGGCCGCCGCATGCGCTTTCTTAGCTGAGGGCGATGCCGCCGAGCGTGATGACATTATATTCTTAGAAAAGCTCCCGCTTTTCTTCAAATAAAGTTTGAGTAAAATTGCCCACAGCACCGCTTTTTGTTCGGGGCGTTATATTCATACAGCACCGCCCACTGCAAAACGGCACTGTGAACAATTTTCTTTCAAACTGGATTTATTAACTTAAATGAGGTTTGTTTTGATGGATGCACTTAATCTTTTTGAAATTGGCATTCTCGATTTTATAAGAGAAACCTTTTCCTGTAAATTTTTAGATTATTTCTTTGTTGCAGTAACCACACTTTCTAATAAAGGCATTTTCTGGATAATATTAGCACTTGTTTTGCTTTGCTTTAAAAAGACGCGTAAAACAGGCATCTGTTTAGGCGTGGTGTTGCTGATAGGCGAGATTTTAGGCAATCAAATTCTCAAAAAGCTATTTGAGCGTCCCCGCCCTTACACCGTAAACCCTGATGTAACGCTGATTATTGATAAGCTTTCAAGCTTTTCTTTTCCCTCAGGTCATTCGCGTTGCGCGGTTGAGTGCTCTATTGCTATTTTCGCAAATAACAAAAAGTGGGGAATTGCAGCTATCGTTTTAGCGGTGCTTACATGTCTTTCGAGAATGTACCTTTATGTGCATTACCCAACCGATGTGTTAGCAGGCGCGGCGCTCGGCGTAATTGACGGCTTGCTCGCAGTATTTATCGTTAAGAAAGCATACGAATATTTCCAAAATAAAAAACTTAAAAAGGCATAACAAAAAAGGCTTGGGGTTAAACCCCAAGCCTTTCACTGTTTTTAAATTAAACTCTCTTTGCAAGAACCTCTTGTTCGTATTTTTCAACAAGCGCGAACCATTCGCCGTCTTTGGGAGCGCCGCAGCACTCGCAGTAGTAGTTCCAGATATCGCCGAATGGAAGTGTCTTAGCCTCTTCGCTTTCAACCATAAGCTTTGTATAGTTGCCCTCGTCCTGAAGCTTCTTAAGAGCGGCGTTTGGTGTGAGCATTGCCTGAAGCAAAGCCTTCTGCCAGCTGCGAAGACCAACAGTCCAAGCGGAAATACGGTTAATACTTGCATCAAAGTAGTCAAGCGCCATATAAACGCGGTCGAATGCGTCGTTTCTAACGATTTCCTTTGCCATCTCGCGTGTTTCATCATCGAACAATACCACATGGTCAGAGTCCCAACGGATAGGACGGGTGATATGTAAAGCAATTTCGGGGAAGAAAGCAAGGAGTGCGGGGATTTTATCAGAAACAACTTCAGTCGGGTGATAGTGACCGTTATCCATAAGCGGTAAGCAACCGTCGTGCATAGCGGCAAATGAGAGCGAAAACTCTGCCGAGCCTACGGTATAAGCTTCAACACCGATACCGAATACCTTTGATTCAACGCAGGGCTTAACCTTTGCCTTATCAAACGGCTCAGAAAGAATAGCCTCTATAGATTCCTTATAACGAACGCGGGGGCCCATTCTGTCAGCGGGGATATCCTTAAGACCGTCGCCTGTCCAGATATTCATAACACAGGGCACACCTGTTTCCTCAGCGAAGTACTGTGAAATTCGAATGCATGCCTTGCCGTGCTCAATCCAGAAATCGCGGATAGACTTGTCGGGGCTTGAAAGGGTAAGGCCGCTATTAGCCATCGGGTGAGAGAAGAAGGTGGGGTTAAAGTCAAGACCCATACCGTGCTTCTTTGCAAAGTCCACCCACTTTTTAAAGTGCTTTGGCGCTAATTTATCGCGGTCAACAAACTCGCCATCCTCAAAAATTGCATAGCAAGCGTGAACATTAATCTTTTTCATACCAGGGCACAAGGATATAACCATATCCATATCAGCCATAAGCTCCTCAGGGGTGCGCGCACGGCCCGGATAGTTACCTGTGGTCTGAATACCGCCGGTCAAGGGACCGTCCTGGTCAAAGCCCTTAACATCGTCACCCTGCCAGCAATGAAGAGATACTGGCTGCTTTTTAAGTGTTTCGATAACGGCATCAACATCAATGCCAAGTGCCGCATATTGTTTTTTTGCTTCTTCTAATCTGCTCATTTTAAAGATAATCCTCCTGAAAGAAAATTAAAGTTTTGAATATCCGTGACAATTAACAAGAGCATCCAATTTCACACCCTGCTTGCAAAGTGGGCAGTCGTGGGATGAATAGTTGCCGTAATCGGGCAGGTCCTTGGGGTTAAATACTGAGTTCACGGTTATACCGTCACACTTTTCAACAGTAGCGAATATTGAGGAAACGCCCGCAACATTACCGCCATAGTACTTAACCGCATCAATCGCCGCCTGAACAGTTCTGCCTGTCGCTACCGAGACCGCAAGAATAAGCACATGCTTACCCTCTATCATAGGCACGATATTATCGCGGAAAAGCAACTGACTTGAGTTAGTGGTTTCGGGTGTTACAACATAAATAGTCTGGTGAGCGTTCATATTTACAAAATCCGCGCTTGTAAGCTTATCTGCAAGGCAGGTGCCCACAACCTCCATACCGTCAAGGCAGAGGATGGTGTCAACTATTGTGTTGTGGCGGTAGTAGGAGCAAAGCTCATCTGCCACTGCTTTTGCTTCGGATAATCGGGATTTTTGCGCCGCAACATCTATGAAATAGTTGCTGTGGCTGTTGCTTGTAGCAAAATGTCCCTTTAATACGCGAAGATATAAATTTTCGCGCTTTGTCTTAATTTTCGTCACATTGTTAGTTGGCATAGTCTGCTCCTCCTTGTATATTATTATACATATTTTACAATAAAACAGTTCTAATTACAAGTATATTATTGATTTTCTAAAAAAATTGGTATATTATTATTTTTAGATATATGAGGTGATTTTTTGAGAGCAATATTAACAAGCGGCGCGCTTGTGAATTTTATACTTGTTATAGTAGGCGGCAGTATAGGAATGCTGCTAAAAAAAGGTATACCCGACCGCCTTCGCGACACACTCTTAAAGGGGATGGCGCTTTGTGTACTTTTTATTGGAGTGGGCGGACTTTTTGAAGATGGTTTAAACCCGCTTATAGTCATATTGTCTATGGGAATAGGCGCGGCAATAGGTGAGCTTGCCGATTTGGACAAGCTTGTAAACCGCTTGGCAGGCAGGGTTGAGGCCGCTATAAATAAAAATGGCGGAAGCAATAAAATTGCTGAGGGACTGGTTAGCGCAACACTGCTTTTTTGCGTCGGCGCGATGACGGTGGTAGGCTCTATCGACTCTGGAATTTCAGGCGATAACACCACACTTTATTCAAAGTCGATTATCGACTGTATATCAGCGGCGGTTTTTGCTTCATCCTTAGGTCTTGGCGTGGTGCTTGCGGCGTTCCCTGTGCTTATAATTGAGGGGGCTTTGACTCTCGGTGCTGCCTTTTTGCAGCCGATACTTACCACCGAAATTATAAATCATATGTCGGTTATAGGCTCACTTCTTATAATCGCAATTTCCTTTAATATGCTGGGTAGCTGTAAGATTAAGGTAATGAACCTTATCCCCGCAGTTTTCTTACCCCTTGTTTTATGTTTATTTATGTAGGAGCTTGAAAAGAATGGATAAAAGAGAAAAAAGGCAGCGCGCTATCCGCCGTCGAAGAATATTCATCGCGGCAAGTCTTGCGGTTTTAATAGCCTGCATAGCAGTGGTGGGTGTTATTATTTCGGCAATCATAAGGTCGTTTGATGATGATAGCTTGACCTCTTTGGAAAGCTGGGTGAGTGAAGAAAACTCATCCACGGTATCCGAGCAGGAAAAGGTTGAAGCCGTTACCGCCACCGTTTTAAACACAGGCGATATTTTAATGCACGATAATGTGCTTTGGGGCGCTAAAACCGATAGTGACTATGATTTTTCCGCTTTCTTTAAGGAAGCAAATAAATATATTAAATCCGCCGATTTGGCGGTTGGAAATTTAGAGGTTACCTTAGGCGGCACCGCGGCGGGTAAATATTCGGGTTATCCTTATTTTAATTCACCCGATAGTCTGCTCGACTACCTTAAAGCCGATGGTTTTGACCTGCTGCTTACTGCCAATAACCACTGCTTTGATACTGGGATAAACGGTCTTAAAAGAACTGTTTCACAAATAAAGTCAAAGGGAATTGACTTTCTTGGCACCAAGGAAACCGAGTCCGACCCCACATATATTATCAAGGATATAAACGGAATTAAGATAGGTATGGTGTGCTATACCTATGAAACGGGCAGAGATGCTGATGGCACTAAGTATATAAACGGAATTCGTGTGCCCGCCGCGAACGGAAAATTTATAAACTCCTTTAGCTATGGCTATATAAACGATTTTTATTCCGAAGCACAGTCGGTAATATCCGCTATGGAAAGCGCGGGCGCCGATGCGGTGGTTTTCTATATGCACTGGGGCAACGAATATGAAACCGCCCCCAACACTTGGCAGAAAACCATAGCGCAAAGGCTTTGCAATATGGGTGTTGATGTTATAGTGGGCGGGCATCCGCATGTTATCCAGCCGATTGAGCTGCTTTATGCCGAGGGTGGCGAACACACCACAGTATGCCTTTATTCGATGGGCAATTCTATATCTAATCAGCGAATAGAAGAAATGGGAAGCGACTGCCCCACAGGCCACACCGAGGATGGTGTTTTATTTAGCTATACCTTTGAAAAGCTATCTGACGGCAGTGTTGCGCTATCGGGTGTTGATATAATCCCCACTTGGGTAAACCGATATGGCAGTGTGCGCGATTATGATTACACAATGTATCCGCTTGAAAATGCCGATATGGCTGATAGCTACGGCCTTGACTCTACCACCGCAAATAAAGCGCGCGCATCCTTTGAGCGCACAAAGAAAATAGTGGCAAAGGGACTCGGCGAGTGTCAGCAGCACTTAGGCTGTGATGTTCGTTTTGCAGGGTAGGTGATATAGCTTGTCTTTTAAATTTGATATTCAGCTTGCCGATTTAAAGGTTAATATCGAATGCCGCGGTGATTTTGTCCGCCACTTTTGCAAAAGCTATTTAATTGATAACGGTATCCGAGCGGATATTTGCGCCGCCGCAAGCGAGGAAGCAATATCTGCCGAATGCAATGCAGTGCCAGAGGTCTCGCGTGAATATTGTGAAACCCTTTGTATATACCGCAGTATCGCAGAACAGCTTCCCGCATTTGAACGCTTCGTTTTCCACGGCGCGAGCATAGAATATGGCGGTCGCGCCTTTGTGTTTACCGCGCCGAGCGGAACAGGCAAGACCACTCACATTAATCTTTGGCAAAAAAACTTAGGCGATAGTGTGCGGATAATTAACGGCGATAAGCCTATAATCAAGGTGGATAATACTTCTATCGTATACGGAACCCCTTGGGCGGGCAAGGAGAATTTGCAGAATAACATAAGCGCGCCGCTTGCGGCAGTTTGTATTATAAAAAGGGGAAAGGTAAACAAAATAAGCCGATTAGAAAACAGTGAAGCTATAAATCATCTGATGACTCAGGTCTATCTTCCGCATAATGAAAAGGCGCTTTCAAAAACGCTTTCACTGCTTGGCACACTTATAGAGAACACACCCGTTTATCTGCTCGAATGCGATATATCAGACGAAGCCTTTAAAACCTCGTTTGAAGCATTAACACAAGAAAAAGTATAATTTAAGCACCTGCTAAAATATAGCAGGTGCTTTATTATTAGTCAATTGTGCATTGTGAATTGTGCATTGTGAATTGTGAATTTTAATATATCGTCTAACATCTGCTGCTTGCAGCTATCGTTATGTATCTCGTGGCGGCAATTTTTATAAAGCTTAATGCTAACATCTTGATGTCCGCTTTTAATAAGGTTTTGATAAACCTCGTAAACACCCTTGCCGTAATTGCCAACGGGGTCCATATCGCCCGCAACTAAAAGTATGGGCATATCGGCTCGCATATTATTAAACCACCGCTTATCGTTGCAAAGACTGATAAGAGTTATAAGGTCGTGCATAGCCGATACCGTAAAGTGGAAGGTACAATATTTATCCTGCTCATATTTTTCTATGATGCTTCTATCCTTTGTGAGCCAGTCATATTGCGACAGCCCCTCGAAGCGCTTGTTATATGCGCCAAAAGCGATGCTTTCGATAAACGGGGAAACGGCGCGTGCACCGCGTACAGACTTTATGATATTGCAAAGGAGCAGTCCTGCCGCGGCGGCGGGATTTTTACCCGCAGTACCGCAGATTATCAGCTTATCGATAAGCTCGCCGTATTTTGCGGCGTGCAGGCGCACAATAAACGAGCCCATACTGTGCCCCATAAGAATATAAGGCGCATTTGGATACTCCTTTCTTATTTGGTCGGCAAAGATTTTAACATCCTCAACAAGATATTTATAACCTTGCCTTTCGGCGATAAAGCCAAGGTCGCTTTCCTTTGCCGTTTTTCCGTGGCCAAGGTTATCAAAGCCAAAGCACACAAAGCCTGACGAGGCTATTTGCGACATAAACTCATCATATCTGCCAATATATTCGGTCATACCGTGCACCAAATGGAAAAGTCCACGCACCTCGCCCTCGGGTATGTAAGCTGTTCCGCGAAGTGTGTTTTTACCGTCGCTTGACCTGACTTCGATTTCGCGTTTATTAAACCTCATAACGCTCACTCCTTAGAAAATGATATTGTGCTTTTTATTGCGCTTTTCCAGCCCAAAAGCTGTAGACTTCGGCTTTTATCATCGAGAGTGGGGGTATATGCTAAAGCATTGCAATTAATCTTTTCGGTGTCGCTTATACACTCAAAAAGCCCACAACTAATCCCCGCCAGTAAAGCGGCGCCAAGTGCGGTTGCCTCGGCATTTTCGGGGCGGATAACCTTTAAATTTGATATATCAGCTTGAAACTGCATTAAAAAGCTGTTTCTCGCAGCGCCTCCATCTGCCTTAAGGGCAGTAACTTTTACTCTGGCATCGCTTTCCATTGCAGATATAAGGTCATTGGTCTGATAGGCTATCGATTCAAGCGCCGCGCGGACAATGTGGTTTTTGCCTGCTCCTCTTGTTAGTCCGCAGATGGTACCTCGACAGTACATATCCCAGTAAGGCGCGCCAAGCCCTGCAAAGGCTGGAACGATATAAACCCCCGCACTATCACTCACGGCGTTTGCGCACGCTTCGCTTTCAGCGGCAGTTTCAATGAGCTTCATTTCATCCCTTAGCCACTGAATAACGGCGCCGCCTATAAACACGCTTCCCTCAAGCGCGTACTGTGTGGGGCTATCGCCAACAGTTGCCGCAATAGTGGTAACAAGTCCGCTTTTGCTTTGCACCGCCTTTTCACCCGTGTTCATAAGCAGGAAGCAGCCTGTGCCGTAGGTGTTTTTAACATCGCCTGAGTTTGTGCAGTGCTGACCAAAAAGCGCCGCCTGTTGGTCACCCGCCACACCGCAAATCGGGATTTTAGCGCCCATTATTTCGGCGTCCCCATAATAGCTTCCGCTCTTTTGAACGGCAGGCAACATACTTTCTGGTATTCCAAGAATGCCGAGTATCTTTTTATCCCAGCATAAATTGTGTATATCATAAAGCATTGTGCGCGAAGCGTTTGTCTGGTCGGTGGCGAAAATTTTGCCGCCTGATAGCTTCCACATAAGCCAGGTATCCACCGTGCCGAAAAGAAGCTCTCCCTTTTGCGCTTTGTCGCGCGCGCCCTCAACATTATCGAGTATCCACTTTATCTTTGTGGCGCTAAAGTAGGCATCTATTTTAAGACCTGTGGTGTTGACGATATATTCTTCATAAGTCTGAGCTTTAAGCTGTTCACAAATATCGGCGGTTCTTCTGCATTGCCAAACTATTGCATTATAAACGGGCTCGCCTGTGTTTTTATCCCAAACGATGGTGGTCTCCCGCTGATTTGTGATACCTATAGCCGCAATTTCAGATATATCGATGTTTGCTGTGATTATGCACTGTGTTACTGCAGAATACTGTGCTGATAAAATTTCTATCGGATCGTGCTCAACAAAGCCTGGGGCGGGGTAAATCTGGGTAAATTCATTTTGAGAAAGAGAAACTATATTACCCTCTTTGTCAAAAAGTATTGCGCGGGCGCTTGTGGTGCCCTCATCTAAGGTAAGTATATATTTTTTCAAAATGTCACCTCTGTGTTTTTAAAAAATATCAGTAAAAAAGGACAATAATATCCCTATTATTGTCCCGAAATTATTATTCTTTTAACCCTCGGCGAAATGCCGCATACTATTTCATAATTAATGGTATCGGCAAGACGCGCCACTTCCTCAACAGGAAGCTCTTTTCCAAAAAGGATTACCTCGTCACCCATTTTAACCTCAGGTATATCAGTAACATCAACGGCAAACTGGTCCATACAAACTCTGCCGACGATAGGCGCCTTTTTACCCGAAATCATAACATATCCTTTGTTGGATAAAACCCTTGGATAGCCGTCGGCATAACCGCAGGCGATGGTGGCAATTTTTGTTGGCGCAGAAGTTTTATATGTTCTGCCATAGCTTATAGTGGTGCCCGCATCCACGGTTTTAACCAGAGATACCACCGATTTCACCGTCATTACGGGAATAAAGTCCTCGCTAATCGGCAGTTCATAATCGGGGGTAAGGCCGTAAAGTATAATTCCCGCGCGGCACATATTAAAGTGCTTATCGCTGTCGTTCAAGGTGGCGGCAGAATTGCAGCAGTGGCAAGTATTAGGCGAAAGACCCGCGTTTTTAAATTGCTCTATTGCCTTTGAGAAAAGGTTGTATTGTCTGTCGGTAAAGCCGTCCTCGCTTTTTGCAGTTCGGTCAGATACCGCAAAATGGGTGAAAATTCCATCGAACTTTAAATTCGGCATAGTAGCAGCTTTAATCGCATCACCGATTTCGCAAAGTGCATAAGTTCGGCAGTCAAATCCAATTCTACCCATACCTGTATCAAGCTTAATATGTATTTTTATATCCACGCCGTTCGCTGCAGCGCTTTGTGAAAGAGCAGTGGCATATTCTAAAGAGTATACGCACTGGATAATATTGTATTTTTGAAGCTCTAATACGCACTCGACCGGTGTATACCCTAAAATCAGTATTGGCTTTATGATGCCGCACTCACGAAGCTCTATAGCTTCCTCGATGTTTGAAACTGCAAAGCAGTCTGCACCACTTTTTTGCAGAGCTAAAGAAATATCCGCGGCGCTGTGTCCATAGGCATTAGCCTTAACCACTGCACAAACGGAGGCATTTCCCGCCGCTCTTTTAATTATTTTAAAGTTTTGCAAAAGCGCGCTAATATCGATTTCCGCCCATGTTCTGTGTAAAAATTCCAAAGTGAATACCTCCGAAATTATTTGTTAATTCTATCAGCAATAGGGATAGCGCCAAGGCTTATAATAAACCAAAAGAAGGAATAAAGCGCACACACCTGCCCACCTATGTTAAGGGGCATTTTGCTGTAATCCCAAACATTCTTTTTTAAAGCGCAGTTAAAAATAAGACCGAAAACATATTCCACCGCAGTTATAAAGCCACAGCCTGCAAGCGCTTTTTTGAAAAGACATTTACCATTCATTGCTTTTGAAATGCGTGAAAGTCCGCAAAGAGCGGCGCCGCCCGCAAGGCTCATGGACCAGTGTGTATTGCCACGCCACAAAATCTCAATAAGCGGGTAGCCGATAGCGCCCACACTAAAGATTTTAATATCCGATTTTAACTGCTTCAAAAATATCACCCGAAATATTTTGGGTGATATTTTTATGCTTTATACATTAAATCTGAAAAGAACGATATCACCATCGTTCATAACATATTCCTTGCCCTCACTGCGAACAAGGCCCTTTTCCTTAGCGGTAACCATATTTCCGCCGCAGGCGATAAAGTCATCATATGCTATAACCTCGGCTCGTATAAAGCCACGCTCAAAATCACTGTGAATTTTACCTGCCGCCTGTGGCGCCTTTGTGCCCTTTTCTATGGTCCACGCCCTTACCTCAGGCTTACCCGCTGTGAGATAGGAAATAAGACCTAAAAGGCTGTAGCAGGTTTGTATCATTCTGTCAAGGCCCGAACGCTCAAGGCCTAAATCCTCAAGGAACATAAGCTTTTCCTCGTCAGAAAGGCTTGCAAGCTCTGCTTCCATTGCGGCACAAATCGGCAGTATTTCGGCATTCTCCTTTTCTGCCACAGCCTTAACTGCCGCAAAATTCGGGTTAGCTTCTATTCCGCATTTAAAGTCATCCTCGCTCATATTGCAAGCATATATAACAGGCTTTGCCGAAAGCAGAGATGTGGTGTTAAGCACCTCCTGCTCGGTATCGCTGTTAACTTCAATGCTTCTCGCGGGCAGACCGTTTTCGAGATGGGCAAGAAGTCGTTTTAAAAAATCAACCTCTACCTGCATCGATTTATCGCCCTTGAGCGCCTTGCTTGCCTTATCAAGGCGGCGCTGAGCAATTTCCATATCCGAAAGAATAAGCTCAAGATTTATGGTTTCGATATCGCGAACGGGGTCCACCGAGCCTTCAACATGAATAATATCGGTGCTTTCGAAGCAGCGCACAACATGCACCACCGCATCAACCTCGCGGATATTACTAAGGAATTTGTTTCCAAGTCCCTCACCCTTTGAGGCGCCCTTAACAAGTCCCGCAATATCCACAAATTCAATAACTGCTGGTGTGAATTTATCGGGGTTATAAATTTCTGCTAATCTTTCAAGCCTCTCATCGGGCACGCTCACCATACCCACATTAGGCTCAATTGTGCAAAAAGGATAATTTGCCGACTGCGCGCCCGCACTTGTTATTGCATTAAAAAGGGTTGACTTGCCAACATTCGGCAGTCCTACCATACCAAGCTTCATTATAAAATGCCTCCGAAAACTCAAAACTTTTTATTAATTATATAATTATTTTAACTTATTAGCAAGTATAAAACAAAAAAATGTTTAAAAATACTAAAATATGTAGTATAATGAAAAAAATATGTCTGTTAGGAGCTTTAAAAATGAAAAGAGATTATACTATTTCACTGGCTCGAATAATTAAAGAATTTTCGCTCGAAACGCTTTATATGCCTGCAAGCGCTGAGGAGATTATGATAAGCACCGCTGAAATTAACCGTCCCGGTCTTCAGATGGCAGGCTATTTTGAATTTTTTGATGATAAGCGCATACAGATACTCGGTATCAGCGAGCTTGGTTATCTTAAGCGCTTTGAGCGTGAAGAGGCTAAGAAGAGGATAAGGGAATATTTTGAGCATAAGCCTTCGGCTGTGGTAATAGCGCGCGACCTTGAGGTTGATGAGCTTTATATCGAGGCTGCTAAGGAATACGGTGTGCCCTTGCTGCACACTAAGGAATCAACCTCTGATTTTGCTTCTGCGCTTATAGCCTTTTTAAATCTGCACTTAGCGCCGCGCATCACGCGCCACGGCGTTCTTGTGGAGGTTTACGGCGAGGGTATACTGCTGCTTGGCGAGAGCGGTGTTGGTAAAAGTGAAACGGCTATCGAGCTTGTTAAGCGTGGCCACCGCCTTATTGCCGATGATGCGGTTGAAATTCGCCGAGTATCAAGCAAATCGCTTGTTGGCGCTGCGCCCGATAATATTCGTCATTTCATCGAGCTTCGCGGCATAGGCATTATTAATGCAAGCCGAATTTTCGGTGTTGGTGCGGTTAAACTAACCGAGAAAATCGACCTTGTTATAAATATGGAGCAGTGGGATTCAAATAAGGTTTACGACAGAATGGGACTTGAAAACGAGTCTACAGAAATTTTAGGTCTTAACATTCCGTCCCTCACCATCCCTGTAAAGCCTGGCAGAAATCTGGCGGTTATAATCGAGGTTGCTGCTATGAACAGTCGCCAGAAAAAGCTTGGATATAATGCTGCAGAGGATTTGCTCAGCCGCCTTGGTATGGCAGATGATTTCAAAGCGGCAGATGGCGGTGAAAAAGTTGTTAATCCATTTTAGGGGGTAGCACAAATGTATAAATTAGGAATCGACCTTGGCGGCACAAATATAGTTGCAGGTGTGGTGGATGAAAAATACAGAATAATCGGCACCGCAAAGACAAAAACTGCGCTTCCAAGACCCGCCGAGGAAATCATTGACGATATGATAAAGGTTGCTTACGAGGCGATAGAGAACGCGCGAGTAACCATAGATGAGGTTGATGGCTTTGGTGTGGGAACACCGGGCTCGGTTGAGCCCGAGACCGGTAATGTGCCATATTCAAATAATCTTGAATTTTATGATTTGCCTCTCGGAAAAATGCTTGAGGAGAAAACTGGCAAGAAGTTTTATATCGAAAACGATGCCAATGCCGCAGCTTATGGCGAATATATTGCAGGCGCGGGCAGGGGTACTAAAAATTTTATTGCCATAACCCTTGGCACAGGTGTTGGTGGAGGAATTATAATCGATGGTAAGATTTATTCGGGCTCTAACGGTGCGGGCGGAGAGCTTGGTCACAATGTTATCCAGATGAACGGTCTGCCTTGCACCTGTGGTCGCTTTGGCTGCTGGGAAACCTATGCTTCTGCCACAGCGCTTGTGCGTCAGACCAAGCAGGCTATGCTGCGCTATCGCAGCAGCAGAATGTGGGAGCTTTGTGATGGTGATATCAATAAGGTAAGCGGTATTACCGCGTTTAAAGCAAAGCGCTTAGGTGATCGCGTTGGAACCACAGTTGTGGATGAATATATCCGCTATGTGGCTGTGGGTATCGCCAATGTGCTCAACACCTTCCAGCCCGATATGATATGTATAGGCGGAGGTATTTCAAAAGAGGGCGAATACCTTACCGATCCCATAAACGAATTTGTTGAGGGTGAAAACTATGCCCGCAATATGGAAATAAAAACCGTTATAAAAACCGCCGACCTTGGCAATGATGCGGGCATTATTGGTGCCGCATATCTTTGTAATCTTCATAAGTAGGGTGTTTTATGGATAAAATTCAATTTTTAAATGCGCTTAAAAGTGAAAAAATTGAATATGTTGAAAATGAGCCGATGAATCGTCACACCACCTTTAAAATAGGCGGCAACGCCGATATTTTTGTAAATGTGACGGATACAAAGCAGTTAAAGGCGGCGCTTAAAGCGGCGTTAGAAAGTAATGTTCCCAGTTTCATTCTTGGCAGAGGCTCTAATCTTCTGGTATCAGATAAGGGCATCGAGGGCGCGGTGATAAGCCTTAACGCATTGGATGAAATCAGCATAAAGGGTGATAATGTGATCTGCGGCGCGGGCGCGAGCCTTAGAAGTGTGTGCTTGTCTTGCCTTAAACAGTCTCTTTCAGGGCTTGAGTTTGCCTATGGAATTCCTGGTAGTATGGGCGGCGCAGTATTTATGAATGCGGGCGCCTATGGCGGCGAAATGGCACAGGTCGTAGAAAGGGTGCGCGCAGTTGACGGCGCGGGCAATGAAGTGCTGCTTTGCGGCGATGAATTAAAATTCGGTTATCGCACAAGCGCTTTTAAGACAAACGGACTTATAATAACCGAGGTTACATTAAAGCTTTCCAAGGGTGATAGCAATGAAATCAAGGCTCAAATGGACGATTTCTTTAACCGCCGCCGCGAAAAACAGCCGCTTGAATTTCCAAGCGCGGGAAGCACCTTTAAGCGACCCGAGGGATATTTTGCGGGCGCGCTCATTGAAAAGAATAATTTAAAGGGTGTAGGTATTGGCGGCGCTCAGGTGAGTGAAAAGCACGCTGGCTTTGTTATAAATCGCGGCGCGGCTAAATGCGAGGATGTTTTATCGCTTATTAAAAAAATAAAGCAAACAGTGCTTCAAAACGATGGAGTTATATTAGAGCCAGAGGTTATATTTGTTGGCAGGGAGTAGTTAAAAATGGCAGGAATCAAGGTTATTTGCAAATCGTTCGGTTTTAAATACGGCGCTGATAACAGCGCCGATACCGTGTTTGATGCAAGATGTTTGCCAAACCCTTTTTATGTGCCCGAGCTAAAGCAAAAAACGGGGCGGGACAAGTCTGTGCGCGATTATGTTATGAACAGTGATGAAAGCCACCTCTTTTTTAATAAAATAACTGATTTTCTTGATTTCACACTTCCGCTTTATATGAAAAAAGATAGGGAGCAGTTCGTCGTTTCCTTTGGCTGCACAGGCGGTCACCACCGCTCGGTAACAATGGCAATTCTTGTGGGTGAGTGGCTTAAAGCCAAGGGCTACGAGTTGGAGCTTGTACATAGAGATATAGATAAAGGAGAATAAAATGTCCTTTTGTTCAGAACTTAAAACCGAGCTTTCAGCTATAAGACCGTCTAATTGCTGTAAAACTTCCCTTGCTTACGGATTTTTACTCTTCAGTCGGTCTTTTTCAATAAAGAAAATATCTATGCAAACCGAAAACGAGAACACAGCAAGGCTTTATGCCTCACTGATAGAAAGTATCTATGGTGTTGAAGTAGCGCTAAAGGCGGCTACAGGGGATAAAAAATATCATACTGCCAGTGTTCAGAATGAATCGGATAGGCTCCGCGTTTTGGCCTCGGTTGATTTTGGCGTTTATGAGGGCAAAATAAATATGGAAGCCTTCCGCCGTGATTGTTGCGCGGCAGCCTTTATAAGAGGCGCGTTTCTTGCTTGCGGACATATAAGCGACCCTAATGTTTCTTATAGGGTGGATTTTCCCGTGAAGGAATTGAGACTTGCCGAGGAATTTAAAGCGCTTCTTGCCGAGCATTATATAAATGCCAATATTTCCACGCGCGGCAAGGGCTATGTGGTATATATAAAACGCAGTGAGATGATAACAAATCTGCTCACTGTTATGGGCGCTTCGGCGCGAAGCCTTGAGCTTATCGAAACCACAATAATCAAAAGCGTTAAAAACAATATGAACCGCGCGCGAAACTGCGATAGCGCCAATATCAGCAAAACAGTTGAGGCGTCAATAAAGCAGCGCACTGCTATCCAGTATCTAAAAAAGCGGGGACTTCTCGGCAGTCTGCCTGAGGAACTTCAATATGCCGCCGAGCTTCGTCTTCAAAATCCCGAAATGACCTTAAAGGAGCTTTGCAAAAAAAGCTCTCAGCCAATAACCGCCTCAGGACTTAATCACAGGCTTAAAAAATTGATTGATATATATAACTATTACATAAAAAAATAAAAAGGAGCGTGATACGGCATGAATTTTGTTCATCTTCATCTTCATACTGAATACAGTCTTTTGGACGGCTGCTGCCGTATCGAAAAGCTTCTTGATGCCGCACTCGAAAAGGGACAAGCAGCCGTTGCCATAACCGACCACGGTGTTATGTACGGCGCTATCGAATTTTATAAAGCGGCAAAAAAGCGTGGAATAAAGCCGATTATCGGTTGCGAGGTTTATGTGGCGCCGCGCACCCGCTTTGATAAGCAAAAACCGCTCGATAGCGATTATAGTCATCTTTTGCTTTTGTGTGAGAGTAATGAGGGCTATCAAAATCTTATAAAGCTTGTATCAGCAGGCTTTACCGAAGGCTTTTATTCAAAGCCGCGCGTGGACCGCGAGCTACTTCAAAAATATAATAAGGGCATAATTGCCCTTTCTGCCTGTCTTGCGGGTGAAATACCTAAACTTTTACTTAGCGGTAACTATGAAAAGGCAAAGGAAACTGCGCTTTGGTATAAGAGTGTTTTCGGCGAAAACAACTTCTTTTTAGAAATACAAAACCATAATCTGCCCGAGCAACAGTCCATAAACCCGTATATGATAAAGCTTTCTCGGGATACAGGTATACCGCTTGTTGCCACCAATGATGTGCATTATATCGAAAAGGCGGATGCCTTTATGCATAAGGTGCTGCTTTGCGTGCAAACGGGCAGTAAGATAAACGAAAAAAATTCGCTTGAATTTAAAACGGAGGAGTTTTATCTTAAGACCGCACAGGAAATGGCGCAGGCTCACCCTGATACACCTGAGGCACTTGAGAACACCGTAAAAATTGCCGAGAGATGTAATGTTGAGTTTGAGTTTGGCAAGATAAAGCTGCCGTTTTTTGATACGGGCGGAGTTGACCATTTCGAGTATTTCCGAAACAAGTGCTATGAGGGACTTTACTGCAATTACGGCGAAAACCCCGATAAGGCTGTGGTGGACAGGCTTCAGTACGAGCTTTCGGTTATAAACAAAATGGGCTATGTAGATTATTACCTTATTGTTTGGGATTTTGTAAATTATGCAAAATCTCATAATATCCCCGTGGGCCCGGGGCGAGGCTCGGGCGCTGGCAGTATTGCCGCTTACTGTATGGGTATTACTGGCATAGACCCCATTAAATATGACCTGCTTTTTGAGCGGTTTTTAAATCCCGAACGCGTTTCGATGCCCGATTTCGATATAGATTTTTGCTATGTTAACCGCCAAAGGGTAATAGATTATGTTATAGAAAAATACGGCAGTGACCATGTGGCTCAGATAGTCACCTTTGGCACAATGGCTGCCCGCAACGCGGTGCGCGATGTCGGTAGGGCGATGGATATACCCTATGCCGTATGTGATAAAACGGCTAAGCTTATCCCGCAGTCTATCGGCATGACACTCAGCCGCGCCATAGAAGGCTCAAAGGAGCTTCGTGACCTTTATGAGGGCGACAACCAGATAAAGACTCTGCTTGATATGGCTATTAAGGTGGAGGGAATGCCCCGTCACGCTTCCACCCATGCGGCAGGCGTTGTTATATCGGATAAGCCTGTAAGCGATTATGTGCCGCTTGCCACTAATGATGAGGCAGTGGTAACACAGTACACTATGACCGCGCTCGATGAGTTAGGTCTTCTTAAAATGGACTTTTTGGGGCTAAGAAACCTCACCGTTATTGCCGATACCGAGGAGGCAGTAAGAAAATTTGAGCCTCAATTTTCCGCCGATAATATACCAATGGACGATGCCGCTACCTTCAAAATGATGGGTGAGGGCTTTACTGATGGCGTTTTTCAATTTGAATCGGACGGTATGAAAAATGTGCTTCGCCGCTTCCGCCCCGAATCGATAGAAGACCTTATAGCGATTATATCCCTTTATCGCCCAGGTCCTATGGATTCAATACCGCGCTATATAAACAACCGCCACAACCCGCAGGATATTAAGTATGATACCCCGCTTTTGGAGCCTATTTTAAAGGTTACCTATGGCTGTATTGTGTATCAAGAGCAGGTTATGCAGATATTCCGCTCGCTCGGCGGATATTCGCTCGGTCGCGCGGATATAGTAAGAAGGGCGATGTCCAAGAAAAAGCATGATGTTATGGCGCGCGAAAGAAATGCCTTTATATACGGTGAAAAGGATGAAAACGGAAATGTTTTGTGCGAGGGTGCTATTAATCGCGGGGTGAGTGAGCAGGTGGCTCAGCGCATATTTGATGAAATGAGCGCCTTTAGCTCGTATGCCTTTAATAAATCGCACGCCGCCGCATATGCTGTGGTGGCATATCGCACGGCATATCTTAAGTGTCATTATCCGGCTGAGTATCTTGCAGCTCTGCTTACAAGCGTGCTCGAAAGTGCCGATAAAATATCGGCTTATACTGCCGAGTGCCGACGAATGGGAATTAAAATTCTGCCGCCGAGCGTTAACGAAAGTGATGCGGGCTTTACCGCCACCAAGGCTGGAATACGCTTCGGCCTGCTTGCGGTAAAGAATCTGGGCTATTCTCTTATAAACCGCCTTGTAAAGGAAAGGGAAAACGGCGATTACACATCTATGTATGATTTCTGCTCTCGTAATTTCGGTAGAGATTTTAATCGCCGCGCTTTGGAGGGCCTTATCAAGAGCGGCGCTATGGATTGCCTTCACAATAACCGCAGAAAAATGATATATAATATCGATAATGTGCTTTCTGTGATAGATGAGCAAAAGCGCTTTTCAAGTGAAAATCAGCTTATGCTTTTTGGTGATAGTGAGCCTGCCCCCGAATTTAAGCTTACAGAAATTGATGAGATGCCGAAGGCTGAACTGCTTGCTATGGAAAAGCAGGCAACGGGTATGTATCTTTCGGGGCACCCAATGAGCGGTTACCGCCATTTTGCGCAAAGCGCGCGCTTTACAAGCATTTCCCATATAAAGAATAAAAAGGTGGGCGATGGCAAGCGCGTAAGCGTTGTGGGAATACTCGGTGCCGTTAAGGTAAAGCAGCTTAAGAATAAGAGCATAATATCTTCAACTACCATTGAGGATACGGGCGGCAGCATTGATGTTATAATTTTCTCTGCCGCATATTCGCGCTATAGAAATGAGCTTAGTGATGGCAATATAGTTATAATTCACGGCAAGGTAAGCGAGCGCGAGGATAGACAAACCGAGCTTATATGCGAAAGCGTTGAGATGGTACCTAAGGATGCCGAAAGGCAGTCAGCTCCAAATATAAGGAGCGGACTTTACCTTAAGGTGCCAAGCAAAAGCTCACAGCAGTTTAATGCCGTGTGCGATATTCTTGCGCGCCATCACGGAAACACCCCCGTAACAATAGTATGCGAGGATAACGGCAAACGACTTGCAGTGCCTGAAAGACTTCAGGTTGCACCGAGTGATGCAATGTTAAGCGAGCTTTGCACACTTTTGGGTGATAAAAATGTAAAACTTGTAACAAACTGAAAATAAGTTGTTGCAGTTTTTAGGAAAATGGTGTATAATACCAAGCACTAATGTAAATTTTTGGCTCTTTTGGAGATGATTCTATATGAAAACAATAGGTGTTTTAACCAGCGGCGGTGACGCGCCGGGTATGAACGCGGCAGTGCGTGCAGTTGTTAGAACAGCAATTGCTCTTGGTATGAATGTTAAGGGCATTCGCCGTGGATATAACGGCCTTATCGAGGGTGATGTTATAGACCTTGATGCGCGTAGCGTGTCTGATGTTATCAACCGCGGCGGCACAATGCTTTACACCGCAAGAAGCCCTCGTTTTAAGACCGAACAGGGCGTTAAAGAGGCTGTTGAAAACTGCAAAAAGCACGGCATTGAGGGTATAGTTGTAATCGGTGGTGATGGCTCCTATCGTGGCGCTCGCGACCTTTCTGAGCGTGGCATTCCCTGCGTTGGAATACCGGGTACCATAGATAACGATATCGCTTCCACAGAATATACCATCGGCTTTGATACCGCGATGAACACCGCTATGGAAATGGTTGATAAAATCCGTGATACCGCCCAGTCGCACGACCGCTGCAGCGTGGTTGAGGTAATGGGTAGACATGCAGGCTATATCGCACTGCAAACAGGCATCGCAGTAGGCGCCACCGCAATAATGGTGCCCGAGGCTCCCGATGATATTGATAAGGTAATAGATAAAATAATCTCCACCAGAAAAACCGGCAAAAAGCACTTTATAGTGGTTGTTGCTGAGGGCGTTGGCGGAGTTGAGGAAAAGGCTAAGCAGATTCAGGCAAAAACGGGCATTGATACCCGCGCCACAATTCTCGGCCATGTTCAGCGCGGCGGTAGCCCCACTGTTCGTGATAGAGTTAGAGCTACCCAAATGGGCAATGCCGCAGTTCACCTTTTGAGCAAGGGTATCGGCAACCGCGTTGTAGCATATAAGGGCTGCGAGGTTGTGGACTATGATATCTTTGAAGCTCTCAATATGAAAAAGGAATTCACCTTTGATATGTTAGAGGTTGCAAACGAAACTTCGATATAAAAGAAAAAAGCTTCGGCAGATGCCGAAGCTTTTTGTTGTTTCTATATTCTTTGCACAAAATATGTGATTATCATACAAATTACCAGTATAATTGCCGCCGCGGTGCCAAGAATCGCCACCGCCTTTTTAAATTTCTTTAAAAATCTATCCTCGGCGGTTTCTATCTCCACAGGCTCTTTTTCGTCATCATAGGTGTATTTATACATAGCTTATCTCCTGTGCTTGTTTTCTTGCTCGTGCTTACTGTAGGGCACATATTTCACCTTTCGGCGGCGTCTGCCCGAATTCATCTTAATAACCGCTATCACGAATGCGGATATTAAAGCGATAATTATTATATATACCACCTTCATATAAGACGAGGTGAAAAAGCGTTTAATTGCATCCCAAACGGTGAGCATCATGCTTTTTTCAATATCCTCGTTTGATACAAGGTTTACCTTTCCAATAACTTGCTCAGCATAAACAATATCCGCAGTTCCCAAAATATCACCTTTTTTTATGGGCGCCTTAACGCTCTCGGAGGTGGGATGGGGGACTATGGATATTGTGGAGTCATCCGCATCGGTGGGTAGCACTGATATAAAGCCATCCTCAACATAAAGTGAAATAAAATCGGTTTGCAGGGATAGCTCAACCTCAATTTCACAAATGGGGTTTGCGGTGTCTGCCACCTGCTTAAACTCGAAGTTATTGAATGCCCAACGGTATAAATTCTTACTGTCTATAAACTCATACCTTTGTCCCGCGTTAGGTGGGCAACCAAAAAGCACGCACATATAGTTATATCCGTTATAGCTTGCGGTGCTCACAAGGCAGCGTCCCGCTTCATCAGTATATCCCGTTTTCACACCCTTAGCATAGGTGTAATAGTAATTGGTTGTGGTATCCTGCATAAAGTTTGTGGTGGAAAGGGTTTTGTTAAGCGACTCAACTGTATATCTTGTTGTGGTGCAAGCCTCCTTAAAGGTCTTGTTCTCGAGGGCATACTTTGTTAGTATATATGTGTCACGCGCGGTGGTGTAGTTGTCCTGGTCGTGCAGTCCCACGGGGTTTTGATAGTGGGTACCCGTAAGCCCTAATTCCTTAGCCTTAGCATTCATCATATCGACAAAGCCCTCAACACTGCCGCCAAAGTGGATAGCCGCAAGATATGCGCTGTCACCAAACGATGCCATAAGCACCATGTAAACGAGGTCAAGCTGGGTTATCTCCTCACCCGCCGTCATCAGTGAAACCGAGCTTCCCGTGCCGCTTATAAGGTCAAGCACTTCATCGGTCATAGCGATTTTGGCATCGGGGTTGTATTTTTCGCTTTCCAGCATAAGAATGGTGGTCATTATCTTGGTGATAGAGGCAGGGTAAACCCGCTCATTCTCATTCTTTGAATAAAGCACCTCGTCGGTATCAAGCGATACCAGCATCGCCGCGTTAGCCGTTATGTCAAAGCCTGTTGGCTCATAAGCGCTCACGCTTAAAGTGGGAATTAACCCCAGACAAATTATTAAAAATATGGAAATTATCTTTTTTATCATAGAAATCTCTCCAAAGTTGTGTTACAATGTTATTTGTAAAATTATTATACATTATTTTCTTATAAAAATAAAGCAAAGATTTTCAGAATGTGTGGTGAAATTTATGGTATATGTTACAGGTGATATGCACGGTGACCTCGAGCGGCTTTATGATAAGCAGTTTCGAAAGCTCCGCCGCGGCGATGTGCTTATAGTTTGCGGCGACTTTGGATACATATTCGATGGCTCAAAGCTTGAAAAGCAGGTAATTGATTATCTTGCAAAGCGCAAGTTTGTAACCGCCTTTGTTGAGGGCACTCACGACAACCTTAACACCATAAACCGTTGCCGCACCACAGTATGGAAGGGCGGCAAGGTGCATAGAATTAAAGGTAACCTCTTGCACCTTATGCGAGGCCAGATATTCGAGATTGAAGGCAACCGCTATTTCACCTTTGGCGGGGGCGAGAGCAGTGATAAGGATATGCGCGTGCCCTCAGGTCACTGGTGGCGCCAAGAGGAGGCAACACCTGCCGAAATGGCAGACGGTGCCCGCACCCTTGATGAGGCGGGCTGCACCGTTGATTATATAATCACCCACGAGCCGCCGTCCCTTGTGAAAAGCGCCATGCTTCTGCGCCGAGGGGATACCGATAATGTTAACAAGCTGAACGGATATTTAGAGGAGATAGGTCGCTCCTGCACCTTTAAGCATTGGTACTTCGGCTGTCTGCACGAGGATAGGGTTATAACCCAGCGCCACACCTGCGTTTTCCGCAAGCTTATCCCTGTTGCGCCATCGCAGGATGAGAGCCCCAAGGCGGGTGCACTTGTAAAATAATAAAAAGTGTGATATACTTTTTAAAAATTATTTTTTTACGGAGGTCGTTATGTTGAATACCGATAGACTTTGCCCTGGTTGTATGAATGACAACGGCGGCGAGCAGATATGCAGTATATGCGGTTATGATACTAATGATAAAAATGAGCCTGATAAGCTCCCTGTTCGCTTTATGCTTTCCGACCGTTATATGATAGGAAAGATATTAAGCTCAAACAGCGAAAGCACCGTATATATGGCTTGGGATACCACTATAAGCGAGGCAGTATGCGTTAGGGAATATTTCCCACGCGGCAGCGCAATAAGAAATCCCGATAAAACCGTTTCGGTAAAATCGGGCAGTGAATTTATCTACAATGAAGGTCTTATGGACTTTATTGAGATAAATAAAAAGCTTATAGCAAGTGAGCTGCCTTCAATCATTCCCGTTACAACAGTGTTTGAAGAAAACGGCACAGTTTATGCTATAACACAGGTGGTACCGGGCATATCGCTTCAAAGCTTTCTTGATAAAAACGGCGGAATGCTTCGTTGGGAGCAGGCAAGAGCGCTCTTTTTACCGCTTATTGATACAGTTAAGGGCCTCCACGATATCGGTATTATCCACGGCGGTATTTCGCCTGAAACGATACTTGTGGGCAGAGATGGCAAGCTTCGCCTCACTTCAATTTGCATTCCAAGACTTCGCTTCGTATCAGCCGAAAGCCCTGCCGAGCTTTATAGTGGCTATGCCGCAGCCGAGCAGTATGGCTTTGAGGATATGAGTGTGGGTGAAAGCTCGGATGTGTATGCGCTGAGCGCCACTCTTTTCCGTGTACTTATAGGCACAGTGCCACCCGTTGCTGATGAAAGACTCGGTAATGATACGCTTTCAATTCCCGCGCGCTTTGCCGATGAGCTGCCCCGTCAGGTTCTGGTGGCAATGGCTAACGGTCTTCAGGTTCGCCAGGAAAATCGAACCGAGAGTATGGAGGTTTTCAGAAACGAGCTTATATACGGCGAAACTCAGGAAAATATCCGTCGCGCCGCAGTTACAAAAGCGGTGCAGGAAAAGAAGCTGAAGGAAGCGCGCGATCCTAAGCCCGAAAAGGCAAAAAAGAGCTCGGGTATGAAGTATGCCGCAATTTCTGCGGGCATCACCGCAGCGCTCTTCGCCGTGATAGCAATAGTTCTTTGTCTCACGGTCTTCCGTGATGATTTGTTCGGCGCCGAGCCGCCTGTTGAGAGCACTGATGAGTATGTTTCTATGCCCGATGTGCCAACTATAGGTGATGTTGATTCGGATGCTATTGAGCAGGTAATACTCCACAAGGTGCCCGACTTCACAGGCAAGCTATATTCTGAGATAATGGAGAATATGGATAGCGATGAATATGAGCACTTTAAGATAGGCATAAAGGGTAAGGAATTTTCCGATAAATATGCCCGCGGCACGGTCTGCTCACAAACTGTTGAGGCAGGCAAGGAGGTTGAAAAGGATACCGAGGTTCAGCTTATAATAAGTCTGGGAACTGCTGAGGTTAAGGTGGCAAATGTTGTCGGCCTTGATGAAATGAGCGCAAAGTTAGAGCTTCTAAAGCAAGGCTTCCTTTATGATAATATCGAGGTCGTTGAAAAGTATGATAGCGAGGCTTTGCCGGGCATAGTGCTTGAGCAGTCTCCTGAATACGGCGAGAGCATCAACACCGAGAGCAGGGTTAGAATTTATATCAATTCCTATAAGGGCGACACGCTCGCAGAGGATTTTCAGTACGAATAACCAACAAAAAAGCAAGCCAAACGGAGACGCTTCGTAAAGAAGCAGTCTCCGTTTTCTATTGCAAAAAGACATTTTTGGCGTATAAAGTTAAATAGTTGCTAACGCAACAGCTAAATTATGCTTCGCATAGCTAAATTTCACTTTGTGAAGCTAAATTAAATTCGCTCTTAGCGTGCCGCTGGCACATTTAGCTCTAAGGGAATTTAGCTGACCGAAAGTCAATTTAGCTCGCGCAAGCGAATTTAACTGAGGCACCTTCCTTGCGAAGTGTGCCTCAAAGGATAGCTTTTTCTTATATAAATTACAGAACTGTAAATTTACATAAGAACATATTTGTGCTATTATAATAATAGAAAAATGTAAAATATTTACATTTAAAGAAAGGAAGCGATACCGATGTGCCATTCAGTAGTTTTAAAGATAGTAAAAAATCAATACAGAGAGGAAAAACTGAATGAAAAAGAAAATAATCGCGGTATTGCTCTGTGTCGCACTGCTACTGACACTGTCGGTTAATGCTTCGGCTAACGGCTTGGATTCGACGCCTGATTTAGTTGTGCAAACTGCCGATAGCGAAGCTGCGGCTGAGCTTATTTCACAGGACGAAAACATATCAGTGGCTTCGGCAACTTCAGGAATAGTAAGCGGCGCGGTTTATCGCATTAAAAATGTTGGTAGCGGTAAATATATGAATGTGCATTACGGAGTCGATGCCAATGGAACAAATATATATCAGTGGACAGCCGACGGAAGTACCGAGCAAAAATTCAGGGTGGTATATTTTGCCAATAGCGACTCGTATTTGATTTATGCTATGTGCAGTTCAAATGGTAATAATCGCGTTGTTGATGTAACGCGAGGCAGCAGTCCACTTACTCACGGTCAAAATATAAAATTATATAATCCAACCGATCCTACCTCACAACAGCTCAAAATTATATCAACAGGTCAAAATCAATACCGTATTGCTATGAAAAACAATACAACACTTGGCCTTGCTGCTTGCGGTACTTCTAATGGAAGTGCAAGCGGAACAAGCGCTACTTCGGCGGGCAATATATTTATTTCTACCTATACTGGCGCTACCAATCAGCAGTGGCAATTTGAATTGTTGCAAAATCCGCCAAATCCCGAGGGCTCTTTGGATAGTGTTACTGCCTCTACTATTGGTGGATGGGCTTATCAGACAGGCGAGCCTGACACGCCGATTTGGGTACATTTTTACATTACGAACAATTCAACAAACCAACAAACCTTTTTATCTGAGCTTGCAAGCAATTACCGTTCGGACTTAGAGGCCGCAGGTTACGGTGACGGTGAACATGCATTTCACCATGCAATGAATTGGTATGATTATCCTGCGGGAACATATACTGTAAGAGCCTATGCCATAGGCTCACAGGGAATTAATCCTGAAATTTCAAATTCGCCGAAAACATTTACTGTTCGCAATATGACAGGTGTGGTAGACCATCTTAACAGCTCGGGAATCAGCGGTTGGGCATGGAAGCCCGACGCACCTAATAATACGGTTGCCGTAAATGTGTATGTGCGAAATTCGGATAATGAAACGGTAGGATTTTATAACACACGAGCAAGTAATTATCGTTCTGATTTAGAAAACGCAGGTTACGGTGACGGTGAACACGGTTTTTCCATTTCAATAGACTGGTCAACACTACCCGAAGAGAATTTACGAGTTACCGCGTACGCTGTTGACGGCACAGGCATTCACCCCGCATTTTATGATGGGTATTATGATAATAGGATGCCGATTTATTTAATCGGTATGACCGACGAACAAGGTGTCGATTTTTCAACATGGGCAACACAAGAAGTAGTGAACTATGCTTATAATATAGGTACACCATCTGTTATGATTTGTTCTGGTGCAAACAAAGAAGGACTTTTAAATGTTATTCGGAATTCCTCCTTTGCAGTTGTTTATTCTCATGGCACGGCTACAAGTATAGATTATTGCTTTAATCCCAATACTGCATCAGAAGGAAGAGGCAAATTGTTATGGCGTGACTTTTTAACAATGCCAAGCAATTATTTTATTAATACCCGCTGTCTTTTGTTAAACGCTTGTTCTGTGGGAAACGAAACAGAAAATCCAGCAGGAAACAATATGGTAAAAGTTTTTCAAAGTAAAGGTGTACAGACGGTAGTTGGTTATGAATATGATGCTTGGTTTTGGTATTTCGAAGATGGAAGCATAAGTACTGATTTAGGAACAGGTAGATGGGCAAAGGCTTTTGTGCGCAAATTAAGTGAAGGTGCCACTGTTCAAACTGCTGTAAATGCAGCAATAAACGATGCTATATTAAGTTTTGAAAATGAGGATGAACCTGACGATGATAAAAGATATGAAGAAGCATATGATATCGCTAAAGGTTATGGCTTGGTTGATGTTTGTATTGCTGGAAATGCAAATCAAGTGATTAAACATTAAAAAAATATTTTTTTAAAAGGAGGCTATAAGAAATGAAAAAAAGGTTATTGTTTATAATTATTTTGATTGTTGCAATAGGCGTGTGTGCTGCTGTTGGATTTACAAATTCGCATATATTAATTAATAACACTAAAAAAGTTGAAAATAAATTGGCTGCTGAAAAGGAAAAAACAGAAGAGCCGCCCGAAACAGAAACCTTGTCGGCAGAGGATAAAGCGGTAAAAGCAGAGATTGCAAAATACGCCGAAACATCAATAAATTTCAAGCATAAAAAGCAAGAGTTTTTTGAAGGAAAAACCTATGATTTGACATTTTCCAAAATGGGTAGCACAACATCTGAAAGTGTTTCAAATCGGGTAACATATGTTAATAGCAAAGATGATGAATTTGTATATGATTTAAAAACAGGTGAGCTTGTTATGGCCAAAATAAGTTCGCTTGAAACAGAAAAAACATCACAAAGTATAGATATATCTGCTGCTGAAACGATTGCGTATAAATACGCATCCCAAAATTGTAATATAGATGAATATGTTTTGGACAATAAGGAAGAACGCAGTAATGGCTATATGTTTACATATTGTAAATATGTTTACGGTTATAAAACAAATGATAGGGTAAAAGTTTTAGTAGGATTTGATGGTGCTATAATTTGGACTGCTGTAAGAGTTTATCCGGTTGATAACAGTAAAATTAATGTTGATAAAACTTGGTTTGACGCTCAAATTAAAACCGTAGAGGAAAGTTATCAAAACACCACAATAGAAGATGCTTGGATAGAATACAATCACGATGATTTTAACGGTGTTATCTATTTTAATATCAAATACAAATCCGTATCTTCTGTAGGTGAAACAATAGCGACTGGTGTAAAAAGTATTGAAATAACATAAAATAACTTAAGGCGGTCTGCTGTTCCGCTGGCCGTATTTTGAAAAATGTGATCAAACGCATAAAAACGGTACTTATCAATAGGTGAAAGGGGTGGCGATTTTGAAAAAATATATAGCTTTGATACTCATCTTTATTTTAACCTTAGGCGTTTTACTTGCGGGTTGCAAAGAAACCGAACCTGTGGACGAAAGCAGTTCTGTTATAGAGCAAGTGGTTGTAGAGGAATCAAAAACAGAAGAGCCGCCCGAAACAGAAACCTTGTCGGCACAAGATAAGGCGGTAAAGGCAGAAATAGCAAAATACACTCAAAATGCCGCAGATTTCAGATACAAAAAACAGGAAAAAATTGGGAACAAGACATTCAATATTTCTTTTACAGAATTAGATTCTGCTGCAGATTATAAAAAAGTTATATACAAAAATGATTTAGGCGATGAATTTTCATATTATGTTGATACTGGCGAGTTGCGTTATGGAGTAATGACTTCTGCTATTACAGAAAAGACATCGCAGAGTATTAACATAGAAACCGCTCGAAAAATATCTGATGATTATGCTGCTGCACAATGCAACTTAGATGAATATACTATGGACGAAAGCAAAGAAATCGACAGTGGTTATTGGTTTTGCTATACCAGATATATTGGTGGTTATAAAACCAGAGATGCGTTTAGAATCCAGATTGGTTTTGATGGCTCAATTGTTTATGTAAATAACAACACGGGTATTTTCGAAGGAAAGAACTTGAATTTTACTAAAGAGTTTATTGATGCAAAAATAAACGAAGCATTAGGTGATAAAGAGAATATCGAGCGTGGTTCAACATCAATAAATTTACACGATGACAAAGTTTGTGTTGTTTGCTCATATATAAGAACTGATGAGTTCGGCGGAAAATCAGGTGTAAACGAAATAATTCCGTTAGAATAAATACTAATAAATTTTTTTGAAGCTGGCAAAATAAACTGAGGCGGTCTGCTGTTCCGCAGGCCGCATTTTGAAAAATGTGACCAAACATATAAAAATGGCACCTAAGTAGTGAAAGGGGTGGCGATTTTGAAAAAATATATTGCTTTAATTCTTGTTTTTGCTTTAACCTTAGGCGTCTTACTTGCGGGTTGTAAGGAAATTGAGACAGAAGGTAGCAGTGCCGATGTATCGATTATTGAAGAATTAGTATACATAACCGAGGATGCAACTAATCAGTCGCAACCTGAGCAAAAGCATTATGAAAGCACCGTTGCTACGCCCGATAGAGTGCGGTTTTATAAGGACGGAATGTATGGCGAATCTACAAGCACCGCACTAAACCGTAAAATCGCAAAGCATGTTGAAAAATGGTACAGTAATATCGAAACGATACCTTATACAAATTCAGCCGCGGATTATGAGCTGATAACCGATATAAAGTGCAATGAAATGGCTATAGAGCTTTACTTCGATATCGACGATGGTATACAGCTTTGCGGAAAGCATAATTTAGAAAGGAAATACCGTCTGCTTATCCCAATTACAGGCGAATACGGTTATTATGTGTTTGAGGGAACAAGTGGAGGCAAATATTCGGGCGGTCAGTATAACCTTGAAGGCAGCGATCTTGAAAAATATTTTGAGGGTATTGAATTTACAGGCAAGGCGCAAACTTGGGAAAGCACAGTTATAGCCCCTTATAAGGTAGTTTTTTATAAAGACGGGATGTCTGCCGAGTCCACCGACACTGAGTTAAACCACAAAATAGCAAAGCATATGGAGTCGTGGTATAAAGGCGTTGAAACGCTGATGGCTTGTTGCTGTTCGGTAACATCCGAGGATGTGAAAAAATTAAAAAACACTGAGACTGCTATTGAACTTTACTTTGATGATGAAATAAAATTTTATAACAGAAACATAATTCCGTACTATGTACGCGAAATATTTATTCCTTTGACAGGAGAGGATAGTTATAAAATTTTTAATGGAAGTATGCATGCAGAACATTGGGGACATACTCTAACTTATGGCGGGAATGGTCTTGAGCAGTATTTTGAGGGAATTCGGTTAAAGCCAATAGTAGAAGAGAAATTAGAGAGCACCATTATAGCTCCATATAGAGTACAACTTTATAAAAACGGAGAAATGATTAAAGAATATAACAATGTTGACATTAATATTAAAATAGCTCAACAAGTTGAATCTTGGTACAAAAATAAGGAAGAAATTCCCGAGGTTGATATGGTCGTGACCGATGCGCTAATAAAGGATATAAGAAAAAAAGAGACATATGTGGAGTTCATATTTCATAGCAAGATAGAATTTTTTGGAAGAACTATGGATAAGGATATACACACCATACTTATTCCTTTGACGGGCGATTATGCTTACTATGTGTTTAAGGGAGATACGAACTTTAACTATTTAAGAAAACCCGAAGTCCCCGGGGGTGATGGGCTTGAGCAGTTTTTTGATTTAGAATAATTAGCAGGTTCAATCGACTGAATTTTTAGAAGATACTGATAAAGTAAAAAAACACTTGATTTTATAATAATTTGTGGTATAATACTTTTGTATTAGACTTTAAGAAAGGTGAGTGGGGTAACCCGCTCACTTTTGTTTTGGAGGTTTTGAAAATGGCATCAGTTGCCGAAAAGGTGTTCAGCCTTATCAAGGAAACGGTCGAGGCTCAGGGTGTTGAGCTTTGGGATGTTCGCTTTGTTAAAGAGGGCGCTTCCCACTATCTTCGCGTGTTTATTGATAAGAATGAGGGCATTTCGATTAACGATTGCACCGATGTTTCCCACGCTATTGACCCCATTATTGATGAGGCAGACCCCATAGATGTTTCTTATTATCTTGAGGTAAGCTCACCAGGCCTTCAGCGTGAGCTTAGCCGCCCTGAGCACTTTGAAAAAATGCTTGGCAAGGCTATAAAGGTAAAGCTTTTCAAAGCGCTTGACGGTAAAAAAGAATTTTCGGGTGTGCTTAAAGCCTATGATGGCTCGGTAACACTTGAGACCGATGAAGGCGAGCTTAACTTTGAAAAGGGCAGTGTGGCAAAGGCAAATCTTGAGGACATATAAATAATAAAAAGGTAAAAACCCTTTATTGGAGGTATTAATAAAAAATGGCAAGAGCAAAGAAAATGACAGCGAAAGAAAGAAAGGACAACAAGGAATTTTTTGAAGCCTTAAGACTTATGGAAGCCGAGCGCGGCATTCCCTGCGAGTTTATCGCCGATAAAATTTCCGAAGCTATAACCGTTGCCGCAAGGAAGGATTATGGCGGTAATGACATTGTATCCTGTGTGATAGATGTTGAAAACGAAATTTTCACCGTTGTGGCTCGCAAGGAAATAGTGGATGAGGTTGAAAACTCCTTCACTCAGATTTCAAAGGAAGATGCCGCAGCGATAGACCCCAAGTCTATTGAAAACGGCTTTATCGATATTAAGCTTGACCCTAAGAAGTTCGGCAGAGTGGTAGCTCAGAACTCCAAGAATAACTTCCGTCAGGGAGTAAGAGAGGCTGAAAAGGGTCAGGTGCTGGCAGAGTTCCAGAGCAAGACCCGCGAGCTTGTTACCGCGGTTGTTGAGAGAATTGACCCCAAGACAGGTAACGCTATTCTCACAATAGGTAACAGTGAGGCGACCCTTCCTAAGCTCGAGCAGGTTCCCGATGAACAGCTTCAAGAGGGTGACCACATCAAGGTTTATGTTGTTGATGTTAAGGAAACCGAGCGCGGACCTCGCATAATGCTTTCCCGCACACACCCAGGCCTTGTTAAGCGCCTTTTCGAGACCGAGGTTCCCGAGATATTTGACGGCACAATTGAGATAAAATCCATCTCGCGTCAGGCAGGCTCAAGAACCAAGATGGCGGTTTTCTCGGCTGATAGCGAGATAGATGCGATAGGCGCCTGCATAGGACCCAGAGGTGCGCGCGTAAATAAGATAGTAGAGGAGCTCGCAGGCGAGAAGATAGATATCGTTAAATACAGCGAGGACCCCGTTGAATTTGTAAGTGAAGCGCTTTCTCCCGCAAAGGTTGTATCGGTTGAGGTTCAGTCCACCGAGCCTAAGGTTTGCGTGGCGCGCGTTCCCGAAGCCCAGTTATCCCTTGCTATCGGCAATAAGGGTCAGAATGTTCGCCTTGCCGCCAAGCTTACAGGCTGGAAGATAGACATTCACCCCGAAAGCGGATTTTTCGGTGAATAATAAATCCTAAAAGGAGAGTTTTTGATTTGTCAGCAAAAAAGATACCGCTTAGAATGTGCATAGGCTGTCGCGAAATGAAACCAAAGGCAGAACTTGTGCGTATAGTTAAAACCAAGCAGGGCGAAATTTTTATTGACGCCACTAATAAAGCCGCAGGCCGCGGCGCTTATGTTTGCAAATGCGGCGTCTGCATAGAAAAGGCTCAGAAAGCGAATGCGCTGTCCCATACCTTTTCGATGGCTGTTGAAAAAGAAATTTATTCGCGCCTTATTAAGGAGTGTGAGGAGCTTGAATGATAAGGTCCTTACTCTTTTAGGGTTTTCGGCTAAAGCGGGAAAACTCTCTTACGGTATGGATGCTACCGTTTCTGCAATAAAGCAGAAGAAAGCAAAATTAGTGCTTATAGCGGGCGATGTATCGCAAAAAAGCCAAAAGGAAATAATATTTCAAAGCGAAAGCTACAAGGTGAAATATTTAAAGCTTGAAAATTTTGATATGGATACCATTACCCACGCGGTGGGGCGAAAATGCGGTATTTTATCGGTGAACGACGATTCATTTGCGAGCGGCTTAATAAAAGCACTTGAAGACGGGAGGAAACTAAATGATAAATAAATATAAAATCAGCGATTTAGCTAAGGATTTCGGCAAAACTTCCAAGGAGATTATTGCCCTTGTGGCAACACTCACAGGCGAAGAAAAGAAGTCGGGCGCCGCACTTGGTGAACAAGAAATAGCGCTTGTTTTTGATGCTATTACCAAACAGCACGCTGTAAAGAGCTTTGATGAATATTTTGCAACAGGCGCAGAAAGCCGCGCCGCTGCTGCTAAAAAGCGTCAGGATGAAAAGGATAAAAAGCTTGCCGAGCAGATGGCAATTCTTGAGCAGTTGAAGGCTGCCGCCGCCGCTGCAGAGGGTAAGGCTGAGCCCCCAAAAAGCCAAGAAAAGCCTGCCGAAACCAAAAAGGCACAGGAAAAGAAGCCTGAGCCTAAAAAGGAAACCAAGAAGGCGGAAGCTCCTAAAGCAGATGCTCCCAAGGCCGAGCCTAAGAAGGAAACTCCCAAGGCTGAGCCTAAAAAGGAAACTCCTAAGGCTGAGCCTAAGAAGGAAACTCCCAAGCGTGAGGAAAAGCCCTATGACGGCCCGCTCGTTGCACCTCCTAAAAAGGAAAAGAAGCCAGGTGTTGCACCTAACCGCGGACCTGCTCAGCTTCGCCATGTAGATACAAGAACTTCGAATGTAAATATTGATAAGTATAATGAGAAGTATGAAAATATCGCGCCCGCTAATACCATGCGCGATAACTTCTCGCGCAAGCAAAAGATTAAGCAGAAGTCTCAGGATTACCGCCGTCCGCAGGGCGCTAAGCGTGAAACCGAGGCTGATAAGCTTCGTCGTATGCAGCTTGAGCGCATAAAGAAAACTCCTATCACCGTAACTGTTGGCGATGAAATAACCGTTGGCGAGCTTGCGGCTGCTATGAAGAAAACCGCCGCAGAGGTTATTAAGGAACTGCTGAAGCTCGGTATGATGGCAACCGTTAATCAGGTAATCGACTATGATACCGCTGAAATCGTTGTAACCGAGATGGGCGCAAAAATCGAGCGCGCAGTAGTTGTTACCATAGAAGAAAAGATTATGGATGTAACTGAGGACTCAGCTGAGGACTTGAAGCCCCGTAGCCCCGTTGTTGTTGTTATGGGCCATGTTGACCACGGTAAAACCTCACTTCTTGATGCTATTCGCAACACCGCCGTTACAGATACCGAGGCAGGCGGCATTACCCAGCATATCGGCGCGTACCGCGTTAAGTGTCAGGGACAGGATATAACCTTCCTTGATACTCCTGGTCACGCGGCGTTCACAGCTATGCGTCAGCGCGGCGCTATGGCAACCGATATTGCTATCCTTGTTGTTGCCGCTGACGACGGTATAATGCCCCAGACTATTGAGGCTATAAACCACGCAAAGGCAGCAAATGTTCAGATAATCGTTGCGATTAATAAAATGGATAAACCCGAAGCTAATCCCGACCGCATTTTGCAGCAGCTCACAGAGCACTCTCTCGTTCCCGAGGAATGGGGCGGCGATATTATTTGTGTTCCCGTTTCTGCAAAAACACACAACGGCATAGATAAGCTTCTTGAAAATGTTCTGCTCGTAGCAGAGATGCTTGAGCTTAAGGCTAACCCCGATCGTCGTGCTAAGGGTGTTGTTATTGAGGCTCGCCTTGATAAGGGCCGCGGCCCTGTTGCAACACTGCTCGTTCAGAACGGTACTCTTAATGCGGGCGATATAATCGTTGCGGGCACAGCTGTGGGCCGTGTAAGACTTATGACAGATGAACACGGCAAGGTTGTTAAAACCGCAGGTCCCTCTGTTCCTGTTGAGATTACAGGTCTTGCCGAAACCCCCGATGCGGGCGATGGCTTTGATGCCGTATCGGATGAGCGTCTTGCTCGCGAGCTTGTTGAGCAGAGAAAAGAAAAGATTAAGAATGAAATATTCAATGCCAAGGAAAAGGTTACTCTTGATAACCTCTTCAGCCAGTTAAGCGAGGGCGACCTTAAAGAGCTTAATGTTATCGTTAAGGCTGATGTTCAGGGTAGCGTTGAGGCAGTTAAGGATAGCCTTACTAAGCTTTCTAACGAGGAAGTAAGGGTGAGCGTTATCCACGGCGGCGTTGGCGCAATCAATGAATCCGATGTAATGCTTGCGCAGGCTTCGGGCGCTATTATAGTAGGCTTTAATGTCCGTCCTGATGCAGTTGCGAAATCCACTGCCGAGCGCGATGGTGTTGATATTCGCACATATCGCGTAATCTATGACTGCATTGAGGAAATTGAGGCGGCTATGAAGGGTATGCTCGCTCCCAAGTTCCGTGAGAATATTCTCGGCACTGCAGAGGTTCGTGATACCTATAAGATTTCAAGCGTTGGCACTATTGCAGGCTGCTATATCACAAACGGTAAGGTTACACGCTCTTGCAAAATCCGCGTTGTTCGTGACGGTATTGTTATCTGCGAGGATGAGATAAAGTCACTCCGCCGCTTTAAGGACGATGTTAAGGAAGTAGCTCAGGGCTATGAATGCGGTATCGGCCTTGATAAGTTCGGCGATATTAAGGAAGGCGACGTGTTTGAAGCCTTCATTATGGAGGAGTATAGAGATTAATGGCAGGATATAAAATTAACCGCGTAACATCAGATATAAGGCTTTGCTTGTCTGAACTACTTCGCGAGGTAAAGGACCCAAGAGTCAGTCGGCTGCTAAGTGTTGTAAAGCTTGATGTTTCGGGAGATATGTCCTATGCCACTGTTTATATCAGCGCAATTGAGGGCGCGGAGGCTACGGCGGAATCCGTTAAGGCGCTTAATAAAAGCGCCGCAGGCTTTCTGCGGCGCGAGCTTGGCGCTCGAATGAAGCTTCGCAAGGTACCCGAGCTTCGTTTTGTGGCTGATAACTCTATCGAAAACAGCGCACATATCTCTAAAATAATAGATTCCTTTGATAAATAAATCGTCACGAAAGGAAGTGACAGAGTGGGAAAAATCACAAACACTTGTGAAATGATAACTCTTAAAAAAACTGTAAAGTTCTTAAAAAAACACGATAATTATATAATTTTGACACACGCTTCTCCCGATGGTGATACCTTAGGCTCTGCCTATGCGCTTTATTTCGGTCTTAAAAAATTAGGCAAAAGGGTTGAGGTTATCTGCCCCGACCTTATTCCAAGTAAATTCGGTTACTTTGCTAAGGAAACCGACCACGTAAACCGCGAGGGCGCCACAGTTGTTGCTGTTGATGTTGCGGATAAGCGTTTGCTCGGCTCCTTGCAGGAGCAGTTTGGCGAATGTGTTGACCTTAATATAGACCATCATATTTCAAATGTGCATTTCGCCCGCGCCTTATATCTTGATGCCGATGCCTCGGCAACCTGCGAAATAATATTTGAGCTTTTGCTTAATTTAAAGGTTGAGATAGATGATATAACCGCAAAGGCTTTGTATACGGGTATCGCAACAGATACGGGTTGCTTTAAGTATTCAAATGTAACCTCAAAAACGCACTTGATAGCTTCGATGCTTTATGATAACGATATTAAGGCAGATGTTATAAATAAGCTTATGTTTGATACAAAATCAAAGCAGCTTTTGCAGCTTGAAAGAATGGTTTTGGATACTGCCGAATACCATTTTGATGATAAGTGCTTCTTGCTTTCGGTAACTGCTGAAATTCAGGAAGCAACGGGCTGCTGTGGCTCTGATTTAGAGGGCATAAGCGTTATATCCAGAAGCGTTGAGGGTGTTCTTGCGGGAGTTACAATAAAACAAACCGATAAGGATTGCTTTAAGGTTTCAGTGAGAACCTATAAGCCGCTTGATGCTTCGGTTATTTGCAAGACCTTGGGCGGCGGCGGTCACAAGGGCGCCGCAGGCGCCTCACTCAAAGGCACTCTCAGTGAAGTTAAGGCTAAAGTGCTTGAGGCGGTAAAGGCTCATATGGAGGAAAAAGATGCTTGGTCTGCTGCTCGTTAATAAGCCTGAGGGTATAACCTCGTTTGGCGTTGTTGCACGAATAAAGCGGCTCACCGGCGAAAAACGCGTGGGGCACACAGGCACACTTGACCCCATGGCAACAGGCGTGCTGCCTGTGCTCATAGGTCGCGGCACCACGCTTTGCTCGCATCTGCTTTCAGCCGATAAAAGCTATCGCGCGCGTGTGAAGCTGGGCGTTGTTACCGATACCCTTGATATAACGGGCGAGGTACTACAAACCAAAGCGGTTAATTGCAGTAACGAGCAGATACTTGAAGTCCTTGAGAATTTCAAGGGAAAGCAAAGTCAGGTGCCGCCTATGTATAGCGCCATAAAAAAAGACGGCGTGCGAATGTATGAGCTGGCAAGAAAAGGGGAGAGCGCGCGAATTGAACCTCGCGACATAGAGGTGTTCTCATTAACCCAAATCGCACCGCTTAATGAAAACGGTGAGTTTGAAATAGAAACCCGCGTTTCAAAGGGCACATATATCCGCTCGCTTGTTCGGGATATTGGCGAGAGCCTCGGATGCTCAGCCACGCTTTCTGCCCTTATCCGCACCGAAACCGCAGGCTTTAGTTTAGATGAGTGTGTTAAGCTTGATAATCTCACGGCTGAAAACATTTCTGATTACATACTGCCCTGCGATAAGGCGGTATCGCATTTGCCGCAGGTGAACATTACCGAAAAGCAGGCAGTCCGATTTTCGAACGGCGGTCAATTAGACCTTGAGCGTCTAAAAATCAAGGACTATTCTAACGGTCAGCTCTACCGCGTCTATAGCAGCGAAAGATTTTTAGGACTGGGCGAAATTGATATTGATAATAGAAATCTTAAAATAGCTTGTTTAATTTTCTAAAGGAGGAATAGAAATGAAAACTGCCATAGCACTCGGCACATTTGATGGTCTGCACTTAGGCCACCGCGCCGTGCTTCGAGGCGTGTCAGAGTTTAACGGCGTGGCAGTTACCTTTCGCACCCCTCCGAAATCCGCAGATGCACCTCGGCTTTTGATGCTGCCAGAGGATAAGGCAATGCGCATAAAAAGTCTCGGCATAGACGAGGTTAGTATGCTGGAATTTGAGGCTGTAAAGGATATACCCGCTGAGGAGTTTTTGCAGGATTTAAAACAAAAATATAACCCCGCACGAATTTGCTGCGGCTTTAATTACCGCTTCGGTTATAACAAGGCGGGTAATGCAGATACTATTAAAAACTTCTGCGAAAAAAATGGTATAGAGTTTTATTGTGTAGCCCCTGTTTTACAGGGTACAGAGCCAATTTCCTCAACCGCAATTCGTGAAATGATAGCGAGCGGCAAAGTGGAAAGGGCAAGCGAGCTTCTTTTTGGTGGCTTTTCATTCTGCGCCGAGGTGCTTCACGGCGATATGCGCGGCAGAACACTCGGCTTTCCCACAATAAATCAGCGCTATCCTGAGCTGCTTGTAATCCCAAAGCTCGGTGTTTATGAAACCAAGGTTATGATTGGTGATAAAGCCTATAAGGGCATTACCAATATCGGCAACCGCCCCACCTATGAAACGGCGGAAATAGGTTGTGAAACCTATATCAAAGATTTTTCGGGCGACCTTTACGGCGAGCGTGTAACGCTAAAGCTTATTCGCTTTATTCGCCCCGAAATAAAATTCAGCTCTGCGGAGGAGCTTAAAGCGCAAATAGAAAATGATGTAAAAAGCGTTTTCACTTATTGACAATTTGCGCTCAAAACAATAAAATTAAAATAAAGAAATAACGGAGGTAGATTTATATGAAAAGAGTGATAGCAATTTTCCTTTGTTGCATTGCTGTGGCGTTGCTTGCCTCTTGCTCTGAAATGGATCCTGATTACGGCAAATCAGATACCGCATCTGCCACCGAGCAAGAAAAGAACCCATATCAGGATATCAAAATGCCCGAAATTATGTCGGATGATGAGGTGATGCCCACCTATTTTGATATCACACTTTATGACGAGGAAAACTATGCAGATATTTATCTTGGCAAAAAGTTTGATTTTGATGTCACATATAACGGCAGCTCGCTGAATGTTCCGTCAAGCTATAAGAAGATGACCAAGAACGGTTGGAGTCTTGTTGAATCCGAAGAATATAACGAGGATTCTCAGATACTCGCAGGAAAGTCCATTTCGGTAAATTTTGTTGATAAATATAACAAGCAAATAGTGGCAGTCTTTTATAATTCTTCGGGCTCCTCAGCAACGCTTAAAAAGTGCCCGATAGTTAAGTTTATAATCCCTGAAAATCTACACAATAATGATGATAGTGTGTACGGTCAGTTCTGGGTAAACGGCGTTAACAATGATTCTGCCATCACCGATATAGTGGAATTTCTCGGCGCACCATCTCACTTCTATAATGTGGGCGAGGGTAAATATTATCTTGACTATTTTATCACCGAAAGCGATAAGCGCAGCGGCATCACAATTTATATTGATACCGTTGAGGATAGTGTTGATTCGATAGAAATTTCTTATTATTAAAAATAGTGGCTGTTCCGCTTAAAGCGGAGCAGCCGTTACAGTATAGAGGGTGTTTTTTATGAAATATAACCATTCTTTTTCTGCGGCGGATATACTTTTGCCGAAAGAAAACTTTGAAAACTGGGGTACTATCGCTTGCGACCAGTATACCTCCGAGCCTGAATATTGGTGCGGCGCAAAGGCAGCGGCGGGGGATAAGCCGTCAGCTCTTAACATAGTGTTGCCCGAGGTGTATTTAAAACCTGATAACATCGATTACATAAATAAAATTAATGCCACTATGCAAGCTTATCTCGATGAAAATATTTTTACCGAGCATAAGGATACACTGGTGTATGTTGAGCGCACCCAGCCAGACGGCCGTATCCGACGCGGCATTGTGGGCAAAATTGATCTTGAGGCTTATGATTATCGCGCAGGTACTACTGCGGAAATCCGCGCTACCGAGCAAACTGTGCTCTCGCGCATACCTCCCCGCGTTGAGATAAGAAAGAACGCGCCGCTTGAGCTGCCTCATGTGATGCTGCTTTTTGATGACAAGCAAAACATAGTGCTTTCTACCGTTTGTGAGAATATAGAAAGCTACCATAAGCTTTATGACTTTGAGCTTATGTGTGGCGGCGGCCATATAAAGGGCTACCGCTTAAGCGATGAGGTAACTGAGCGCGTGATGGCTTCGCTTGACACACTTAAAGCTCAGAACAACGGCTTTCTTTTCTGCGTGGGTGACGGTAACCATTCACTTGCCACCGCTAAGGAATGCTATAATCTTAATAAGAACGAAAAATCCCGCTATGCATTGGTGGAAATCGTTAATATCCATGATAGCGCGCTCGATTTTGAGCCTATCTACCGTGTGGTGTTCAACGCTAATCCCGAAGAGCTTATTGCAGATTTTGTTGATACAGTAGGCGATTATAACGGCGCGGATGCTCATCGCTATACCTGCGTTTGGGGTGATAACAGCTGTGAAATTTCCGTTCGCCCAACTGCAAAGCTTGCGGTTGGCACCTTGCAGTCATTTCTTGATGATTATATCAAGACACACGAGGGGCTTGAAATCGACTATATCCACGGCGAGGATTCCCTTAAAAAACTTGCCTCGCGCGAAAACGCGGTGGGCTTCTTGTTTGAGGGAATGCAAAAAAGCGAGCTGTTTGAAGCAGTAAACTTAGATGGCTCACTTCCCAGAAAAACCTTCTCAATGGGCCACGCCGACGATAAGCGGTTTTATGTTGAAGCGAGAAAAATAAAGTAAAATCTTGGCGGTTGACATAATATATTGCCGAATATATAATAAAAATAATTGATTAAAAGTAAGAGGGTGAAATCTAAGAGTGCAGAAATATAAAAAAATACTAAGTGCTGTTTTGTGTTTTGCAATCTTTATAGGTTGTTTTACATCGCTTACCGTTACAGCCGCTACATACCCAATGATGGGCGAAATAGCAAGCAGCAGCGGTGTTGCTAAAATATACTCTCTTGCAGGAACCACAGGTCATGAGGCTAACGAAGCCGATAAGGATAAATCGCAGTTTTTGTGCGAGCTTAAAAACGGAGTTCAGGTACAGGTCTTAGGAATAGAGGCGGATGGCGACGGCGATAAGTGGTATAAAATAAAATATGGCGAAAATTTCGAAAACGCTGGCTATGCTATTGTAAACCGCGTGGCGATAAAGTATGAGTATGAGTTTGACGAGGATTTCGAAAAAAACCTTGAAAACTTCCCCGAAAGCTATCGCGATGCATTGAGAAAGCTGCACGCAAAATATCCGAATTGGAAGTTTGTTGCCAACAACTTCGACCTTTCCTTTAAAGAGGTTGTTGAGGCGCAGTACGGCGTATCCGATGTAACGAAAACCCGCAAATGGGTGGAGTTTACCTATGGCGGCAACGAGTGGCGCGATATGCGCGGCTTTGATGGCAAAAATTGGATAACTCTTGAGGAGCGTTGGACCTATGCCTCCCGCGCAGCTATAGAGTATTTTATGGACCCGCGAAATTCGCTTAACGAAAATATGATTTTTGCCTTTATGCAGCAGTCCTATCAAGAGGAAGAAAAAATGCAGGATAACCTGCGCACTGTTATAAAGGATACCTTTTTAGAAAAAGGCTATGATAGGGATGGTGACGGCACCCCCGAAAGCGACGCCTATATCGAGGATATAATCGCCGCCGCAAAGGAAAGCCGCGTTAGCCCCTATGTGCTTGCCGCCACCATAATAGTAGAGCAGGGCACGAAGGGCGAAACAAACCTTGTTTCGGGAACCTATCCAGGTTTTGAAGGTTATTATAATTTCTTTAATTATTCTGCCTCAGGCTCCACTGTGGATGCGATAGCCGTCTCAGGCCTTACATATGCCAAGGATAATGGCTGGAACAGTCGTGCCGCCTCAATAATGGGTGGCGCAAAGAAATATGCAGATGGCTATATATCCATCGGTCAGGATACATATTATTATAAGGATTTCAATGTTGTAAACACAAATTGGAATCATCAGTATGCCGCGGCGCTTTATGATGCGTGGACTAACGCTAACTATCTTAAAAAAGGCTGCACAACAAATGCCGAGGCAGCGATAACATTTTCAATTCCCGTTTTCACCGATATGCCCGCTACAGCGTGTCCCGTGCCATCGGTGGTCGTAATGCCCGAGCCTGAGCCCGAGCCGCCCAAGGGCGATACCAACTGGGATAACACCATAAACGCCGTTGATTTAGCATCGGTTAAAATGCATATTCTCGGCGTTAAGTTGCTTGAGGGCAATGGCGCAAAGTCAGGCGATGTTAATGGCGACGGCGCGATTAACGCGGTAGACCTCGCCGCTATAAAGATGCACATCCTCGGCGTGAAAGCAATTTCCTAAAACATATTTCGTAGGGGACGATGCCCACAGAGTCCCGCGATAAATTTAATGAAAAATGAATAATGAATAATGAATAATTTCGGTGTGCCTACGGCACGGGATATAAAACGGGCGAGCAGTGCTCGCCCCTACACAATAAAATTTATAACCATACCGTAGGGGCGGCCATTGGCCGTCCGCCATTTAAATTTCGTTTCGCAACGCGAAACACATTAATTGCTAATTACTAATTGCAAATTGATAATTATTTAAAAAGGGAGCTTAAAATGAAAAAGATAATAAAAGGATTTTTATCTCTTGCTATAATCACAGCGCTTATGGTAAGCCTATTTGCACTTAATGTTTCAGCCGCATCTGTAACGGTAAACGGCGGCGAGTATAATGTTGGCTCCAGCGTAAAAATAACAATTAACTTCAATGCCGATGCCACGCTCTATGCGGTGGAGGCTGATGTCAGCTATAATTCCAGTGTCCTCCGCCTTGATAGTGTTTCGGGCGCCGATTATAACATTGGCAATGGCACTGCTAAGATAGTGGATGATAAGTTCACCGCATCTAAACCTGCGAAATCAAGCTCTTATACGCTTAACTTCACCGCTATTGCCGCAGGTAATTCAAATATCGCGGTATCGGTGCTCGGCGGTGGTGAAGCAGAATCTAAGGCCTCTGCCTCTGCCGCTGTAAAGGTTGTAACGCCTAAGCCCTCCTCAAATGCAAATCTTTCGGGCATAAGCCTTAGCGCAGGCGCGTTGTCGCCCGCTTTTTCCGCGAACACCACAAACTATAATGTAACGGTTAAATATAGTGTTGATTCCATTTCAATATCAGGCGCGGTTGCCGATGGCGGCGCAAGATATGTGGGTGGCGGCACATTCGGTTTAGATGTTGGCAATAACCAGCGTGTGCTTACCGTAACCGCGGCAGATGGCACCAAGAAATCCTACACCTTAAATATCAAGCGTATGACCGAGGAGGAAACCGCCGCAGCCGAGGCTGCCGAGCGTGAAGCCAATCCCTTATTGGTTGTTATAAATGATGTTGATTATAATATAGTAAACGACATCACCCTTATCACAGTTCCCGCAGGCTTCACCGCCGCAACCGAAACAAGAAAGGAAACCGAGCTTCCCGTTTTAAAGGACGATTCAGGCAAGTATACCCTTTGGTACCTCACCGATGCAAACGGTGAAAACGGTGATTATTATACCCGCGATGAAAATGATAAATTTACTCGCCTTAATTATGTTAATGCAAATGGCAAAATGTATATCGTGGAGCCATCTCCCGCCGATATGTTGTTGCCCAAGGGCTTCTTAGCCGATACCCTTGACCTTAAGGGCGTATCCGTTCCTGCATTCAAATCTGAAAATGCCCAGCTCGGCGATTTCTATGTCCTTTATATGTATGTAGGCGGTGAAAACGGCTACTATCGTTACGATTCTGTTGAAGGCACCATTCAGCGTGCGCATGATTTCTATCTTGGCACTATACCCAACGAAGAAGAGTCCGGCGGCATATTTGCTTCCTTTGCCGCAATGCCCACACAGGGCAAAGTGGTAATTGCAGTGCTCGCATTTGCGGTGCTCGCAGTAATCGCGCTTATTGTTCTGTTGATAGTAAAAATCAGCTCTAATAAAGCCCAATATGATGAAGAGGAGCCTTATACCATTCCGCTTGAAGGTGACTCTACAGAAATATCTGGTATTGAGTTTACAGAAGAAACCGCCCCCGCAGAAATATCTGGTATTGAGTTTACCGAGGAAGCTGAAACCACAGAAGATAACTAATAAAGCAAAATTAACACTAACAAGCCTCTGTTTCGAAAGGAACAGAGGCTTGTTTAATGAAAAATGGAAAATAAAAAATGAAAAATTAATGTGTGCTCCGCACAAAATATAAAACGGACGAGCACTGCTCGCCCCTACTACACAACAATCTCATATATGTACCGTAGGGACAGGCGTCCTCGACTGTCCGCCCAAAATTAATGAATAATGAATGATGAATAATGAATAATGAATAATGAAAAATGAATAATTGCGGTGTGCTCCGCACGGTTATAAAATAGCCTCCCTCTGACGAGGGAGGGGGACCGCTTGCGGTGGGAGGGAGAGAATTTTATAAAATTAAATTTTCTCTCTCCCTCCGTCTTTTTGCCTAATGGCAAAAATCCACCTCCCTCGTCAGAGGGAGGCTATGAACATTTCGTTTCGCTTTGCGAAACACAATAACTTTTCACTTTTCATTTTACACTTTTCACTCCTCGCCGCGCGAGGCAATATCCGTTTCGCT
>JAZPZA010000002.1:0-78534 GCA_045544435.1 Acutalibacteraceae bacterium | reverse complement strand
CGGACAGTTCGTGACCATCCTGTCCTTAAACAAAACTACGGGCTTTATTGTAATACTATAAATGCACCCGTAGTGGGTGCATTTTTGTTTTTTATGAGGTGTTTTTATGAATGAATTGGCTTTAATTATTTCGGTATTTATTATTTATTTCAGCGTAATAGTAGCATACCGTATTTTTGGGCGGCAGGGTTTATTTGCCTTTACAGTTATAGCTACAATACTTGCTAATATAGAGGTTTTAATAATAATTAAAGCCTTTGGGTTAGAGCAAACGCTTGGAAATGTGCTGTTTGCCTCTACCTATTTAATAACCGATATTTTAAGTGAAAATGAAGGCAAAAAGGAAGCATCAAAGGCTGTATATATAGGGATTTTTACCTCTGTTATGATGCTTATAATAACGCAGTATTGGTTTTTGTATACACCATATTCTACCGATTTTGCAATGCCGTCTATAAAAACAATTTTTTCAACTACACCAAGGCTTATGATATCAAGTCTTGTAGGTTATGCCGTATCGCAAAGGCTTGATGTTTTTCTTTATCACAAATGGTGGGATTTTACGGCAAGAAAATTTGGTGATACAAGGCGTTTTTTATGGCTTCGTAATAATGGCTCTACCTTAATTTCTCAAATAATAAATACCGTAATATTTAATGTTTTCGCATTTATGGGAATGTATAGCACAAAAACGCTAATTTCTATTATAATATCAAGCTATGTAATTTATATTTTTACAAGCCTTTTGGATACGCCGTTTGTATATATTGCAAGGCATTTAAAAGAAAAAGGCAAGATAGTGTGACTTCTGTATTAAGTAAAACAGCCCAAGTGTTAATTATAACACTTGGGCTGTTGTTAGTGTGACAGGTTCGAGTCCTGTCACACTAGGTCTAATTATTCCTCGTCATCATCCTCAGGCATTTCCCAGTTGTGCCAGATAGCCTGAACATCATCGTTATCCTCAAGCATATCTATAAGCTTTTCCATCTTAACTGCCAGCTCTTCGTCATCAATAGCGGTCATAGTTTGGGGGATATATTGCACTTCGGCAGAAAGGAATGAATAACCCTTTTCCTCCAAAGCATCGCGAACTGTGCCAAGGTCGTTTGGAGCGGTGGTAATTTCAAAAACATCGCCATCGAAATTAAAGTCCTCAGCGCCTGCTTCAAGCGCCGCTTCCATAACCTCATCCTCATCGTGGCCCTCGCCCTCAATGGCGATAACACCCTTGCGGTCAAACATAAACATAACCGAGCCCGATTGACCGAGATTTCCGCCACACTTATCAAAATAATGACGCATCTCACCTGCTGTGCGGTTGCGGTTATCTGTAAGTGTTTCAACCACAACTGCCACACCGCAGGGGCCATAGCCCTCATATATAAGCTCCTCATAATCGTTGCCGCCTGTCTCACCCGCGGCTTTTTTGATTATACGCTCGATATTATCGTTAGGAACATTAGCAGCCTTTGCCTTAGCAATAGCATCCTTTAGCTTACTGTTTTCTGCGGGGTTTGGTCCGCCAGCCTTAACTATAACCGAAATTTCTCTGCCGATTTTAGTGAAAATCTTTGCTTTCGCGGCATCGGTTTTTTCCTTTTTTCTCTTAATATTGTTCCATTTTGAATGTCCTGACATTATATTTCATCCCTTCGGAGATTTTAACCAATATATTGTAACACAATTAAGTATTGTATTCAAGTGCTTTTTCAAAGATGCGCTTTATATCATCTATCGAGGATATTTCGCCGCACATTCTGCGAAGTGCCGCCGCACCCGATAGCCCTGTCATATACCACGCGGTATGCTTTCTTGACTCTAAAATTGCGTTGTGGGCATTTTTATATTCATGCATAAGCTCTATTTGCCGCATACATGTGTTAAGCCGAGTTTCAAGGCTTGGGGCGGTATATTCCCTACCCTCAAAAAAGGCATTTATCTCCTCAAATATAAAGGGGTTGCCCTGAGCAGCGCGCCCCACCATAACATAATCACAGCCCGTATAATCATACATATGCTTGGCGCTTTTAGCATCAACCACATCACCGTTTGCTATAACGGGTATTTTAACCGCCGATTTCACAGCGCGGATTATATCTAAATTCACAGGCGGCGCATACATTTGCTTGCGTGTTCTGCCGTGAATCGTGATAGCAGCAGCCCCTGCCGCCTCACAGACAGTCGCAAGCTCTACGGCGTTAAGGCTGTTTTCATCCCAGCCTGAGCGCATTTTCACGGTTACAGGTATATCCACAGCCTTTACCACCGCGGCGACTATTTCGCCCGCCAAGGGTACATCGCGCATTAGCGCACTGCCGCCACCGTTGCCCGCAACCTTAGGAGCAGGACAACCCATATTTATATCTATAAAATGCGGGTTCAATTCCTGAGCGCGCTTTGCAGCCTCCGCCATAACCTGAGGTTCGAAGCCGAAAAGCTGAGAGGCGCAGATTCCCTCGCCCTCAAAGCACATAAGGAGTTCTCGTGACTTATTATCCCCCAAGGTTACACCCTTAGCGCTTGTAAGTTCCCCCACAGTAAAGCCCGCGCCATACTGCACGCATATTTCCCTCATAGCCCTATCGGCAACACCCGCCATAGGAGCCAGAGCGGCAAAGCCATCAATTTCAATGTTTTTTATCCTCATAACAAGGTGATTATACAAGAAAATGAATTTTCTGTCAATTTTCAAAATTTAATAATGACAAATGAAAAGAAATATGCTATTATAAATATAATTATAGATATAATGGGTTTTTATGTTTTGAGGTGACTTATTTGAAGCTGCTCGCTATTGACGGTAACAGTATAATAAACCGCGCTTTTTACGGCATAAAGCTGCTATCCACAAAGGATGGCACATACACTAATGCCGTTTATGGCTTTATAAACATTCTAAATAAACTGCTTGAAAGCGAGAAGCCTGACGGTGTTGCCGTGGCATTTGACCTTAAAGCGCCAACCTTCCGCCACAAGATGTTTGATGCATACAAGGCGGGCAGACACGCTACCCCTAATGAGCTTCTTTCACAGTTCCCTATTCTTAAAGAGTGGCTTAAGACTGCAGGCTATACCTGCATTGAGTGCGAGGGCTTTGAGGCGGACGATATTTTAGGGACACTCGCGTGTGCTTCTGAAGACAGTGGAAACACCTGCGTTATAGCAACGGGTGACCGCGACTCACTGCAGCTTGTTTCCGATACCACCCGCGTGCTTCTTGCGACAACCCGAATGGGACAAACGCAGATTATAGATTACACCCCCTCGGCACTTTTTGAAAAATACGGACTTACCCCTCAGGAAATGATAGAGCTTAAAGCGCTTATGGGAGATAGCTCTGATAACATCCCAGGAGTAGCAGGTGTTGGCGAAAAGACCGCCACCGACCTTATCTCAAGATACCACAGCATTGATTATATTTATGAAAATTTAGATAGCCTTGAAATCAAGGATGGTGTGCGAGCAAAGCTTGCCACGGGCAAGGATAGCGCATTTTTAAGCCGCGCGCTTGGCACCATTTGCCGCACAGCACCGATTGATACCAATATCGAAAGCTACCAGATAAAGCCTGCCGATGCTACCGCTTTAGCCTCTCTTATGACAAGGCTTGAATTCTTTAAGCTTATGGAAAAAATGGGACTTTCCCCCGTATCCGCGGCACAATCACAGGCAAGTGACCAAAAGCGCGTTTTTAAGCTCGGCGCAATAGGTGACATCAGGGATAACGCCGATATTTATATCGGTGAGGACGGCATTGCCGCAGTTAGTGGCGATAACATTTTCATTTTGAACGAAAACGAACTTAAAGCCATACTCCAAAACGAGCAAATCAAAAAGCGTGTTCACGATTATAAAAGCCTATGCAAAAAATATCCAGAAATTAAGTCTGTTTGCTTTGACGCTATGCTTGCGGGCTATCTTTGCAACCCAGCGGCAAGCGATTATTCCGTTTCAAGACTTACAAGTGAATACGGTAGTTCTTATGAGATTGCCGACTGCTCTGATACCGCGGCTTTAAGCGCGGCGGGCTTTAGCGTTTGTTGCGATGGTCTTACAAAGGCTTTGGAGGAAAGCGGACAGCTAAAACTGCTTTATGATATAGAGCTGCCGCTCGCACGCGTGCTTGCCGAAATGGAAACCGTGGGCTTCCTTGTGGATAGTGAAGAGCTTAAAGCCGAGGGTGTGAGCCTTGAAAGCCGCACCGCCGAGCTTGCCAAGGAGATATATGCCGCAGCGGGCACCGAATTTAACATAAATTCACCCAAGCAGTTAGGTGAAATCCTTTTCGTGAAGCTTGGTCTTCCCGCTAAAAAGAAAACTAAAAGCGGCTTTAGCACCAGCGCTGATGTGCTTGAATCGCTCAGATACGATTATCCCATAGTGGATATGATTTTAAAATACCGCCAGCTTGCAAAGCTTAAATCGACCTACTGTGACGGCCTGCTTTCTTCTATCGCAGATGACGGCAGAATACATTCAACCTTTAATCAGACCGAGGCGCGCACAGGTCGCATCAGCTCACTTGAGCCTAATTTGCAGAATATACCTGTGAGAACCGAGGAAGGCAGAATATTCCGCAAGTTCTTTAAAGCGCGTGAGGGTTATGTTTTGTGCGATGCCGACTATTCGCAGATAGAACTTAGAGTGCTTGCCTCTATCGCTAATGATGCCACTATGATAGATGCATTTAAAAGCGGCACAGATATTCACACAGTTACTGCCTCTCAGGTGTTTGATATACCCGTGGAGATGGTACTGCCGATTATGCGAAGCCGCGCTAAGGCGGTAAACTTTGGCATAGTTTACGGAATAGGCGCATTTTCGCTCGCTAAGGACATTGGCGTGAGCCGTGCCGAGGCGGACAGATATATAAAGAACTACCTTGACACCTATAAGGGCATTGCCGCTTATATGGAAAGGGTTATCGCCGCCGCCAAGGCAGACGGATATGTTTCAACGCTTTTTGGCAGAAGAAGATACCTGCCTGAGCTTTCCTCCTCTAACGGAATGCTTAGAGCCTTTGGCGAGCGTGTTGCGCGAAACGCGCCCATTCAAGGCACTGCCGCGGATATTATAAAGATAGCTATGGTTAAGGTGAGTGAGAAATTAAAGCTCGAGGTGCCGAATGCGTGGCTTATTTTGCAGGTGCACGATGAGCTTATAGTTGAATGCCCCGAGGCTGACGCGCAACGCGTGTGCAGAATACTCGAGGAGCAGATGGGCGCCGCTGCCGATATGGCGGTTGAGCTTTTGGTTGAAGCACACAGTGGCAAAACATGGCTTGAGGCTAAGGGATAATGAATATAATTTTTGTTTGCACAGGAAACACCTGCCGCAGTCCTATGGCTGAGGGATATTTAAAATCTCTCTCATTAAATTCACTCACCGTTTACAGCCGAGGCTTTATGCCTTCGGGGGATGCCGTGAGCGAAAACTCGGCGGCGGTTATGAAAGAAATAGGAATTGATATATCGGCGCACACCTCTAAGGCATTAACCGCAGAGGATATTAAAAATGCCGATAAGATAATATGCCTATCTCAAAATCATCTTATATCCTTAATTTCAGTTGGGGTAGCGCGCGAAAAGCTTTGCCTATTGGGGGAAGGTATCAGTGACCCTTACGGCGGTGACATTTTGCTTTACCGCAAAACTCGCGACCAGATAACGGATAATATAGACACACTTATATGCGAAGGCTTTTTCACAGATACACATATCAAAAACGGTGAACTTGCCGATTCAGATGATATCGCCCTTATAGAGCGTGAGGCATTCAGCCATCCTTGGAGTAAAAAATCCATTGAAGAATCAATGAATGCGGGCACCAAATTCTTTATTGCCATAAACAAAAATCAGGCAGTGGGATATATGGGACTTAGCGCCATAGCGGGCGAAGGCTATGTCACCAATGTTGCTGTGCTTGAAAGCTATCGCAATAAGGGTATCGGAACACAGCTGCTTATAGCGGCTACTCAGTGGGCGCGGGAAATGAGTCTTGAATTTATTTCTCTTGAAGTCAGGGCTTCAAACAGCGCCGCCATCTGCCTTTACAAAAAGATGGGATTTGAAAAAGTGGGACTTAGAAAAAGGTTTTATGAACACCCACAAGAAGATGCAATAATTATGACAAGAAGGTTTACTAAAGAATGAAAATATTAGCCATTGAATCCTCCTGCGATGAAACGGCAGCCGCCGTTTGCGAAGGCAGAGAAGTTCTTTCTAATATAGTAGCAACACAGATAGATGAGCACCGCATATACGGCGGGGTTGTGCCTGAAATTGCTTCTCGCAGACACACTGAGGCGATAAGCCATGTGTGTGATGAGGCGCTAAAGGCGGCAGGTATAGGATACAGTGATATAGACGCGATTGCCGTTACCTTTGCGCCAGGTCTTATAGGCGCACTGCTTGTGGGCGTTAATTTTGCAAAGGGACTAAGTCTTTCCCTCGGGGTTCCGCTTATTCCTGTGCATCATCTGCGCTCGCATATAGCGGCAAACTATATTGATGCCCCCGATTTAAAGCCACCGTTTTTATGCCTTACGGTATCGGGAGGTAATACTGTTATAACAGAGGTTTGTGATTACACAAGGTTCACCCCTATTGGCAGAACACTTGACGATGCGGCGGGCGAATGCTTTGATAAAACGGCGAGAGCGCTGGGTCTTCCCTATCCAGGCGGCGTAACGCTTGATAAGATAGCCACTGTGGCAGATACAAAGCGCTATCCCCTGCCGAGCCCCCACGCGGGAAATGAATTTGATTTCAGCTTTTCAGGGCTTAAAACAGCGGTGGTAAACCTTGTGCACAACAGTCGCCAAAAGAGTGAGGAAATTGATGTGCCCGTTCTTGCGGCAACCGTTAGGCAAAAGGTATGCGATATACTTATAGAAAAAACTCTTGGCGCGGCAAAAAAGCACGGTCATAAAACGATAGTTTTAGCGGGCGGTGTTTCGGCAAATTCAGAGCTTCGCGAGAGGATGGCAAACGAATGCGAAAAACAAGGCATTAAGCTTTATTACCCACAGCTTAAATACTGCGGTGATAATGCCGCGATGGTGGGTGTGCAGGGTTATTATGAATATATCAGCGGTAACACTGCCACTGCCGACCTTAACGCTACGGCAACCCTACCTATTGATTACAGATGATGAATAACATTAACAACTAAAGGTGATTTTATGGCAAACAAACGATTGCTTCTTATTGTTAACCCGCGCTCGGGCAGGGCAAAGATTAAAAACGAGCTTTTAAGCATTGTTCAGATTTTTTCAAAGCTTAAATTTGATGTTACGGTTTATCCTACTAAATCCCAAGGCGATGCGACCCGTCGCGCAGAGCAAATAGCTGATGGTGAATTTGACCGCATAGTGGTTTGCGGCGGTGATGGCACGCTAAACGAAGTGATAAGCGGAATTATGCATTCGGGTGTAAAATGCACGCTCGGCTATATCCCATCAGGCACACTTAACGAGTGGTCCTCAGGTCTCAAGATTTCGAAAGACTTTAAGGAAGCCGCGCGCGATGCCGCCAAGGGCAAGGAGATAGACCTTGATATAGGTAAGTTTGGCGATAAATATTTTTCATACACCGCATCCTTTGGCGCCTTTACCGAGGCTTCATACTCAGCACCACAGGATGTTAAGAATGTGTTGGGTCAAGCGGCATACTTTTTTGAGGGTATAAAAAGTCTTGGAAACATCAAGCCTATACATCTTAAATTCAGTTGTGAGGAACGCGAGGTTGAGGGTGATTTTCTCTTTGGCGCAATATCAAACTCAATGTCGGTTGGGGGAATTGTTAAATTTAAGGATTCCGCTGTAAAGCTCAATGACGGACTTTTTGAGGTTATGCTTATAAGAAAGCCCGACACGATAGCAAAATTTCAGTCTATCGTTGAGGGAATTTTAAGGCAAGACCTTGACCGTGACGGAATTGAATTCTTCCACACCAAGGAAATCACCGTTTCAGGCGGCAGCGAGGTTGCCTGGACGCTCGACGGCGAATACGCGGCGGGCGCAGAGGTTGTAAAAATCACGAACATTCCATCCGCAATACACCTTATGGCACCAAAAGAATGAAAATAATACTGAGGAGTTAAATATATGTTTACAAGAGATATTGGAGTTGACCTTGGCACCGCGAATACTTTGGTTTGCGTTAAGGGCAAGGGTATTATTATGAGAGAGCCTTCGGTTGTGGCATACGATGTGAGAAACGATGCCGTTAGAGCGGTAGGTCAAGAGGCTAAGGATATGATAGGCAGAACACCAGGCTCAATAGTGGCGGTGCGCCCTTTAAAGGATGGCGTTATCGCAGACTTTGATGTAACGGCTGCCATGCTTAAAAGATTTGTTCGCGAGGCGCTTAAAGGCTCGTTCTTTTCACGCGTCCGTATGGTAATCTGCATTCCCGCAGGTGTTACCGAGGTTGAAAGCCGCGCAGTTTACGATGCCGCAAAGCAGGCAGGCGCTACCGATATCGACCTTGTTGAGGAGCCTATGGCGGCGGCTGTGGGCGCAGGACTTCCTATATGGGATGCAACAGGCAATATGGTGGTAGATATCGGCGGCGGCACCAGCGAGGTTGCGGTTATATCCTTGGGCGACATCGTTACCTCGCAATCGGTTAGAATTGCGGGCGACGACCTTGACGAGGCAATTATTAACTATGTTCGCAAAAAGCATAATCTGCTTATCGGTGAACGCACCGCAGAGCAGATAAAGATAGATATAGGCTCAGCCAAGCCCTACGAGGGTGAAACCTCCATTGAAATTAAGGGTAGGAACCTTGTGGACGGTCTGCCCAAGAATGTTACCATCTCCTCGGAGGAGGTAAGGGACGCTATGGTTGACCCCATTTCTCAGATAATAGATGCTATTCGCTCAACCCTTGAAAAGACTCCACCTGAGCTTTCGGCTGATATAATCGACACAGGCATTACTCTCACAGGCGGCGGCGCACTGCTTCGCGGCCTTGCAGAGCTTATTGCAGAAGAAACAGGTATGCCTGTAACAGTGGCGCAAAACCCGCTTGACTGCGTGGTTTTGGGTACTGCCAAGCGCCTCGAAGCCGACAGCGGCTTTGATAACTATGTTTTCCGCAGAGGCAAAAGATTTAGATAACATATTTTTTATACAATACTTAAGGAGTAAAGAAAATGCGTTTTTTCTTTCGCAGCCGACAGTTTAAGATAATTATTTCTGTTTTTGCGGTAATCGTTGTGCTTACCGCCATATTTGGAATAATAGGTAGCAGAATGTCGCCTCAAACTGATATCGCAGGCTCTATCGCGGCGCCGTTTAGAAGAATGGCCACCGAGTTTTCGGATGTTATTGAGGACTTTTTCACAACCTATAACAGCAGTAATGAACTGAGCCTTCAAAACGCCGAGCTTAAATCGGAAATTGAGGAGCTACGGCAGCAAATAGCAGATTACAACGAGCTTACCGCTCAAAATGAGTTTTATAAGAGTTATCTTGGCATCAAGGAGCAGCATCCTGATTTAGAGTTTGCTGATGCCACACTTATTTCTCGCGACCATGATGACCCTTACGGCGGTTTTGTTATTAATAAGGGCTCGATGTCGGGAATTGCTAAATATGACCCCGTTATTACCGATGCGGGTGTTGTGGGCTACATAACCGAGGTTGGACTTATATCCTCCAAGGTTACCACAATTCTAAACCCCGATATCACAATGGGCGCGCTTGATAACCGAACAAGCGACTCGGGAATAGTTACAGGCAATATCACTCTTTCTCAAAAGGGTATGTGCCGATTTGCAAACCTTTCGCGCTCTTGCAGCGTGGCGGTTGGTGACTATGTTGTGACCTCGGGTGAGGGTATATTCCCCGAGGGGCTTCTTATAGGCTCGATAGAAACTATAGGAAGCGATGAATATAACACTTCCATTTATGCTGAAATTAACCCGTTTGTTGAAATTGATAGTGTGAGAGATGTTATGGTTATAACATCCTTTGCGGGACAGGGCGGAATAACAGTTGGTGCGGAGGATAAGTGATATGACCTACCGTAAAAAAAGTTTTCTGCTTCCGCTTATAAATGCCGTTTTTATGGCAATTCTTGTTCTGCTTCATTATAACGGTACATTCACAATTAAGATTTGGCAGGCAACACCTATGCTGCCGCTTACATTGCTTGTGGCAATTGGGATGTTTTCAACCGAGCTTACCGCGGCGCTTACAGGGCTTGCAGTTGGTATATTTATGGATAGCTCAGCCAGCACACCGCAGGGCTTTCACGCGATTATATTTTTATGCTTAGGGCTTGGCGTTTCGCTGATAGTAAAGCACTTATTTAACAATAATGTGTTTTCAGCCTGTGCGCTCTGCCTTATGGCATCCACCATTTACTTTATTTTGCGTTGGTGCTTTTGCTTTGCCTTTTCACTCTCTTTTACAGAAAGTCTTAGCTACCTTTTGCAAATTGCGCTACCATCGGTTGTTTATACCACTATTTTCATAATTCCTTTTTATTATCTTGAAAGATACTTATTCAACAAATTTGATTAAATTAAAGTGAGGTGACAGTTATGCCATTTAAAAGAAATCGGCAGACCGCGCTTACGGTGCTTTCTATAATACTTGCTTTGCTTATTGTGGCATATACTGCCAGAATATACTCGATACAAATAGTAAACGCATCAAAATATTCCTCGCGCGCTAAGGGTAGCACTGCCGTTAGAACAGCGGTGCTTAAAGCCCCCAGAGGTGAAATCCTTGACTGCTACGGCAGACAAATAGCCATAAACCGTGATGGCTACAATATAGTATTTAACAAGGCTTATGTTAAGGAAAATCTTAATGATGTTATTTTAAGCCTTACAAATTTATTAGAGCAAAGCAACACGCCTTGGGTGGACAAGCTACCCACCGCAAAAACTGCACCGTATGATTTTATTGAGGGCGAGAGCACAGATAAGCTTATATCCACATTAGAGCTTGCAAGCTATGCCACTGCAGACAACTGCTTTACAAGGCTTGTTGAAAGATATGAGCTTGAAGACTATACCCTCGATGAGCAACGAAAGATAATGGGTGTGAGATACACTATGGAGATTTCTGATTTTTCCATTTCCTATCCTTACACCTTTGCTGAAGATATACCCACCGAGCTTATGCGAAAGATTTCAGAATCGGGCTTTATGCTGGATGGCGTTTCGGTAGAGATATTCCCCTTCAGGCACTATACCGATACCTCGCTTGCCGTTAACCTTATCGGAACGGTTGGCCCTATTTATGAGGAGGACTGGAGCGAGGGCGAAAACTACAAAGACCGCGGCTATTCCTATGATGATAAGGTAGGAAAAAGCGGCATAGAATACTGGGCAGAGGAATATCTTCGCGGTGTTGACGGTGAGATAACCTACTATATAGATGAAGAGGGTAATATAATCGATACCGAGATTACCCGCTCCCCTATTGCGGGCAAAACGGTTATGCTAACCCTTGATATGAAAATGCAACGCACTGTTCAAGATGCGCTTGCAAATACAGTGCGCTCACTGCAGGCAAGCGGAGGCACCTGCCGTGCAGGCTCGGCGGTGGTTATGGATATAAATTCAGCCAAGGTTATAACCTCGGCTAACTTCCCCACCTATGACTCGGCAACGCTTTCAGAAAACTATGAGCAACTTTTAAATGATAGCACTAATCCCCTTACCGACCGCGCGTTTCAGGGTATCTACCCGATAGGCTCCACAATTAAGCCAATTGTTGCGGCGGCGGCGCTTGAGAACAACCTTTATAATAGTGGAGAGGTTATATTCTGCAAGCAAACCTATGATTATTTTGGAGATTACACTCCCTCTTGTATGCATTACCACGGCAATATGGGACTTACCGCGGCGCTTTCAAAAAGCTGCAACTATTTCTTCTTTGAGCTTGGCCGCAGGGTTGGCGCATTAACGCTTACAGATTATTATAAACAGTTTGGCCTCGGTGTTAAAACGGGTGTTGAGGTAAATGACAGTGCGGGACTTTTGGTTGAGCCCACCTCTAACGGCTTCGGTGGTGACACGCTGCAGATAGCTATCGGACAGATGAACGCCTTTACCCCACTGCAGATGGCAAACTATGTTGCTACCTTCGCTAACGGTGGCACACATTATAAGGCTACATTAATAAATAAGATACTTTCATATGATATGACCGAGGTTTACGATGAATGTGAGCCTCAGGTTGTAAACACCGTTTCTCTTAGCGAAAGCACCATCGCTAATATAAAGACCGGTATGCTTTCTGTTACGGTTGACGGTACAGGTCAGGCGGCGCTCGGTGACTACCCTATAAAGATAGGTGGTAAAACGGGTACAGCGCAGACCAACAGTGGCGCAGACCACAGTACCTTTATTCTGTTTGCACCGTATGACAAGCCAGAAATTGCCATCTCGGTTGTTTTGGAGCATGCAAACTCAAGCTATTCGGCCGGTAACCTTGTTCGTCAGATACTCGATTCCTACTTTACCCCCAACGAAAGCGAGGGTGCAACTACCCCTCCGTATACCGTACTTGACTGATTGACAGAAAATACCTTTTATGATAGAATGTTGTGAAAAAGAGGTGAAAGTATGGGCGCGATAATAGCAACAACCTCCGGTAAGGGGGGAACGGGCAAATCAACCGTTTCAGCGGGACTGGCCCTCAGCTTTGCAAAACTTGGTAAAAGTGTTTTGCTTGTTGATATGGACGAGGGACTTCGTTGCCTTGACCTAATGTTAGGCGTTGATGGTAAGATAATTTTTGACCTTAGTGACATACTTTCAGGCAGCGATATTTCCGATGGAGTATATACCGTTGCTTCAAATCCGCTTATAAGCGTTATTCCCGCACCCACAAAAACCGGTAGTATTCAAAAGGACAAGCTTTGCGATTTTGCAAGCAGGGTGAAATCACTTTATGATGTTGTTATATTTGATTTTCCCGCGGGTATGGATTTCACGCTTTATGATGCTTTGGGCGATGATGTTCAGTTTATTGTGATTTGCAATCCCGACCCTGTATCCGTGAGGGATGCATCGGCTGTTTGCAGTGTGCTTAACACAAACATCCCACCCCGTCTTATACTCAACAGGTTCGATATTGAGTATGTTAAAAAAGGAATATATAATAATATAGATGATATTATAGATATATCCGGCTTCAGGCTTTTAGGTATTGTTCCTATGAGTACAGAGCTTATGCTTTTACCCATAAATCACAGTTTAAAACCCCGAGGCAAATCTATGAGGGCACTGAAAAGGATTGCAAAAAGACTTTGCGGTGAAGAAATAAGGCTGCCAAAGGTGAAAAAGATATAAAGATATAGCCATAAAACAAATAGGAGGACACATTTATGACTATTGCATTAATCGCACATAATGCCAAAAAGGAGCTTATGATACAGTTTTGTATCGCTTACTGCGGCGTTTTAAGCAGACACAATCTTGTTGCCACAGGAACTACGGGTAAAATCGTATCCGAAGCCACAGGACTTGAAATAACATGCTTTTTAGGCGGCTCACATGGCGGCGCTCAGCAGATAGCTTCCCGCATAGGCTGTGATGAAATAGACCTTTTACTATTATTCCGCGACCCGCTTAACCCCAAGCCTGATGAGCCCGATGAGCGCTCACTATTGCATCTTTGTGATGTTCACAACATCCCCGTTGCCACCAACATTGCTACTGCTGAGGTGCTTATCCATGGTCTTGAACGCGGCGACCTCGACTGGCGCGAAATAGTTAAAAATTCTTAAAGAGTTAGGAAGTTTTTTATAAATGGCAGAAATAAACCGTGCCGTTAAGGGCACGAATGATGTATTACCCGCTGATTCATATAAATATCAGTTTTTAGAGGGTAAACTACTTGATACCGCATCCCTTTATGGTTTTCGTGAATTAAGGGTGCCCGTTTTTGAACACACTGAAGTTTTCAGCCGCAATGTTGGCGATACCACCGATGTTGTTCAAAAGGAAATGTATACCTTTGACGATAAGGGCGGACGCTCTATAACTCTGCGTCCCGAGCTTACTGCAGGCACTGTTAGAAGCTGCATTGAACACGGCCTTGTAAACGGCGCTCTACCCGTTAAGGTTTGCTATGTTGGCGGTTGCTACCGCTATGAAAAGCCACAGGCGGGCAGACTTCGTGAATTCCATCAGTTTGGTGTTGAATGCTTCGGCGCGGCATCCCCTGCGGCGGATGCTGAGGTTATTTCACTTGCCCGTCAAGCACTAAGCGCAATAGGAATTGAAAAAATTTCACTGGAAATAAACTCTATTGGATGCCCTGAGTGCAGAAAAGAATACCACAAGGCGCTTAAAAGCTACTTTGCTTCCCGCTCAGGTGAGCTTTGCGGCACCTGCCTTGACCGCTTAGAGCGTAATCCGATGAGAATACTTGACTGTAAATCCCCTGTATGCTCGGCTATCGCCAAGGATGCGCCTAAGGTTATAGATTTTCTTTGTGATGAATGCCGCGAGCATTTTGATGGCGTTAAGGCTCATCTTGATGCGGCAGGCATCAGCTACACAGTAAATCCGCAGATAGTGCGCGGTCTTGATTACTACACAAGAACGGTGTTTGAATTTATTTCGGGCGATATCGGCGCGCAGTCCACAGTTTGCGGCGGCGGCAGATATGACGGCCTTGTTTCTCAAATGGGCGGTCCACATGTCCCCGCACTCGGCTTTGCCATGGGAATTGAGCGACTTATGATGGTGCTTGAAAACACAAAGTCGCCTATGCCTGAGCCTCAGAAATGCGATGTTTATATCGCGCCTATGGGGACTGCGGCGGCAGTTAAGGCAACTTCCATTTGCTCAACTCTTAGAGCAGATGGATTTGAAGCGCAGTGCGATATTTGCGGCAGAGGTCTTAAAGCGCAGATGAAATATGCCGATAAAATCGGCGCCGCTTACAGCGTGGTGCTCGGTGATAACGAGCTTGACTGCGGCAAATGCAATCTCAAGAATATGGCAAGCGGTGAAATTGTGGAAATTAGCATAGATAATTTCACTGAAGAATTTACAAAGATAAAATACGAAGCGGCTTTACAGTCGCTTGAAGATACAGTTCTCAAATAATAGAAGGTGTTTTTTTGAAGCTCGATAGAATGAACGGAATGAAGCGTACCCACTACTGCGGCACGCTTACAAAAAATGAAATCGGTCAGCAGGTTGTTGTTTGCGGATGGGTACAGCGCCAGCGCGACTTAGGCTCTCTTATATTTGTGGACCTACGCGACCGCACAGGAATTATACAGCTTGCCTTTGATGAAAAAACTGAAAGCCAAGTTTTCGAAAAGGCTTTCGCGCTCAGAAGTGAGTTTGTTGTTATGGCGAGTGGCACGGTTCGTGAGCGCTCGTCCATCAACACTGAAATCCCCACAGGTGAAATCGAAATTGAGGTTGATACGCTAAAGCTCTTAGGCCGCTCAGAAACTCCGCCCTTTGAAATAGTTGAGGGCAGTAACGCTAAAGAGGATTTGCGACTTAAGTACCGCTATTTAGACCTTAGACGCAGTGATTTGCAGAAAAATATTCTCATTCGCCATAAAATCGCCAAGGTTACCCGCGATTACTTTGATGAAAACGGATTTATTGAGATAGAAACACCCACCCTTATTAAATCTACCCCTGAGGGCGCGCGCGACTATCTTGTTCCATCCCGTATTCATAAGGGCAGCTTCTTTGCGCTTCCGCAGTCACCTCAGATGTATAAGCAGTTGCTTATGCTCTCGGGCTTTGACCGTTATATGCAGCTTGCAAGATGCTACCGCGATGAGGACCTTCGCGCTGACAGACAGCCTGAATTTACTCAGGTGGACCTTGAAATGTCCTTTGTGGAGCGTGAGGATGTGTTCAGCATAGCAGAGGGCTATGTTAAGCGTCTTTTTGGTGAGGTTTTAGGTGTTGATATTCCCCTGCCACTGCCGAGAATGAGATATGATGACGCTATGAACGACTATGGCTCCGATAAGCCTGACACCCGCTTCGATATGAAGATAAAGGATATTTCCGATATAGTTGAAAACTGCGGCTTTGGCGTGTTTGCTGATACAGTTAAATCGGGCGGCACAGTTCGCGCTATCACTGCAAAGGATGCTGTTAATGTTTACACCCGAAAGGAAATCGATAAGCTCACAGAGGAAGCTCGCGGCATCGGCGCTAAGGGACTTGCCTTTATCCGTTGGGTTGAGGATGCTCCTACTTGCTCCTTCGCTAAGTTTATGACCCAAGAGGAAATGAACGCTATATTAGAGCGCACAGGCGCCCAGCGCGGCGATGTGGTATTCATAGTAGCAGACCGAAAGCCACTTGCTCTTTCGGTGCTCGGCTCCCTTAGACTTACAGTAGCAAAGAAGCTTGGTATTATCCCTGAGGATAAATTCAACTTCCTTTGGATTACAGAATTTCCATTCTTTGAATATAACGAGGAAACAGGTGGTTGGGATGCTATGCATCACCCATTCACCTCCCCGCTTGATGAATGCATCCCCTATCTTGAAAGTGCACCTGAAAAGGTTTATGCAAACGCTTATGACCTTGTGCTCAACGGTGTTGAGCTTTCAAGTGGCTCTATCCGTATCACCGACCCCGAGCTTCAAGCACAGATGTTTAGAGCTTTAGGACTCAGTGACGAGGAAGCAGAACAGAAATTCGGCTTCCTTACGGGCGCTTTCCGCTACGGCGCTCCACCACACGGCGGTATGGGCATTGGTCTTGACAGACTATGTATGATAATGACAGGCTCTGATTCGCTTCGCGATGTAATTGCATTCCCGAAGGTTGCAACCTCCGCAGAGCTTATGTCGGGCGCACCCGCCGAGGTTGATGACATTCAGCTCAGCGACCTTGCAATAGCGATAACAAAAGAGAAAACCGAATAAAATTTATAAATCAACCCCTTTTTTTTGATAAAAGGGGTTGATTTTTTAAAAATTGATGATATAATAGTTCACATAAATTTAATATTTGCTATGTGATGCTTATAGGAAATGGCTTTTGCCGACCGAAGGAGTAACACTCTCAGGTACTCGAAAGAGTGAGGACTGTAAGCGGATAGCACTTTGGAGAAGCCTGATTAAATTCAGGTGCCGAAGGGGCAAAGCGAAAGCGCGAATCTCTCAGGCGAAAGGACAAAGTTTTATATTCCCTTTTGGGTTTATTATGCTTACTTTTGTCGGATTGCGTTTTTCGCAGTCCGATTTTATTTTGTATCATTTTATTAAGGGGATGTCAAAATGTTAGACAAAATTGCCGAAATAAACGGCAGCATTAACGGAGTTGTATGGGGCATATTTGGCCTTGCGCTTCTCATTGGCACAGGTATTATTGTTACCTGCTGCACAAAATTCTTCCAGATTACCCGCCTTGGTACCTGGTGGAAAAACACAATCGGAAATATGTTCTCAAAAGAGGTTATAAAGCACCGCAAGGAAAAGGGTACAATTTCTCCTTTCCAGGCGCTTTGTACAGCTCTTGCCGCAACCGTTGGTACAGGTAATATCGCGGGTGTTGCAGCCGCTATTTGCATAGGCGGTGCGGGCGCTGTGTTCTGGATGTGGGTTGCAGCATTCTTTGGTATGATGACAAACTATGCAGAAAATGCGCTCGGTATCTATTTCCGCCGCAAGAATTCCGAAGGCGAATGGTCGGGCGGCGCTATGTACTACTTACAGGACGGTCTTGGCGCAAAGAAGGGCTGCAAATGGATAGGTAAGGCTTTGGCTATTCTTTTCTGCATCTTTGCTATGCTCGCTTCCTTTGGTATCGGTAGCATGGGTCAGGTTAACAAAATCGTTGCCAATGTTGCAGCAGCGTTTGATGTATCAGCATTATCAAGCGTTGAAGTGTTCAGCGGCGTTTCACTTTATAACATTATTTTGGGTGTAATCATTATGATTCTCACCGCAATAATCACTGTTGGCGGTGTTAAGAGAATTGCTAATGTTGCTGAAAAAATTGTGCCCTTTATGGTTGTTCTTTATGTTGTAGGAAGCCTTGTTATTATAGGTATAAATTACAATGCTATTCTTCCTGCTTTCAAGGCAATATTTGTTAATGCATTCAAGCCCGAGGCTTTCGTTGGCGGCGGTATCGGCGGCATTATAATTGCTATGACAAACGGCTTTAAGCGCGGCGTTTTCTCTAACGAGGCAGGTCTTGGTTCATCCGTTATGGTTCACTCCAATTCAAGCGTTAAAGAGCCTGTTAAGCAGGGTATGTGGGGTATATTTGAGGTTTTTGCCGACACAATGATAGTTTGCACTATGACGGCTTTAGTTGTTCTTACCTCTGGCGGTCTTCAAGGCGGAATATTCAATGTTGTCACAGGTGAAGTTGCCGAAGGATTTACCGATGCCACTCTCGTAGCAGGCGCATTTAACAGCGTATTCCCTTGGGGAAATATTGGTCAGAAATTCATTGCTATTGCCATGTTCCTCTTTGCATTTACAACCGTTCTTGGTTGGTCACACTATGGCTCTAAGGCTTGGGAGTACATATTCGGCGCAAAGACCACTATTATTTTCAGAATTATCCATGTTTGCACAATTATCTTTGGTGCAGTGCTCACTTCTTCACTTGCTTGGGATATTTCAGATACCTTTAACGGTCTTATGATGATACCTAACCTTATAGGTGTTCTTGTTATGTTACCTCTTGTAATGAAGATTACAAAGAACTATATCGACCGCAAAATTAAGAACAAGGATGTAAAACCCATTCTTTCTTATGATGCTACTATTCAGGCTGAGGCCGAAGAAGCAGTTTTAAACGGCGAGGAATAATTACATAATAAATAAATTAACAACCGCAAGGCTTAAAGCTTTGCGGTTGTTTGCATTTGTCTATATATTTCCTCAGTCTTTTGGGCTATAAAGTTATATTCTTTTTGTGAGCAGCTTGTAAGTTTTTGTTTTTTAGATTTTCCCCAGATATTGAAAAACCGAGGGCCTATCCATTCATTTTTTCGGCAACGCTCGAAAACGCCATTTAAAATTGAAAGGCAGGCTTTTTCAGGCCTCATAAAGATTATCTTCATAGGGTGCTTTATAATCGCAAATATTAGTTTGGGGTAATGATTTGTGATACCAGTAAAGCTAATTCCAGGGTGGGTTACCGAAAGTGTGGCTCTGTTTTCTTTTTCGAAAAGAGAAAACAGAGAAAATGTGAGCCATCGCTTGGCGTTACCATAGGCAAGGCTATTAGCCGTGCGGGTGCGAAAATCTAAATCACTTTTATCTGTTTTTGAATAGTTATGCGCGATACTGCTTACCGCCATCACCCTGCCGCCGCGTTCTGATAAAAGCGGCAAAAGCCTTCGTGTTATATAGTAAGGTGACACAAAGTTTATCTGAAACAGATTATCGTATCCCGTGCTGCAGATATATCGAGGGATACTATATGCCCCCGCGTTATGAATTATAATATCTATTGGAAGCTTTAAAAGCTCTTCCGTTGCAGCCCTAACAGACAAAAAATCTGCCATATCGGCGGTGATCAGGGATATCTTAGCATCTGGATATTTCTCTAAAAGTTCGTCCTTTAATTTGCTTGATTTTTCAAAATTTCTATCGAGCAAAACAAGGCTTGCGCCAAGCGCTAACAGCTTACTTGCAAGGGGTGTGCCAAGTCCGCCGGTTGAGCCGCTAAGAACCACAAGCTTATCTTTAATATCCATTTTTATCCCCTTTTAATTATGGACGAAAAATCGATATATCCATTTTGATTTTCGGTGGTAATATTTTCCAGTGTGCCGACATACGAAATGTTTGTATTCTCAAAAGCTACGGGGAAAAGGGTGTTTTCGCTTAGTAGCTGTTGCTGCAAGGCAGATGGCTGCTCGCCGTTATAATTGATGCCGAAATTAAGCATATATTCTGCAATGCTATCACTTTTTACGCTTATTGGAAAAAGGGCAAACGGCAAGGTGCGGTCGGCTATCTCCCCTTGTAGATTGGTAAGTGAGGTTGCAGCCTCGATATTAATAAATGTGCTTAAATTCTGCTGCCAATGACCAACAATTCCTGTTGCTATATCACGCACACCCTCGGTATCGTAATAATAAAGCATTGCTGACGGAAAGCGCTTTTCCTCCATCCCAGCGACCTGTGATGACATAAGCGCCTTTGCGGATGCGATATCGTATACTGTGATGCCCACACCCGAATTATCCTCAAGACCTAAAGCCTTAGGATAAAGTGAGGTGGCGGCTTCAAAGCCCTCAGGAAGACTACTGCTATAATTATCCACAGAAAAAGCCATCGCCAACGCGCGGCGGACTTCAAGCGAATATTCGTCACTCACCGTCATCACCCAGCATATATTCTGCACCGAATCGGTAGCAAGACCTGTCTCACGAGCCTTTTCAAGCTCATTGCAGGGAACAAAAGCAATATCGCTCTCCCCCTCGGCAAGGCGTGTTACCTGTGCCTCTTCATCCACACAGGAAATAAACACAGCGGCATTGTTTGTACGGAAAATGCCTTTATAATCCTCATTTTCATAAAGGCGGATGCCGAAATCCTCCTTATTCCATTTGGTAAGTCTGTAAGAGCCGTTTGAGATTATGCACTCTGCATCAAGACCGTATTTACCAATACTTTGCTCGAAAAACTCCTCATTACAGGGCATACAAATTGAGGTTGTAAGGGTTTCAAGGAAATTATTATCCTCACGGCAAAGCTTTATAACAAGCGTGCGCTCATCAGGCGCCGAGACGCCGAGTGTTGATACATCGGCGGCACCTGCGATTATACCCTCTGCCCCCTCAATGCACACAAGGCGGTGTGCAAACGGTGCCTTGATTTTAGGGTCAACCGCACGGCGCAGAGCGAAAACAAAGTCGTGCGCGGTAACTGGGTCACCATTGCTCCAAACTGCATCCTCCCTTAAAGTAAAGGTGTATGTAAGATTTTCATAGGAATAGCTCTCGCTCACCCCACCGATTATCGTGCCATCTGCATCTCGACGCATCAATCCCTCATAAATATTACGAACTATAAGCAGCTCGCTATCACTTGAGGCGGTTTGCGGGTCAAGGGTTAAGGGCGCTTCACGAAGCTCAAAATATATATACTCATCCCTATAACCTCCGCCGCAGGCGGCAAGACACAACAGCATAACCATAGCAAGGACAAGCGATAACACTTTCTTAACCATTTAATTTCTCCTTGAGAACAAAATTATACATATATTATATAGGCTTCGCAATTATTTTTCAACTGTAAAGAAAAAAACTTGACAGATATATCTTTGTGTGGTATATTATATTGGCTGTAAAGCAAAAAACTTTACATGGAGGGCGATTATATGGCTAAGGACCTATATATTTGCGCGCTTCTTGATTTCTACGGTCCTTTTTTAAGCGAAAAGCAGAGAGCTCTTGCCGAGCATTATTATAACGAGGACCTTTCTCTCGGTGAAATCGCCGAGAACGAGGGTATTACGCGGCAGGGTGTGCGCGACCTTATAAAGCGGGCTGAAATGCAACTTAAAAGGTTTGAAGAAGAGTGCGGCTACTGTCAAAAGGTGCTATCTCTTCAAGAAATAATTGAAAGTGATGTTGCAGAATCACAAAAGCTTTCTAAAATCAGTGAAATAATCGATAATTTTTAAATCATTTTATTGTAGACGGGATGTGAGGCTAAATGGCATTTGATAATCTTTCGGATAAGCTTGGTGCAGTTTTTAAAAAGCTCAGAAACAAGGGCAGACTGACTGAAAGCGATGTTAAAGAGGCTATGCGCGAGGTGCGCTTGGCGCTACTCGAAGCGGATGTTAACTATAAGGTTGCTAAGGAATTTACCGCCACCGTTTCAGAAAAATGCATCGGCGCTAATGTTATGGAAAGCCTTACTGCCGCGCAGATGGTTATAAAGATAGTTCGCGAGGAGCTTACCGCGTTAATGGGCAGCGAGCACGCGCGACTTAAAACCGCCGCTAAGATACCCACAGTGATTATGATGTGTGGTCTTCAAGGCTCAGGTAAAACAACACACAGCGCAAAGCTTGCAAAATATTTAAAGACCAAGGGTCACCGCCCGATGCTTGTTGCCTGCGATATATACAGACCCGCTGCTATCGAGCAGCTAAAGGTTGTGGGCGGTCAGGTTGGTGCTCCCGTTTTTGAAATGGGTACCGAAAAGCCTGAAAAGATAGCGGCTGAGGCTATTAAGTATGCCCGTGATTACGGTCACGATTATGTTATTCTTGATACCGCAGGTAGACTTCATATTGACGAGGAGCTTATGGATGAGCTTCGCCGCATCACCAAGGCTGTTGAGGTTAACAACATTTTACTCGTTGTGGATTCTATGGTCGGTCAGGATGCAGTTAATATCGCGAAAGCGTTTAACGATATTCTGGAAATTGACGGTATAATACTCACCAAGCTTGACGGTGACACCCGTGGCGGTGCGGCGCTCTCGGTTAAAGCGGTTACGGGCAAGCCGATTATGTTTGCAGGTGTGGGCGAAAAGCTCGACCAGCTTGACGAGTTCCACCCCGATAGAATGGCAAGCAGAATACTTGGTATGGGCGATGTGCTCTCGCTTATAGAAAAGGTTGAAAACGAGGTCGACCAGAAAAAAGCCGAGGAAGCGGCAAGGCGTCTTCAAGAGAATAAATTTGATATGAACGACCTGCTTGAGCAGTTCCAGCAGATAAAGAATATGGGTAGTCTTAAAAGCGTGCTTTCGATGCTTCCGGGTATGGATAAACAGCTTAGAGATGTTGATATAGACGACAGGCAGATGCTTCGCGTTGAGGCGATTATTAAATCGATGACTGCACGCGAGCGCGCAAAGCCCGATATACTCAACGCTTCACGCCGTCGCAGAATTGCAGCGGGCTGTGGGCAGACTGTTGAGGATGTTAACCGCCTTATTAAGCAATATGAACAGATGAAAAAAATGTTCAAGCAGATGAACGGTAAGGGCGGAAAGCGCAAAATGATGCGCGGCTTTAATCCAAATCAGTTTGGTTTTTAAGGGTTTCCCCTTTTAAATATGATTTCATTTACGGAGGTGTAATAAAAGATGGCAGTTAAAATCAGACTTCGCAGAATCGGTGCTAAGAAGGCTCCTTTCTACCGTGTAGTTGTAGCAGATTCCCGCTATCCCCGTGACGGTCGTTTCATCGAGGAAATCGGTTATTATGACCCCACTAAGGAACCCGCTGTTGTTAGCATAGACGCAGAGAAGGCTAAGAAGTGGATCGGCAACGGCGCTCAGCCCACCGATACCGTTAAGGCTCTTCTTAAGAAGAACGGTGTTCTTTAATCTTTGAATCGGAGTTAAATTTATGAAGGAACTTCTTATTGCTATTGCAGCAGGACTTGTTGAAAATCCCGATGCAGTTACAGCAACAGTTGATGAACCCAACGAAGAGGGTGTTATCGTTTACCATCTTCATGTAGCAGAGGATGATATGGGCAGAGTTATCGGCAAGCAGGGCAGAATTGCTAAGGCTATCCGCACTGTTATGCGCGCTGCCGCAAATAGAAACAACCAGAAAATAGTTGTGGAAATCGACTAAACTTACAGGTCACCCTCGGGTGACCTCAAACGGAATTTATACCCCCAGCAAATGGGGGTATTTATATATAGTATATATAGGTGAATTTATGAAAAAGGAATTTTTAGAACTTGGCCAGTTCGTTGGCACTCACGGTGTTCGCGGTATGGTGAGAATTCAGCCTTGGTCGGACGACGGTGAGTTTCTCACACGCTTTAAAAACTTTTATTTAGATGGCGGAAAAACTCAACTGCAGCTTAACAAAATAACGCCTCACGGCAATGTGGTTATTGCCGCTATAAAGGGTGTTGACACGCTGGAGGAAGCCGAAAAATACCGCGGCAAAACCCTTTATATCAAGCGTGATGACGCCCATCTTCCAAAGGACCGCTATTTTATAAGTGAGATTATCGGCAGCCGCGTTTTTGATGCGGATTCAAACGAGCCTTTAGGTGTGCTTTCGGATGTTTCGAAAACGGGCGCTAATGATGTTTGGCATATAACACGCAACGGGCGCGAATATTTAGTTCCCGCCATTGATGATGTTATAGTTAGTGTTGATATTAACAGCGACACCGTTATAATAAGACCTTTAAAGGGGATTTTTGACGATGAGAATTGATATAATGACCCTCTTCCCCGCTATGTGTGAAAGCGTGCTGAGTGAAAGCATAATCGGCAGGGCAAGAAAGGCTCAAAAGGTGGAAATTCATTGCCACGATATCCGCGACTTTGCAGGCAATAAGCATAATAAGGTTGACGATATGCCCTATGGCGGTGGTATGGGAATGGTTATGGCGGCTTCCCCCATTTATGACTGTTATAAAAGCCTTTATAGCGAGGACGAAGAAAAGCCTCATCTTATCTACCTTTCCCCCAAGGGCGAAACGCTAACGCAAAAAAGGGTGGTTGAACTTTCAAAGCTTGACCGCATTGTGCTTCTGTGCGGACACTATGAGGGCATTGACGAGCGCGTTATCGAGGAAATTGTGGATGAGCAGATTTCTGTAGGCGATTATGTTGTAACAGGCGGCGAGCTCCCCGCGCTTATAGTGGCAGACTCTGTTTGCAGAATGCTGCCGGGCGTGCTATCTGATGATTTGTGCTTTGAGGAAGAAAGCCATTTTTCGGGACTTCTTGAATACCCGCAATATACCCGCCCCGCTGAGTGGAACGGCAAAGCCGTGCCTGAGGTGCTGCTTTCGGGCAACCACGCTGAAATCGCCAAATGGAGAAGAAAAAAGTCACTCGAAATCACGCGCGAAAAGCGACCCGAAATGTTCGAAAAAATTGAGCTTGATAAAAACGATAGAAAACTATTAGGCTTAGAGCCTGAAAAAAGACGCAAAAAATGATAATTTATGGTTTTTCTATAATCAATTTCACCAAATACGACATTCAAACTACCCAAAATATTGGATAAATATTAGAACTTATTAACAAAATGTTGACTGTGGCATTAAATGTGGTATAATAACTAACATAAAACGCTGTGTTTCGCGCGTTGTACCTAACTTTTTTAAAAGGAGTTTTTATCAATGTGTGTTAAAGATGTTGTTATACAAAATCAGGTAGGTCTTCACGCCCGCCCCGCTACATTCTTTATCCAGAAGGCAAATGAGTACAAGTCCTCTATCTGGGTTGAAAAGGACGAAAGAAAGGTTAACGCAAAGAGCTTGCTCGGCGTGCTTTCTCTTGGAATTATCGGCGGCACAACAATTAAAATTATTGTTGACGGCAGCGATGAGCAGGAAGCAATGGAGGGCCTTGTAGCGCTCGTTGAATCAGGCTTCGCAGATTAATAAAATTTATTAATTTTTCCTTTGACATTTTCGCCTGACTGGTGTATAATGTATCAGTCGGGCGATTAGTATGCCTTTTTCGACAAAGTTACATATTCAATATCCGGGTGTGGCGCAGTTGGCTGCTTGGCTCGGGGGTTAATTGTTAAATATTTTGTTAAAAAAATCGAATATCCGGGTGTGGCGCAGTTGGTAGCGCGCTTGACTGGGGGTCAAGAGGCCGCAGGTTCAAGTCCTGTCACTCGGACCAAAAAAGCATTCTAGCCATTTGGCTTGAATGCTTTTTTATTTTGATTAGCAGAATTTAAATTGCGGTCTCTTGACCCGAGAGGGTTTTTGCGTTAAGAAAACAGTACAGTGTACTGTTTTTAGCAAAAAGCGGTGAGGCGGGTACTGTTGCGAAGCCACGGTCGCCGAGCCATTAGTATGCAAGGCGCAGCCGCAGCATACTGCAAGAGGCCGCATCTTCAAGACACTCTTGCGGTACCCAAAAGTTGCTTACTGCTTGGAGCGCAGGCAACTTTTGACCGCGGCGCTTCCTTTTGCTCGCTGTATCGTCCACCGGACGCGCTCGCAACGTCACCTGTCACTCGGACCAAGAAAAACCGCGTATTTCCTTTATTTATAAGGATTGCGCGGTTTTTTGATTTTTTGTCAAATTTACAACCTTTTACAATTTATACCATAAAATTCGGAAAAATTTTATTCTATTGCTACTCCTATTGCTACTTTACATTATATGTATTTCTTTATTACTATAGGAGTTTCTACGCTTAAAAAACCTATCATCTTGTACAATTTATAACACAAAATATTATTGACAAAAATATACAAATTTCTTATAATGCTTGTATAATGATTTGGGGGAGGTAATTTTATGCCAACAGACACTTCTGCAATTGCAAGTAGCATAAATACTTTTGATGTCATAGGATTGATAATTGATGCTTTTGTCGCCCTTATTGCGTTAATAGCGCTGGTATTTAGCTATCGTCAAATCCGCGAATTTATAAAAAGCAGAAACAAACAATATGAGCAATTGCGCCGGGAAAAAACCGTTGATATAATTACTTATTATTCTGAACGAATTAACAAAGAGACAAAATACATAGAGAATATTGTTTGTAATTTCACTGATGAACAATGTCAAGATTTATATGATTGTAATCCTTTTATCGTTGACAAACGGACTATAGACAAATTGTGTGCGATTTGTCCTAATAGAGATAAATGTAAATCTTCATTCCTAAATAAAGAACCTTGCAAAGGACCTGGAAACACTTATTATGTAAGAGATAACCTCCTATATCATCTGCGCGGAAACATCATATCTTATTTGAACACTTTGGAAGCAGTTTTACTAACCTGGCAATTATCAATAACCGATCAAAAAATTATTCAGGAGCAATTTGCTTTCTTAGATAAAAAAAGGAAAAAAGAACGAGCGTTAGAAACTATACGTATGATAGCGGGTGGCGGGAAAGCGTATCCTGCTATAGAAAAATTTTATCAGTATTTAGACAGAAAAGCAGCAGAAGAGTCGAAAAAGACTGTTAAAGAAATAATTGAGAAAGACTAAAAATGAAGAAAAGCCACCCCATAAGGGGTGGCTTTTCAAGATATTATCCTAATCAATACTTTCCACGCTTAAGTAACCTCTTTAAAACCATATGACTTTCGTTTACAATGGTTATATTCAAGGCACCCCAAGCCAATCGCTCATCCATAAAGATTGCTTTATTCATCTATTTTTACCCTTACCATTTCATATTACCTCCAGTTTTGAAAATTAACCCCAAAAATGAAAAGGTGGTGGAAAGTGGGGAAACTTTCCCTTGATTATTATATACTAATCGCTCACCTTTGTCAATAAATATATATTCATCAATAGATTTAGACAGTACTTTTTGTATACATCCCCGTGATTTTGAATCCGTGGAGGTATACTCTTTTTGGTGCAGTGAGTGAGTTCACTTTTACTTTTATATTTATTTTTTGTCTACTTAATTTTTATTCTAAATATCGTTTTCACAGGCTTATATTCATCGCTTACGATATGGATTACAAGCTCCTCAAGCGAGGCTGAAAATCCAATTGCGCACACAACTGCGCAAAGTGCTGTGGCGATGGGGGTAAGCATTATAAAGGGTACCGCAAACACCGCGCCGCCCGTTACCTTGTTGAGATAGGTGTGAAGTGAGGCAAAGCGCTTATATTTTATTGCGGCGGCAATATAAGCAGCTATTCTTACCGCTAAAACCAATGCAACACATATCCATATCCACATTGGTAACGCCGCTAAAAGACGCGGAAAAATTCTAAGAAGCATAACTGCATAAAAAAGCAGGTCGGCAACGCTATCAAGCTTGGCACCCAGAGCGCTTGTTAGCCCCATTTTTCGCGCAATAAAGCCATCAACTATATCTGTGGCTCCGCTAAAAAGATAAACCGCATAAAACCAAAGGCTTTCAGGCTTTATAAAAAGAAGACAAACCGTTCCCACTATGCGCAGGCAGGTTATGAAATTAGGAAGATTTTTCAGTTTCTGTTCACTTGGTTTACTCTCAACCATTTATGCTTTCGCTTCCTTTAAAAGACTTTACTTTAATTTACATTATTTTACATTGTAGCACACTTTTCTTAATACCGCAAGTCGTGTGTAATTTAATATTGTTTTTTATTGTATTTTTGGTATAATTAGTATGTAGAATATTAAAGGAGTTGAAACTGTGGCGACTCTTTCTGATTTTAAGAAAACAAAGGATTTTCTGGTTTGTGTGGATAGTGATGGCTGCGCCATGGACACTATGGACATTAAGCATTTTACCTGCTTTGGACCCTGTATGATAGAGGAATGGGGCCTTGAAAAATGGGAAAGTGAAATCCTTAATCGATGGAACGAGGTAAACCTTTATAGCCTCACCCGCGGCATTAACCGCTTTAAAGGTCTTATAACAGCGCTTGAAGAGATTAACGAAAAATACTGTGAAATTGAGGACCTCCCTGCCCTTGCGCTTTGGGTTGAAACAAGCGACGAGCTTTCAAACGCGGCGCTTGAAAGAATGATAGAAAAAGCGCCTGGTCACATATCACTAAAAAAAGCGCTTAGTTGGAGTAAGGCTGTAAACGAAAAAATAAACACTTTACAAAAGGAACAGCTGCAACCCTTCCCTCTTTCTAAAGAGGCTTTAGAGTATGCTCACAAGGTGGCGGATGTGGCGATAGTTTCGAGCGCTAATCTTGACGCAGTGCTTGAGGAATGGGAGCGCTGTGGGCTTTTAGAGCACACTGATATAGTGCTTGCGCAAAACGCAGGCAGCAAGGCTTTTTGCATATCAGAGCTTCTTAAAAAAGGTTATTCACACGATAAGGTGGTTATGTGTGGTGACGCGGTTGGCGATATGAAAGCCGCGCAGGATAACGGAGTTTATTACTTCCCCATCTTGGTGCGCCGTGAGAAGGAAAGCTGGCAGGAATTTATGGACTGCGGACTTGAAAGGCTTATAAACGGCACCTATGGCGGCGAATATCAGTCAAGTAAAATTAAGCAATTTCTTAAAAACTTAGGCGATAAATAAAGGAGATGTGAAAAATGGTTGATTTAAAAGCATTACCCTACAATCTGAGTGATGAGGATATTAAGTGGGTTAGCGACACTATTGCCGCTATGACCGACGAGGAAAAGGTTGGCCAGCTGTTTTTCCAGCTGACCGCTGGTATTGATGAGCCTTATCTTAAAGAGCTTATGGAAAAATATCACCTTGGCGGTTGCCGTTATAACGGTATGCCGGGCGCCGCTGTGCAGATGCAAAACCGCATACTCCAAAAATATGCTAAAATACCTGTGTTTATCGCCTGCAACACCGAAACCGGCGGTAACGGCGCTTGCAACGATGGCACATTTATAGCAAGCGGAATCAAAATAGGCGCTACAGGTAAAAAGCAGTATGCGCACGACCTTGGCAGAATGTCTAACGAAGAAGCGGCGGCAGTTGGCTGCAATATGGCATTCGCACCCGTTTGTGATATACACTATAACTGGGAGAACACTGAGGTGGTTGCACGCGCATTTGGTAATGACCCTCAGCGTGTTGCTGAAATGAGCCGCGCTTATCTTGAGGGCGCGCACACAATAGATGGCTTTGCCTGCGCCGCCAAGCACTTCCCAGGTAACGGACAGGATTTCCGTGATGCGCACATAGCCAACAACATCAATTCCTTTAACGAGCAGGAGTGGATGGATAGCTACGGTATGGTTTACAAGACGCTTATTGATGCAGGTCTTGATGCTATTATGGGCGGTCATATAATGATGCCCGAATATATGCGAGGCATAAACCCCGATATCAAGGATGAGGAAATGCTTCCTGCAACACTCTGTCCCGAGATTATGACAGGTCTTCTTCGCGATAAACTTGGTTTTAACGGTATGGTTGTGACCGACGCTAGCCACATGGTTGCCATGACAGACAGAATGACCCGCCGAGAGATGTTGCCCGCATCTATTAACGCAGGCTGCGATATGTTCCTTTTCTTTAACGACCCTGAAGAGGACTTCAACACAATGCTTGAAGCCTATAAAAACGGCATAATAAGCGAGCAGAGAATGACCGAGGCGCTCACACGCATTTTAGGTCTTAAGGCTGCTATGGGACTTAATAAAAAGAGCGCAGACGAGCTTGTTCCCGAGCAATCGGCGCTTGCAAGCCTTGGCAAAGAGGAGTACAAGGCGGCTTCTAACGCTATCAGCCGCGACAGCATAACCCTCGTTAAATATAAGGATGCCGATGTTTTGCCGCTAAGCCCAGAAAAATATAAACGAATTATGATAGTTTATGTTAAGGGTGCCGCGGGCGCTATGGATGCTCTTGTGCAGATGGCTATGGGCGGCGGCGCACAACAAAATCCCGCTGAGATGCTTCGCGATAAGCTTATCGAAAAGGGCTTTGATGCATTTATCTATGAAAGCCCGATAGACAAGATGAAAAAACAGATAGCTGCGGGTGAAAAGCCGAGTCTTAACCTTTATTTTGCGGGAAAGAACGCTATCTCAGATTTTGTTTCCGAGCAGGATTTGGTTATCACACTCTGCGATGTTGCAAACGGCAGACCAAGCTTTGGCCTTTCAAAGGGCGGCGGTGAAATTCCGTGGTATGTTTTTGAGCTTCCCGTTGTGGCAATAAGCGTGAATGCGCCCACAATGCTTGCTGATATTCCTCAGGTGCGCACTTATATTAATGCGTATGACTCAAAGCCCTCCACTATGGATGCGCTTGTAGATAACCTGCTCGCAGGTCCTGATGCCTTTAAGGGAAGTGACCCCATAGATAGCTTCTGCGGACTGTGGGATGCAAAAATTTAAAGTAAAAAGTGAAAAAATATCTTGCTTTTTTCTATAGTTTGTGATATTATGGTAGACACTGTGAGTAAATGTTAGGAGGTGCCACTATGCCAAATATTAAGTCTGCTAAGAAGCGTGTTCTTGTAAGCCGCGCAAATGCTGAGCGCAATAAGGCTTTCCGTTCTGCTTTAAGAACATCTATAAAGAAGGCTGATGCTGCTATCGCTGCTAAGGCTCCCGAGGCTGCAGAAGCTGTTAAGGTTGCAGTTTCTAAGATTGATCAGGCAGCAGTTAAGGGCATTATTCATAAGAACAATGCTGCAAGAAAGAAGTCTGCTCTTGTGACAAAGCTTAACGCTAATGCGTAATCAAAGTATTATTTTTTGCAAAGAATAATATTGCGCCGACAGGTAAATCCCTGTCGGCGCAGTTTTTTATTGCTTTTAATTTGTTTTTATTATAAAATAATTAAGGATTACAGCTTTTGCAGGGCGTAAAGCCATCGTTTATAAGCTCTGCCCTATCCTCGGTGACATATAAATTTTCCTGTTTTGTACGCTTGCCTGTGCCACAGGTAGAAAGATGGAATTTCTTGCTGTTTGTGTTAGCATAATAAATAATATCCCCTGCTTGTGATGACTGCAAAACGGAGGAATTACTTTGGCTTGAAACGGTTTCCTTTTCTATCCTATAACCGTTTACAGAATCATCGGTTGGGATATTAACAGTCACCACCGACTCCGAAGCATTATCTATGGGTGAGCGCTCGCCACAGCCGCATAAAAGCAGTGATATAATCACAAACAAAAACGCTATTAACCTTTTCATTTATATCACTCCCCTCTCATAATTAGTTTATTATATTATCATTTGAATATAAAATCAAGATTTTGTCGAAAGATGGTGAATTATATGAATATATACGCTGATGAAAGCCGCATTTCCGCGCTTAAAGCCAAGGCAAACCGTCTACCGCAGACAGCGGGCGTATATATTATGAAGGATAAGTTTGGAAAAATCATCTATATCGGCAAGGCAAAGGCGCTTAAAAACCGCGTTACGCAGTACTTTGGAAGCGGTAGCGGACACACCGAAAAGGTGCGCAAAATGGTAAGCGCGGTAGATGATTTTGAATATATTTTATGCGACAGTGAATTTGAAGCGCTTATCCTTGAAAACTCGCTTATAAAGCAAAATCAGCCTAAATATAACATTCTGCTTAAGGATGATAAGGGCTATCACTATATTAAGATAACAAACGACAAATGGCGCAAAATCACCACCGCTATGCAAACGGATGATAAGTCGGCAGAGTATATAGGACCCTACTATTCTGCATTTGTTGTTAAAGAAACGGTTGATGAGGTGCACAAAATTTTCAAGCTGCCAAATTGCAACCGTTCATTCGATAAGCCCTCAAAGCCCTGCCTTAATTATCATATTGGTCTTTGTGATGCTCCCTGCAAGGGTGGTGCTTCACTTACACAGTATAACGACACTATAAATTCTGCCATTGATTTTATAAAGCACGGTGGCGGAGATAATATGGTGCGGTTGCTTAAAAATAAAATGGAGCAGGCAGCCGAAAATCTTGATTTTGAATATGCCGCAAAGCTGCGTGACAGAATAAACGCGATAGGCAAGCTTTATGAGCGCCAAAAGGTGGTTATGTGCACCTATAAATCGCAAGATGTTTTTGCTTTCGCTACCATTGGGGATATCGCCTGTGTTAGCGTTTTGGTTTTCAGAAACAGCCGACTCACCGATAAAAAGCACTACATTTTAGATGGCATTTTCGATAAAGATGATATTTACAGCCAGTTTTTACAACAATATTATCTTGAAAGTACAGATATACCTCCGCGTGTGCTTATAGATAGCGCTCCCGCTTCCCGAGAGCCATTAGAGCGGTGGCTGAGCGAAAAGTCGGGTAGAAAGGTAAGTATTGTTCTGCCGCAAATAGGCGAACAGAAAAAACTTATTGATATGTGCCGCAACAATGCTGCAGATAATCTGGCACAAAAGGCGCAGATAAGCAGCAAGGAAATGTCGGCTATAAATGAGCTTGGCAGACTTTTAGGACTAAAAGCCGCGCCGAGGATAATAGAAAGCTACGATATTTCAAACACCGCAGGAGACGAAAATGTTGCGGGTATGGTAGTCTTTCACGATGGCAAGCCTTATAAGGCTCATTATAAGCGCTTTAAGATAAAAAGCTTTTCAGGTCAGGACGACTACCGCTCAATGGCGGAGGTGCTTGACCGCCGCTTTACAGAGTATCACAAGGGTGAGGATGAGGGCTTTAGCACACTGCCCGACCTTATACTGCTTGACGGTGGCATCGGTCAGATTTCGGCAGTAGAGCCTATATTAAGCAAGCACAACATAGATGTGCCGATTTTTGGTATGGTTAAGAATTCAAAGCACCGCACGCGGGCAATAGCCTCTGGCGGCGGTGACATTGATATAAAATCGAATAGCGGCACTTACCGCCTTGTAACCGCTATTCAGGATGAGGTGCACCGCTTTGCCATCACCTACCACAAAAAGCGCAGAAGTGATAAAATGCTAAATTCCGAGCTTACTGCTATTGAGGGTATAGGCCCCGCTAAAGCGAAGGCATTACTTAAGCATTTTAAGACTATGAAAGCGATTAAAGCCGCCTCGATAAAGCAGTTAAGTGAGGCAAGAGGAATCACGCCTGCACTGGCACAAAAAATATTTGATACCTTTAATTAAAAAAAGAAGTCCGTGAGGACTTCTTTTTTATATCTGCTTGATTTTTCCTATCAAGCTCATTAGTAAAAATATCACAAGGTTTGTTAAAACCACTGCGGCGCCCGCGGGAACATCAAAAGCAAAGGAAAGTAAAATTCCCGCCGCAAAGGCTACGACTGCGATTATCGCCGCCACGATTACCGTGCATTTATAGTGCTTGCAAATGCGCATTGAACTAAGCGCTGGAAATGTTATTATGCTCGATATAAGCAGCGCGCCCATTATCCGCATACCGATAACCACTGTAACGGCGGTGAGAATGGCGGTAACGCTATTATAAACCCCAACATTAACGCCAGTAACTGTGGCGAAATCCTCATCAAATGATACTGCAAAAATCTTTTGGTAAAAGAGTGTATAAACCGCGATAATGCACACCGCGCTCGCTGCGGCAATTATAACATCACTACGACTAAGTGCTAATATACTGCCGAACATATAGTTGCTGATATCGGTGTTCATACCTGTGGTAAGTGTGGCAACTATCACGCCCACTGCCAAGGCACTGCTTGAAACAATTGCTGTTGCGGCATCGCCGTTTATTTTACTGCTTTTATTAAGCCTTAGCAATAAAAAGGCTGCAATTATCACAATAGGTATTGAAATCTTAAGAGGTGCTAACCCTGCGGCAAGAGCCACGGCTGCTGCACCAAATGACACATGGGATAGACCGTCACCAAGCATTGAAAAACGCTTAAGCACCAAGTTAACGCCTAAAAGCGCCGCACCAACGGATAGTAACAAGCCCGCAACAATAGCTCGCACTGCAAAGGGATATGAAAAAATATGCATAATAAAATCCATTTAAAACTCCCCTTTACAATACGCAACATACTCTGCGTCACTGCCAAAAAAGCTACCGCTCTCGCTTAGACTTAGTATATGACAGGCTTCCTTTACCGCACGCTCAATATCGTGTGAAATCATAATAATAGCCATTCCCGATTTGTGAAGCTTTCTTATAAGCGCGTACATTTCTTCTTTAGAAGCGCTATCAAGTCCAGTTACGGGCTCATCAAGCAACAGCACCTTTTTTGCGGCGCACAGCGCGCGGCACAGCAGCACCTTTTGCTGTTGACCTCCCGAAAGCTCACGGAACGAGCAATGCTTAAGCTCTGAAATGCCCAATATTTCCATATTCTTTATAGCTTTTTCTCTAAGCCTTTTACTATATCCAAGGCCTAAAAACGACTTGCCGCCGAAGCCTGAAAGCACAACCTCAAACGCACTTGCTGGGAAATCACGCTGAGCCTCGTTTTTTTGAGGGAGCCAACCTATCTCGTTGCGGTTAAAGCCGTTATATTCTATATCACCCGTATGCTTGATATTTAAGCCCAGTAAGGTTTTCATAAGGGTGGTCTTTCCAGAGCCGTTATCGCCGATTATGCATAGATATTCGTTTTCGTGAACTGTGAAGCTTAAATCCTTAAACACTTCTCGGTTTTCATAAAAGGCGGAAAGATTTCTTACAGTTATTATAGACATTAGGAAAGTCCCTCCTTTAACGCATTTATATTTTGATAAAGTATATCAACATAGGTGATTTCATTTTCGAAATCATCGAGTGTTACATTATGTGCCGAGTGTAGCTCTAAAACCTTAACTCCCGTTTGTTTAGAAAGTGCATCGGCAATATTGCGATTGCTCATTTCGGTGCAGTAAACGGCTTTTATGCTTCGCTCGTCTATCACCTCGGTGAGCCTCGCCATTGTTTTAAGGCTTATATCGGTGCTTGTGGCGCATCCGCCAAAGGCGGCTTCATATTCTATGCCGAATTCGTGGGTAAGATAAGCGAACGGAAAGCGGTCGGCAACAAGAATGAATGGGCTTTCTACTGCCGAGACAGCACTCTTGATTTCTGCGGAGGCGGCGGTTATTTTTTGGATATAATTGCTACTGTTTTCTTGGTATTCGGTGGCATTTTTGGGGTCTAACTCACACAAAAAATCACATATGCTTTCCACCATCAAAACAGCGTTTTTAGGGGATGTCCATATATGCTCATCACCCTCGTGGTCGTGGTGGTGGTCTTCGTGGATAAGCTCAACCTCGTTTATAAGGGCAAGTGAATTTATATCTGCACCACTGAGCAGTGTTTCCACCCACTTATCACTTTCTCCACCGATATAAAAAAAGGCATCGCACTCGCTTGCCGCCACCATATCAGAGGGCAATGGGTCATAGGAGTGGACTTCTGTTCCCGCGCGAATAAGCATTTTCAAATCGACATTATCCCCGCCAACCGCACGCGCAAAGTCATAAAGCGGAAAAATTGTGGTAACAACAGAAATTTTATCACCCTGCGTTTGCATTCCTTTAGGTGCGCAACCGCACAAGGTTAATAAACAAATAAGGCAAATTAGAATTTTTTTCATTTTATGAGCATTCCTCGCAAATGCCGTAAAGCATTGTTTTAAGATGGTTTATTTTAAATCCGTGATGTGAATTTATATGCTTTGCCATTTCATCCATACGCTCACACCTCATATGAATAAGTCTACCGCATTTTTCGCATTTAAGATGAAAATGCTCGTGACAGCAGGATGTGGGTTCAATATACTGATAGCACGCGCTCTCCTTTGGTGAAGGCTGGTATTTTCTCATTCTGCCCTCCCCTACAAGCCGCTCAAGACAACGATAAACTGTGGTTCTTCCCACACTTTCCCCTCCACTTTCCAGTAGCAAGCAAAGACTATCTACGGTAAAATGTTCTTCGGGGGCTTGCTTAATATACTGCTCAATAACAGAGCGCTGTTTTGTTTTATAGACTGCGGTATTCACAACACATTCCTCCGCTTATGAAATTGAAATTCGTTTTCAAATTATAACGCATTAGTATATCTTTGTCAAGTTTTTAACATTACTTGTAAATTGCATTTATATATAGTATTATATATTATATATGTTTTGTATGTCGTTTTTTGGCGATAACTGCAAAAAATCGCACACATCAAAAAATTATGGAGGTTAATTATGAAACTTGCTGAAAGTATTTTACGGCCTGTAAAATATATTCGCGGCGGAATGCATCTTCCACATTATAAAAACACCGCCGAAACGGAATCGGTTATAATGCCGACGCCCGAAAAGGTTTATATTCCCCTATCTCAGCACATAGGTGCTCCCTGCACTCCCATTGTTAAAAAGGGTGACTATGTTTATGTTGGCACCCTTATCGCGCAATCTGAGGCATTTGTGAGCGCACCGATACATTCGAGTGTTTCGGGCACCGTTGCGGAAATTAAGGATATTCCGCTTAACAGTGGTTTGCTAAGTAAATGCATTGTTATCGAGTCTGACGGCAAGATGGAGCCTGACCCCGAAATTCGACCGATGAAAATCCAAAACGCAGCAGATATCGTGGAGGCTTCAAAAGCTTGCGGACTTGTGGGTCTTGGCGGTGCAGGCTTCCCAACACATGTTAAGTTAGCGCTTCCGAAAGAAACCAAAATCGATACATTGATAATTAATGCCGCCGAGTGTGAGCCTTATATCACCGCCGATTATCGCGAATGCATGGAAAACTTCAACGATGTTGTTGAGGGCGTATATCTTATCAAAAAACACCTTGATATTGAAAAGGTTGTCATTTGCGTTGAAAACAACAAGCCACGCGCTATAGAAAAGCTTTATGTGGTGGCAAGCGACCATCGCGACTCTAACGATACAGTAAAGCTTATGAAGCTACCCGCTTCCTATCCACAGGGCGCTGAAAAGGTTATTATCTATTCTGCTACAGGCAGAAAGCTACCTGCGGGCAAGCTACCGAGTGATGTTGGCTGCGTTGTTATGAATGTTACGAGCATTGCCGCTCTTTACCGCTTTGTTTCAACGGGTATGCCGCTTGTAAATAAGCGAATCACGGTTGACGGCACGGCAGTGAGCGAGCCTAAGAATCTTATTGTTCCGATAGGCACACCCATAAAGGATGTTTTAGACTTCGTGGGCGGCATTGATGAAAATGCTGATAGAATTATAATGGGCGGACCGATGATGGGTAATCCTGTTGCTTGTGATAGCGCGGTAATCGAAAAGCGCACCAATGCAATTCTCGTTATGAAGGAAGAAAAGCCCGCAATAGAGACTGCCTGCATCCGCTGTGGCAGATGTGCATCTGCTTGTCCGATGAAGCTTTACCCCGCTATGGTTGAAACGACACTCAACAACGGTAACAACGAAGGTCTTGAAAAGCTTAATATAAACTACTGTATGGAATGCGGTTGTTGCTCGTATGTATGCCCTGCAAAGAGACCTCTGACTCAGGTTATGAGGGTTGCAAAATCAGAACTGAGGAGGCAGAAAAAATGAAAAGCTTTTTAAATGTGTCATCCTCTCCGCATATAAGGCATGAGGATACCACCCGCGGCATTATGGCGGATGTTATCATTTCCCTTTGCCCCGCCGCGATTTATGGTTGCATTCTCTTTGGTTGGAAATCAGTTTTCTTGATTTTAACCACTGTGCTAACAGCGGTGCTTGCAGAGTTTTTATGGAATGTTATTTTACATAAAAAACAAACTATAGGTGACCTATCGGCTATCGTTACAGGACTTCTGCTTGGTATGAATCTTAGCCCCTCGGTGCCTATTTGGGTGGCGGCTATAGGTAGCGTTGCGGCGATAATCGTTGTGAAGCAGATGTTTGGCGGCTTGGGTTATAACTTTGTCAACCCCGCAATTGCGGCAAGAATTGTGTTGCTGGTATCATTCCCATCCTTTATGACAGCCTTTAACGAGCCTATAACACACGCTGTATCCTCCGCAACACCCTTAGCTGATAGCACTGGTGTTACGCTGAAAACTCTGTTCTTCGGTATGCATTCGGGCTCTATTGGTGAAACCTCAGCATTCCTTCTTATAATCGGAGGCATTTATCTTGTTATAAGAAAGGTTATAAGCCCAATTATTCCTCTTACCTATGTTGGAACTGTGGCGCTGCTCACCTTAATAAGCGGCGGCGATATGGGCGTTTCACTTTTTGGCGGCGGTCTTATGCTTGGTGCTATATTTATGGCAACCGACTATACCACTAGCCCAACAACACCGCTCGGCAAGCTGATATTCGGTATCGGCTGCGGCGCTATCACCTTTGTTATAAGAAGGTTTGGCTCGCTGCCTGAGGGTACTTCCTACGCAATAATCCTTATGAATATTTTAGTGCCTCATATAAATCGATTCACACTCTCAAAACCCTTTGGCTGGGGGGAGGTATTAAAGCATGAATAAGATACTTGAAATACTAAATAAAGCACTCGGATTTATAAAGAAATTTTATAAAGATAATACAGAAATTATAATTCCCACGCTCGTTATGGTGAGCATCAGCGTTGTGGTAACTCTGGCGCTTAGCTCCACCAATATGCTGACCGAGGGTAAAATCGCGCAGATAACTAAGCAAAACACCGATAAGGCTATGGCAAAAGTTATCGATGCCGAAGCCTATGAGGAGCTCACCGCCCAGGTAGATGGCGAGCAAATAAGCTACTATAAGGCTACAAACGGCGAAGAAACTGCAGGCTATATCTTTATAGTTGCCGCAAAGGGTTATGGCGGCGATGTTTCGGTTATGACGGCGGTGAATGGTGACCTTACCGTTAAGGCGGTAGAAATCCTTGATGCGCCCGATGAAACACCCGGCCTTGGCCAGAATATAACAAAGGAAAGCTTTTACAATCAGTATGAAGGTCTTAAGAAGGATGTGACCGTTGTTAAGAACGGCGCTGACAGTGAAGCTAACGAAATAAACGCTGTAACGGGAGCCACAATAAGCTCCAAGGCGGTTACAGGCGCGGTTAACAAGTCCTTGCAGGCAGCTGAGGCAGTAATTAATCTTGAAGGGGGTAATTCTTAATGAAATCTAAAAATCTAAGAGTTTTCACAAACGGATTACTTAAGGAAAACCCCGTTTTGCGTCTTGTGCTTGGCACCTGTCCTACACTTGCTGTAACCACTGCCGCTACTAACGGTATCGGAATGGGTGTTGCGGCAACAATAGTGCTTGTTTGCTCTAACGCGGTAATTTCCCTGCTTCGCAATGTTATTCCCGATAAGGTTAGAATTCCTGCCTTTATCACGGTTATTGCAGGCTTTGTTAGCGTGGTACAGATGCTTGTTAAGGCATTTGCTCCCGCAATTGACCAGTCGCTCGGCATATTCTTGCCGCTTATAGTTGTTAACTGCATCATTTTGGCACGCGCTGAAATGTTTGCCTCTAAAAATCCTGTTCTCCCAAGCATTCTTGACGGACTTGGAATGGGCATAGGCTTCACTGCCACCCTCACCCTTATGGGCGCTATCCGTGAACTGCTTGGCGCAGGCACCATATTCGGCATCACAGTTACTGCAAATCACATCACACCGATGATACTGTTCTTGCTCCCACCAGGCGGCTTCTTTGTGTTTGGTATGCTGGTTGCGGCTTCAAACGCTATCGCTAAAAAGCAAGGTAAAGAGGTAGTTGAGCATTTAGGCTGCGCTAACTGCCCCGCGCGTTCTGCTTGCAAAAATGCGGCAGATTGCGAAAACGCTGCTGTTGCGGCAGAGGAAAAAGCAAGGGAGGGCGTAGAAAATGTTTAATCTCACAACTATCGCTTCCATTCTTCTTGCGGGTATTCTTACCAACAACATGGTGCTTTCAAAGTTCCTTGGTATTTGCCCATTCTTAGGTGTTTCAAAAAAGGTTAATACTGCGTTTTCGATGAGTATTGCCGTAATCCTTGTTATGGTAATAGCAACTGCCGTTACCTGGCCCATCTACACCTATATACTCTACCCCAATTTCACCTATTTGCAAACAGTTGTGTTCATTCTTGTAATCGCGGCAATCGTTCAGCTTATAGAAATTTTCTTAAAGAAATTCATTAAGCCGATTTATAATGCGCTTGGCGTTTATCTGCCGCTTATCACAACCAACTGCGCGGTTTTGGGTATAACAATGCTCAACATCACAGATGAGCTTAACTTTATTGAATCTATATTCAATGCCCTTGGCGCAGGACTCGGCTTCCTCTTGGCTATGCTTTTATTCTCGGGTGTTCGCACAAAGCTTGAAACGGCAGATATCCCCGAATTTTTAAAGGGTCTGCCCATAACGCTTGTAGCGGCGGCACTTGTTTCCCTTTCATTCTTAGGCTTTGCCGGAATAGGAGGTTAAGGCTATGGAAATACTTTTACCAGTAATAATTTTAGCGGTAATTGGTCTTATTGCAGGATTAGGTCTTGCTCTGGCTTCCAAATTTATGGCGGTGCCTGTTGACGAAAAGCAGGAAAAAGTGCGCGAGTGCCTACCGGGTGCTAACTGCGGCGCCTGTGGTTTTTCTGGTTGTGACGGCTATGCCGCAGCAGTTGCTGCAGGTGAGGTAGAGCCTGATAAATGCGCCCCAGGCGGTGCGGCTACTGCCTCGGCTTTAGCAGAAGTGCTTGGTGTTGAGATAAGTGCTGTACCAAAGGTCGCTTTTATCGCGTGTCAGGGTAATCCCGACACGGTTGCAGATAGATTTAACTACACAGGTCTTAAAAGCTGCGCTGCCGCAAATTTAGTGCATAACGGCCCCGTGGCTTGCGAGTTTGGCTGCATGGGACTTGGCGACTGTATGCGCGCTTGCCCCTTTGGCGCCATAACTATTGAAAACGGCAGACCGATTATCTGCGAGGATATATGTGTTGGCTGTGGCAAGTGCACAGCCGCTTGCCCAAAGGCGCTTATTTCCGTTATTCCAAAAGGCTCACCTGCCCGCGTTGCTTGCTCTAACAAAAATAAGGGTGCGGCTGTGGTTAAGGTGTGCCGTACCTCTTGCATTGCCTGCGGAATGTGTGTGAAAAGTTGCCCCTCACAGGCAATTACCCTTGAAAACAATGTGGCTATAGTTAATTATGACCTTTGCACAGGCTGCGGCAAGTGCAAAGAGGTTTGCAAACGAAAGGCTATAATTTAAAGAAAAAAAGAACTGATGAAACATCATCAGTTCTTTTTCTTATATTCATTAGGTGAATAGCCCGTAACTGCTTTAAAGTATTTTGAAAAATAGTATATCGACTGAAAACCGCAGCTTTCTGAAATTTCAGTTATTGATATTCCGCTGTAGCAAAGCATTCTTTTCGCCTTTGAAATTCTGATTCTAAGAAGATCTGCTTTGGGCGATATGCCGTAAATTTTATTATACAACGCAGAAAAACGGCTTGGTGAATATCCGCTAAGAATTGCCATTTGCGGCAGACTCCACTGTTTTTCAGGCTTGAGCATTAATTCTTCACGGACACGCTCTATTTTAGCGTCTGTTTTTTTATTATAGTTAGCGTGATAGTATCCGCGGTGCACATCAATAATAAGTGAACGCAAAATCATATCTATCTTATCGGTATAGCCTTTTCTTTTAAGCGCATTTTCCATTTCAATTTCCCTGAGCGCCTGATTTAATATATTCTTGTTTTCTATCTCAAAGGCTTCGTTTTGGGGTATTGGATATTTTTTTAAAAGCTCGGCAATTTCGTCATTTTCTGACATATAAATCCAATCGTTAGTAAAGCTTGTATTTCGGTCGACAGGTCCGTGATATACGGTACAGTTTGGCGGTATCAAGAGCATTTCACCCTTTTTGCCCAACTTCATTTCACCGTCAACCTCATAAAGAAAGTCTGTATAAAAATAGTAAAGGGAATAATATTCGGACACACTTTTTGTACAAAAATCGCCATTTCTGTGAGGAAAGCTTATGCCGAAAAATTGAGATTTCATATAATTCACCCTAAAATAGTAAGAAAATATAAAAAAATAGTCAAAAAATACATTTATAAATGCATTTTATCATAATAAAATATAAATATCAACCATTCTTTTTCAGGAAGGTGTTTTTATGAAAAAATTTGATTTAAACGGAATCTGGCGTCTTATCGGCGGCGGATATGACTGTGAAGGCACAATCCCTGGTTCGGTTTATGCTTTCCTTTTGTCGGGCGGTCTTATTGAGGACCCATACTTCCGAGATAATGAAAAGAAGCTTACAGGCATTATGGATAACGAGTTTGAATTTTCACGCAAGTTTGATTTTCAAAAGGATGGTTATCCTGTGCTTTTGCACTGTGACGGACTTGATACCGTTTGCGATATTTATATTAATGGCAAGCATATAGCATATACCGACAATATGCACCGCACCTATGAATTTGATGTTACCGATGCTCTAAAGAACGGTGAAAACGAAATAAAGGTTGCTATTCACCCTGCTGATGCTTACATAAAGGATGCGCTTAAAACCAAGGGTGATGTTTTCGGTGCAGATGATGCTATGAAGGGCTTTGGTAACCTTAGAAAAGCACACTGTATGTTTGGTTGGGACTGGGGTCCGCGTCTACCTGATGCGGGTATCTGGCGCGACATTTATTTACTTGAAAAAAACAGTGTTCGCCTTACCGATATTCATATTCTTCAGCGCCACGAAAACGGCCGCGTTTTTGTTAATCCGAAGATTACCGCCGACGGCGAGTGTGAAATAAAGGTGACTTGCACCACTCCCACAGGTGAAGTTATTTCTCTTAAAGCAAACGAAGAAAACGAAATTGAAAATCCGCTTCTTTGGATGCCTAACGGCTTTGGCGAACAGCATCTTTACACAATAAAGACGCAGATTATTGAAAACGGCACTGTTGTGGATGAAACCTCACGCCGAATTGGTCTTAGAACACTTAAGCTTGTTCGCGAGAAGGACAAGTGGGGTGAAAGCTTCTGCCACGAGGTAAACGGTGTTCGCTTCTTTGCAATGGGCGCTGACTACATACCCGAGGATAATATTTTCTCTCGTATTACCGAAGAACGCACGCGCCATCTTCTTAAACAATGTATAAACTGCAACTTCAACACCATAAGAGTTTGGGGTGGCGGATATTATCCCGACGATTTCTTCTTTGATATTTGTGATGAGCTTGGTATTTGTGTTTTCTTTGATATGATGTTTGCTTGCTCATCAATAGCGCTTGATGACGAGATGCTTGAAAACATAAAAATCGAGGTTGCGCAAAACCTTACAAGAATTCGCCATCACGCTTCAATGGTGGTTATCAGCGGTAATAACGAAATCGAGCACTGGGTTAATATGTATCATAAAGGCGAGTATCCACGCTATCTTGACCTCTTTGAAGATGCTATGCCTGAGGTTGTAAAAAAAGTTTGCCCCGAGCTTCCGTTTGTTCCCTCCTCCCCTTCTTCTGCGGGACATTTTATTGACCCACAAAACGAAAACTTTGGTGACTGCCATTATTATAGCGTCTGGGGCGGTCAACCAATCAGGGAATACCGCAATAAGTATTTCCGTTATTTGAGCGAATTTGGTTTTGAAGCATACCCATGTGAGAGAACGGTAAACGAATTTACTCTTCCCGAAGACAGAGTTATGTTTTCACGAATTATGGACTGGCATCAGCGCTCGCAACGCGGCAATAAATATTTGATGCAGTACCTTGTAGATAATTATAAATACCCCACCAACTTCGGCACTCTGCTTTATACCACACAGCTTATTCAGGCCGACGCTATACGCTACTGCGTTGAGCACCTGCGCCGCAACCGCGAAAACGAGCGTTGCATGGGCGCGCTTTACTGGCAGCTTAACGATATCTGGCCCGTGGCTTCGTGGTCAAGTATTGACTCAAGCGGCAGATACAAAGCGCTTCAATATTTTGCAAAGCGCTTCTTCGAGCCTGTTCTTATTTCTTGCCGTGAGGTTGGCGAGTTTGACTGCAGACCTTTTCCCACAATGGAACGCACCCAAGACTATAAGACCACCGCTCAGCTTTCGGTTAACAACGAAACGCTAAATGAAGTTAGCGGCACCGTTAACTGGGAGCTTCGAAATGTTGACGGCAAGATACTTGAAAGCGGCAAGCAGGATATAACTGTAGCTCCCTTTGGTGTTGCTCACCTTGAGGATATGGACTTTAACAAGACCGATGTTAGCCACAATTATATCAGCTATTCATTCACGATAGACGGTCGCGTTGTATCAAGCGGCACCACACTTTTCACTGCACCTAAATACTATGAATTTAAAAATCCTAATTTAAGGTATGAAATAAACGGTGACGAGCTTACGGTGTATGCCGACTGCTATGCTAAGAGCGTTGAGGTTTATTCTCTTGATAGTGATTTTATACTGAGCGATAACTTCTTTGATATGAACGGCGGCTCGTATACGGTGAAGCTTTTAGAGGGTGAGCTTAAAAACATTAAACTTCGCAGTATTTATGATATAAGATAATGATATTTAAAGGGTTGTTTTCCCGATGGAAAGCAACCCTTTTCCCTTGACAAAATTTACTCGTAAGGTATAATTAAACATAGAATATTTTTATGGGGGTTAATTCCTATGGCAATTTTGGTTACAGGCGGCGCGGGCTATATCGGCAGCCATACCTGCGTTGAAATGTTAAATGCGGGATATGAGGTTATTGTTGTTGATAATCTTAACAACAGCTCAAGCGAATCACTTAAAAGAGTTGAAAAGATAACCGGTAAAAAGGTTAAGTTTTATAAAAATGATGTTTGCGACCGCAAGGCGCTGACAAAGATTTTCAAAAAACATAATATTGAGGCTGTTATTCACTTTGCAGGTCTAAAGGCTGTAGGTGAATCGGTTAAGAAGCCTGTTTGGTACTATCAGAACAACCTTGAAAGCACCATAGCGCTTATTGAGGTTATGACCGAATTTAATGTTAAGAAGCTTGTGTTCTCCTCTTCTGCGACAGTTTACGGTGTTGCAACCGAAATGCCTCTTGTTGAGGGTATGCCCACGGGCGCTATCAACCCCTATGGCAGAACAAAACTGTTTATTGAGGAGATTTTACGCGACCTTTATGTTTCGGATAACAGCTGGTCGATAGCGCTTCTTCGTTACTTTAACCCTATCGGTGCTCACAAGAGCGGTACTATTGGTGAGGACCCCAAGGGAATACCCAATAACCTTATGCCCTATATCTCTCAGGTTGCGGTAGGCAGACTTAAGGAGCTCCACGTTTTCGGCAACGATTACAAAACAGTAGACGGTACGGGAGTTCGTGATTACATACATGTTGTGGACCTTGCCATCGGTCATGTTAAGGCAGTGGACTGGGCGCTTAAGAACATCGGCTGTGAGGAGTTTAATCTTGGCACAGGCAACGGAACAAGCGTGCTGCAGCTTCGCGATGCATTTGTTAAGGCAAGCGGCATTGATGTTCCTTATGTTATTGACCCGAGAAGACCCGGTGACCCTGACGAGGTGTATGCAAACGCTGATAAGGCGGCAAATATCCTCGGTTGGAAGGCTGAACGCGGCATAGAAGAAATGTGCGAGGACACCTGGCGCTGGCAAAGCAATAATCCTAACGGATATAATAAATAGACAAAAAATAGTGTTAAGTGTTAAATGTTAAGTGTTAAGTTATTGTGCGCCTTTGGCGCGAATTTATATCGTGCGCTTTGCGCACACCATAATTTTTCACTTTCCATTTAACATTTTACACTTTATATATAGCCGCTCGTGGCGCAGCTGGATAACGCAGCAGATTCCGATTCTGAAGAACGGGGGTTCGAATCCCTTCGAGCGGGCCAGAAAAAACGACTTGTATCACACAAGTCGTTTTTTCATCGATATAAATTCCTAACGGAATTTGCGATATACCTTCGGTGCGATATATTACTGCGTAATGCGATATGTCCCTTCGGGACGAGAGTGGAATTTATATCATATCGCAACGGAACGAAGTGTAGTTATATCGAATTTGCGTAATGCAAATATATCGTTTTGTGCGTTAGCACATAATATCGCTTAAATATGTAGGGGTTCGAACACATAGGTCAAAAAATAAAAGGACTTCGTATTTATGCACCCTTTCTAAAAAAACACAAGGCTTTATCTTGATGATATACAGAATAAAAATTAGCCGATTCAGCAAAAACCTTTTTTGTATATATCAAAAAAACAGTCATTGTATTTTAGAGGATATTGAACTTGATATTGAGGGACAATGCAAGGAATGTATATATCCTGATATTGATTTAGAAAAACTTCAATTCCTTAAAAATAAGAAGTTAGGAATGCTATTTAATGGAAATCCGCCGCTTTAAATTTAAAGCGACGGATTTTATTACTTCTTTACTTTTGGTTTTCCAAGCACCACCGCAGTGCGGGCGGGCAGATAGATATTAAAGCCTGTGCCATTTTGCGGCTGCTTTGCGGCAGTATATGTTATATCCTCGGCAATTCTGTTATATCCGCCAAAGACACCGCTATCACTTGAAAGCAGTGGCACATACTTGCCACGCTGAGGTGTGGGAATAAAATATGACTCATAGGAATTATTGGGGCTGAAGTTTAGCGCGAAAACAATTCCGTTTCGCTGGTATACCATAACCTGAGCCGCATCATCGATATAAAGTCCTTTTGGCGCGCTGTTATAAATCTTAGCGTCCTTTGCAAGAGCGAGCATAGCCTTATCAAACTCTAAAAGCCATTCATATTTAAGTGACTTATCGTCTGCTAAGTGCCACTGGCGGCGGCAATAATGATGGCTCCAGCCGTTGCCCTCACGCGGGAAATCTATCCATTCGGGGTGACCGAACTCGTTGCCCATAAAATTAAGATAACCCTCGCCCGCAAGGCTCATACTTACAAGCCTTATTAACTTGTGAAGCGCTATTCCCCTATCGATTATACCGCTATCTGTGCTCTTTGACATATGGGTATACATTTCGCTATCACATAGGCGGAACATAATCGTTTTATCGCCCACAAGCGCTTGGTCGTGGCTTTCGGCATAACCGATATATTTTTCCTGTGGTCTGCGCGAAGTAAGCTCATACCAGATATGGTTCATATTCCAGTTTTCATCACGCTCATTTTTAAGCAGCTTTACCCACAAATCGGGTGTGCCCATAGCGAGGCGGTAATCAAAGCCGATTCCGCCCTCTGCAATAGGCAGACACATACCAGGCATTGCAGACATATCCTCGGCAATGGTGATAGCCTTGGGATTTACCTCACGGATAAGCTCATTTGCAAGCTGCAGATAGGTTACAGCCTCGGTATCTGTGTTCATTGAAAAATATTTGCCGTAATCGGTAAACGCGGCGCCCAAGCCGTGGTCGTGATAAAGCATAGAGGTTATACCGTCAAATCGGAAGCCATCAAAGTGATATTCCGTAAGCCAGAACTTAAGATTTGAAAGCAGGAAGTGAATAACCTCATTTTTATCATAATTAAACAGCTTAGTATCCCAAGCGGGATGCTCGCCGCGGGGACCTGCGTGGAAAAACTGATAGTCGGTACCGTCAAACTGATTTATACCCTCTAAGGTATTCTTAACCGCGTGGGAATGGATGAGGTCTAAAAGCACTGCTATCCCCATACTGTGGGCGGTATCGATGAGTTTTTTTAAATCATCGGGCATTCCAAAACGCGAGGATGCCGCAAAGAATGATGATACCTGATAACCGAACGAGCCGTAATACGGATGCTCCATTATAGCCATAATCTGAATGGCGTTGTAGCCTGCTTCCTTAATGCGCGGCAATATGTTTTCGGTAAACTCATTAAAGGAGCCAACCTTGCCCTCCTCCTGAGCCATACCGATATGGCACTCATATATAAAAAGATTCTTTTGTGGGGTAAAGCTTTTTTTACTCCACTTAAAGGGTTTTTCATCTAAAATTTCGGCAGTCCAAAGATATGTTATAGGGTCCTGCACAACACGGCGCGCATATAGCGGTATGCGCTCTAAAAGCTCGCCGCCAGTTTCCACCACGGTTTTAACCTTGCAGCCGTGCCACAGGTTGTTTTCGCCCTCAAGATATATTTCGAAAACTCCGTTATCCTTTTTCTCAAGGCGAAGTCCGGGCTTCTGCCAGCCGTTCATATCGCCCATAATATAAACATTTTGAGCGGCGGGTGCCCACTCGCGATACACCCAGCCCTTATCTGTTTTATGAAAGCCGAAATATTCGTGGCCGTTAGCAAAATCCGATAGGGTTTCTCCTTCGGCTAAAAGCTCACTCTTTTTTCGCTCATAATTTGAAAATCTAAGGTCGAAATCCGCCCTATAAGGCTCTAAATATGGATCGTACTCGAATATTTTATAGCTCATAAAAATCTCCTTGAATTATTATTTTCCAAGCTCTAAATTCCGCTTATAGGATGCTTTTACACAATCTGATACAAGCGCTTGGAGTTCTCCGTTTTGAAGCACCTTTACCCCCTCGATAGTGCTGCCACCCTTTGAGCACACCGCTTCGCGAAGCTGTTCGGGTGTTTTATCACCTTGAAGCATCATCTTCGCCGCCCCTAACATAGTTGCGGCGGCATATTTTACTGCCTTATCATAATCAAGGCCGCACTGCTCGCCGCCGCGAGCGAGTGCATCTGCAAACATATACATAAATGCAGGTCCACAACCCGAAACAGAACAACCCGCATCCATAAGGCGCTCGTCTATCATATCAAGTATGCCCGCAAACTGCATATCATTTGCAAAATCTTTAGTGGTTTCAATATCCGCTTTACTATTCCCGCAGTAAAGCACCACACCCTTGCCAACACTTACGGGGGTGTTTGGCATTATGCGGATTATAGGAAGCTTTGCACCCGCAAACCGCTCGATAGTATCCGTTGAAAGACCTGCCGCCATTGAAATAAGTATTGGCTTTTTTTCGCTGAGTATAAAGGAAATACTGCTAAGCAAATCCTCCATCATCTGTGGCTTAACACCTAAAAAGATGCGCTCACAGTTCTTAGCTATTTCCTCATTCGTACCAACACTAACACCTAAAGCATTAGCAAGCTGCTCGGCTTTTTGCGCATCGTGGTCGGCAAGCAAAATATCCTTAGTTTTTAAGGAAAGTGCTTTGGCAAGTGCCGAGCCCATATTGCCGCAGCCGATAAAACCGTATTTCATAACTAACCTACCTTATATGTCCGTTACCGTAAATTACATATTTATATGTTGTGAGCTCCTTAAGCCCCATGGGACCGCGCGCGTGAAGCTTTTGGGTGGAAATACCCATTTCACAGCCAAGTCCAAACTCGCCGCCATCGGTGAAGCGGGTTGAGGAATTAACATAAACCGCCGCAGAATCCACACCCGATATAAATTGGAGCTTCGCTTCCTCGCTCTCGGTGATAATAGCCTCACTATGGCCTGTGGAATGCTCGCTTATATGAGCCACCGCCTCGGCGGTGCTATCAACACATTTTACCGCAAGGATGTAATCCAAAAATTCGGTATCGAAGTCACTTTCGCCCGCGGACGAACCATCAATCACAGACCGTGCCGCGTCATCGAGTCGCAGCTCAACGGGGATTAAGCCCTGATTTTTTCGCTTGGTAACAAGCGTTTCATAAATTTTCGGCAAAAGAGCATCCTTTATACCGCTATCCACAAGCAGTACCTCTGCCGCATTGCACACACTTGGCCTGCTGCATTTTGCATTTTCGATTATCCTTAGCGCCATATCAATATCAGCAGTTTTTTCAACATATATGTGGCAAATACCCGTGCCTGTTTGAATGCAGGGAACGGTTGCATTATTAACACAGGCGTTTATAAGCCCTGCCCCGCCGCGTGGGATAAGCATATCAACATATCCGTTTGCGCGCATAAGTGCGTTGGCGCTCTCGCGTGTGGTATCGGTTACAAGGTTCACAGCGTTTTCAGTAACCCCCGATTGCTTTAAACCAGCTTTAAGTGCTTTAACAATGGCAAGCGCCGAATTAAAGGCTTCCTTTCCACCTCTAAGAATACACACATTTCCGCTTTTAAGTGCAAGCGCCGCCGCATCGCTTGTAACATTAGGGCGGCTTTCGTATATAATAGCAATAACACCGATAGGCACTGATACCTTGGTGATTTTAAGGCCGTCAGCACGGGTGGTATCCTCTAAAATATGGCCTGTGGGGTCAGGTAGCGCCGCTACTTCGAGTATTCCCTTAGCCATTGCCTCTATTCTGGTTTTATTAAGCATCAGGCGGTCGAGCATTACCTCACTCACTGTGCCGCTTGCCTTTTTAAGGTCAATTTTATTAGCACTGAGAATGGCATCGGTATTATCAATAAGCGCCGACGCCATATTTTTTAGTGCCTCATTCCTCTTTTGGGCTGAAAGCGCACAGACCTGAGCCTTTGCCGCCTTGGCGGCTTTTAGCATTTCTAACATTATTTTTTCTCCGTAAATTTCGTGCCCACACTTCTGCCCTCAGCTATATCATAAAGGCTTGTGGGATTTTCACCGTTGGTTATTATCATATCACAGCCGCACTCAAGGCACATTTTTGCGGCCTTCAGCTTGGTTACCATTCCGCCCGTACCCAGTGCCGAGCCGTTACCGCCCGCAAGGGACATTATTTCATCATCAATTTCATTAACAAGTGTTATAAGTTCAGCGTTATTATCCTTATGTGGGTCGGCAGTGTAAAGACCGTCAATATCGGAAAAGAGCACCAAAACATCGGCGCCCACGCTTTTTGCAACGATGGCGGCAAGTGTATCGTTATCGCCGATTACTATTTCATCGGTCGAAACCGTATCGTTTTCGTTTATAACGGGTATTGCCTCAAGCGCCAAAAGGCGATTTAAGGTGTTTGTGAAATTGGTGTGGCGGGTTTCATCCTCAACATCGGCGCCTGTGAGTAGTAGCTGCGCTACGGTGTGGTTATATTCTGCAAATAGCTTATCGTATGTATACATCAGCTCGCACTGACCAACTGCCGCCGCCGCCTGCTTGGTGGGGATATCCTTAGGTCTTTCTTTAAGGCCTAACTTTCCTATACCCATACCTATTGCGCCTGAGGACACAAGGATTACCTCGTGACCTGCGTTTTTTATGTCGCTCATCACCTTGCACATTTCTTCCACACGGCGGATATTAAGATGACCTGTGGAATGAGCCAAGGTGCTTGTTCCTAATTTTACTACTATACGCATATAATTGCCCCTTGAACAGTAATCTTTAATATATTATACATTCTCTCACCCGAAAAATAAAGACTTTTTTAAAAAAGGCTTGACAAGTTACTATGTGTGTGATAAAATAATCAAAAATTTCAAAGGCTATGACGAAGACGGCTTAGAAATTCAAGTTTTCAGAGAATCGATGGTTGGTGCGAATCGATAGCTTATTTTCTAAAACAGCCCATCACTTCCGAGCCGGAAGCCCGAAAAGCGAAAGCTTAGTAGATACTTCCCGTGATTGCTGCGTAAAGGCATAAGGCTTGTTGGAGCCTGAGTGGTGCAAGTTTGCACAATTTGAGTGGTACCGCGAGTGTTTATTATAACACCCGTCTCAAAGGATGAGACGGGTGTTTTTTATTTTATTAAGTGCTTTTTAGCACCGCAGAAAAGGAGATTGATTTTATGCAAACCAACACAGCAAAAGAACAGTTAATGGAGATAGCTTCGCGAATTAAGGAAATGCGCGAAATTATGGGTTGGTCTATTGCAGAAATGGCCGATAAAACCGAAGTAAGCGAACAACAATATATAGAATATGAAAGTGCGAATGTAGATTTCCCATTCTCGTTTATACACAAATGTGCATTAGCGTTTGATGTGGAAATGACACAGCTTTTAGAGGGTCATTCAGCGCGTCTTTCAAGCTATACCGTAACCCGCAAGGGCAAGGGTCAGAAAACAGCTAAGGAAGACGGTATCGATATAACCAACTTAGCGCCTAAATTCAAGGATAAAATTGCCGAGCCTTATTATGTTAGATATGAATATTCCGCTTCTCAGCAGAATAAGCCAATTCATCTTGCAACACACTCAGGTCAGGAATTTGACTTTATTTTAAGTGGCTCGCTTAAGGTGCAAATCGGTGAGCATACCGAGGTTTTGCACGAGGGTGACAGCATCTACTATAACAGCTCTACCCCCCACGGTATGATAGCGGTTGACGGTAAGGACTGCGTTTTCTGCGCGGTAGTGCTCCCTGGTGAGGACACCAAGGAAGAGGTTGTTCGCAAGAGCATTGCATCAACAAAGGTTACCGAGCAGCTTGTTTGCGAAAAGTTTGTTGAAACCTTTGAGGATGAAAACGGCTCTCTTAAGGATATAAAATTCAAAAACACCGATAGCTTTAACTTCGGCTTTGATATTGTTGACGGTATTGCCGATAAGTACCCCGAAAAGCTTGCAATGCTTCATATAGACAAAAATAAAACCGAGCGTCGTTTTACATTTAAGGATATCAAGCGCGCTACAAATCAGGTTGCAAACTATTTCACCTCCCTTGGCATCAAGCGCGGAGATAAGGTTATGCTGGTGCTTAAGCGCCATTATCAGTTCTGGTTCTGTATGGTAGCGCTTCACAAGCTGGGCGCTGTGGCTATACCCGCTACAAATCAGCTTAAGGACCACGACTTTGAATACCGCTATAAGGCGGCAGGCGTGAGCGCGCTTGTTTGCACCGCCGATGGTGACACCGCCGAAATCGCCGAGCGTGCCGCTAAAAACTGCGAGTGCGTGAAGCATCTCATTATGGTGGGCGGCAACCGCGAGGGCTGGCACGACTTTGATAGCGAATATAAGCTCTTTTCAACCCACTTTGACCGCAGTGAAGATGCATCGGCAGGCGATGATACAGCGCTTATGTTCTTCACTTCAGGCACCACAGGCAACCCCAAGATGGCAGCCCACAAGCACACCTATGCGCTTGGTCACTTTGTAACCGCAAAATATTGGCACTGCTGCGAGAGAGACGGTCTGCACCTTACAATCTCTGATACAGGCTGGGGTAAATCGCTCTGGGGCAAGCTTTATGGTCAATGGCTGTGCGAGGGCGCGGTTTTTGTTTATGACTTTGACCGCTTCGATGCAAGCGATATTTTGCCGATGTTCGCAAAATACGGCATCACAACCTTCTGCGCACCCCCTACAATGCTTCGTATGCTTATTAAAGAGGACCTTTCGAAATACGACCTTTCATCTATCCATCATATGACCACCGCGGGCGAGGCGCTGAACCCCGAGGTGTTCAAGCAATTTGAAAAGGCTACAGGACTTCAAATTATGGAGGGCTTTGGCCAGACAGAAACCACCCTTACCATTGCAAATCTTCGTGGCACAACACCGAAAATCGGCGCTATGGGCAAGGCTTCACCGCAATATGATGTTGATATTGTTGACCCCGACGGCAACAGTGTTGCTGACGGTGAGGTTGGCGAAATCGTTGTTCACACTAAGGACAGTGTTCCCTGCGGACTCTTTAAGGAATACTATCTCGATGAAGAAAAGACAAATGAAGCTTGGTATGACGGTATGTATCACACAGGTGATACCGCTTGGCGTGATGAGGACGGTTACTTCTGGTATGTAAGCCGTATAGATGATGTTATCAAATCTTCGGGTTACAGAATAGGACCGTTTGAAATCGAAAGCGTTATTATGGAGCTTCCCTATGTTCTTGAATGCGGTGTTTCCGCCGCTCCTGATGAAATAAGAGGTCAGGTTGTAAAAGCAAGCATAGTTTTAACCAAGGGCACCGAGCCGAGTGAGGAGCTCAAAAAAGAGATCCAAAACTATGTTAAAACACACACCGCTCCTTATAAATATCCAAGAGTTGTTGTGTTCCGCGATGAGTTACCCAAGACCATAAGCGGAAAAATCCAGAGAAACAAGCTTTAAACCCCTCTTTTAAACATAAAAATATTGACAAAATGCGAGTTTTGTGATAATATTTATCTTAAATTATAAAGGCTTTGACGAAGAGGGCATAATTTCGAGTCCCTTTTAGAGAGGCAGCGGTTGGTGAAAGCTGTCGGGATGGATTTATGTTTGTAGCTTCTGAGCCGGAAGAAAGAAAACCCTTTGAGGTGAGTAGAATCTTCCCGTGATTGCTGCGTAAATGCATAAGGCTTGTTGGAGCCTGAGTGGTGCAAATTTGCACAATTTGAGTGGTACCGCGGGTTAGTCGATTTATCGGCACTCGTCTCAAAGTCACAAACTTTGGGACGGGTGCTTTTTAAGTGTGAGTCCCGGAAAGAGAGTGTTTTATGGAACAAATTACCGCCCTTGACTACAAAATTAAAGAGATGGGCTCGCGTATTCGCGAGCTCCGCGAGCTTGAAGGTCTTACCACCGCTCAAATGGCGGTTAAGACCGATGTTAGCGAAGACGAATACATACAGTGCGAATCGGGTAACAGTGACCTTAACTTTGCATTTATATATCGTTGCGCATTGGCGCTTAATGTTAATGTTACCGATATTATCGAGGGCTACAGCCCTAAGCTTGCTTCCTACACTGTAACAAGAACAGGCGGCGGTCAAAAGGTATCTCAGGCGCACGGTATGACATACTATAACCTCGCATATGCCTTTCGTGACAGAATTGCCGAGCCGCTTTTTGTTCACAGCGTTTATGATGAGCAGGCTCAGCAACGAGATATTGAGCTTACCACACACGCGGGTCAAGAATGTGATATTGTAATCGAAGGCAACCTGATGGTTCAGGTTGGCGAGCACCGCGAGGTTTTAGGTCCTGGGGATAGCATCTACTTTGACAGTGATACCCCCCACGGTATGATAGCGGTAAACGGCAAGGATTGTAAGTTCTATGCTATCGTTCTCAACCCCACAGGCGAGCCTATTCCCGAGCTTGAAACAACCGTAAAAATTGCCGATAACCGCGTTTCTGAGCGTGATAAAAAGGAGCGCATTTATCGCAATTATATTGAAACGGTTAAGGATGAAAACGGCACGCCGACTTCTATCACATTTAAAAACACAGAAAAATTCAACTTTGCATTTGATTTGGTTGATGCCCTTGCTGAGCGTGAGCCTGAAAAGACAGCAATGTTACATATTTCACGCGATAAAACAGAGCGCCGCTTCACCTTTAAGGATATGAAAAAGGCATCTAACCAATGCGCTAACTACTTTAAGTCGTTAGGCATTAAAAAGGGCGACCGCGTTATGCTGGTGCTTAAGCGCCACTATCAGTTCTGGTTCTGTATGCTTGGTCTTAACAAGCTCGGCGCGATAGCGATACCTGCTACCAATCAGCTGCTTGTTCACGATTTCGAATACCGCTTTAACGCGGCAGGCGTATCCGCAGTTATTTGTACTGCTGACGGCGATACAGCCGCTCAGGTAGATATTGCAGCCGAAAAGTGTGACACATTAAAGCACAAGCTTATAGTAAACGGCAAACGCGAGGGCTGGAAGAGCTTTGACGAGGAATACACCCTCTTTAGCACTAAGTTTGAGCGCACTGAAGAGTCTCCTTGCGGTGATGACCTTATGCTTATGTTCTTTACATCAGGCACCACAGGATATCCAAAAATTGCCGCTCACAATCACAAATACCCCTTGGGTCACTTCCACACTGCAAAGTATTGGCACAATGTTGACCCTGACGGGCTTCACTTCACCATCTCCGACACAGGCTGGGCGAAGGCAATGTGGGGCAAGCTTTACGGTCAGTGGCTGTGCGAGGCTGCAACCTTTGTTTACGACTTTGACCGTTTTGATGCGGCAGACATTCTGCCTATGTTCGCAAAATACGGCATTACCACTTTCTGCGCACCGCCAACTATGCTTAGAATGATGATTAAGCAAGATATTTCAAAATATGATTTCTCCAGTGTTCAGCATATGACCACTGCTGGCGAAGCGCTTAACCCTGAGGTTTACCGCCAGTTTGAAAAGGCTACGGGACTTCAGATAATCGAAGGCTTCGGTCAGACAGAGAGCACTATGATTGTAGGCAATATGGTAGGTGCTTCACACAAGATAGGCTCTATGGGTAAGCCCGCGCCTATTTATGATGTACATATAGTTGACCCCGACGGCAACGATGTTGCTGATGGTGAGGTTGGCGAAATTGTTGTAAATGTTAAAGACGGTGCACCCTGTGGTCTGTTTACAGGCTACTACCGTGATGAGGAAAAAACCCGCGAGGTTTGGCACGATGGCTACTATCACACAGGCGATACCGCTTGGCGTGATGAAGACGGCTTCTATTGGTATGTTGGCCGTGTGGACGATGTTATCAAGTCTTCCGGTTACAGAATAGGACCGTTTGAAATAGAAAATGTTATTATGGAACTGCCCTATGTTCTTGAGTGCGGTGTTTCTGCCGCTCCCGATGAGGTTAGAGGTCAGGTTGTTAAGGCAAGTATTGTGCTCACACAAGGCACCGAGCCCACAGAGGAGCTTAAAAAGGAAATTCAGGATTATGTTAAGAAGCACACCGCTCCTTATAAGTATCCAAGAATCGTTGTATTTAAGGACAGTCTACCGAAGACTGTAAGTGGAAAGATACAGCGAAACAAGCTATAATAGGTGACAAGAATGTATAACTATAAACGGCTTACGCTTCTTTGCGGTCACTATGGCAGTGGAAAGACCAATGTTGCGGTGAATATGGCGATAGAGCTAAGAAAAGCTAGCAATAATGTTGCCATTGCCGACCTTGACATTGTGAATCCATATTTCCGCGCTAAGGACAGCTTAGAAGACTTTAAAAAGTCTGGTATTCGGCTTATATGCTCGGAATACGCTAATACAAATGTGGATATACCTGCACTTCCGCAGGATATGTATACACTAACTGCTGATAAAACTCTTTCAGCGGTGCTTGACATTGGTGGCGACGACCGCGGCGCTTTGGCGCTCGGCAGACTTGTTCCCGAAATTAAGGCTGAGGACGATTATGATATGCTTATGGTAATTAACTGTTTTCGTCCTCTTACCCCCGATGCCGCCTCCACACTGGAGGTTATGCGGGAGATAGAGTTTGCCTGCAAGCTACCCTTTACGGGGCTTGTTAACAACTCTAATATAGGCGATGAGACTTCCGCCCAAGATGTTATTAAATCTATGGAATATGCCCGCGAGGTTGAGCGCCTTTCGGGAGTTCCGTTAAAGCTTACAACCGTAAGGCAGGAGTTATACGGCGAGCTTTCAGAAAAAATCGAAAATCTGATGGCGCTTAAACTCCAGTCAAGACCGGTTTAATAATGTTTTAAATTTGTATTTTATAAAAGGGAGTAATGAATATGGCAAAACTGACTTTTAAGACAGACAATTGCAAGGGCTGCGGCCTTTGTATTGAAGCCTGCCCTAAGAAGCTTTTGAAGCTTGATTCAGAAAAAATCAACAAAAAAGGTCATCATCCCGCAGTTATTACTGATGAGGAAGCCTGTGTTGGCTGCGCATCCTGCGCTATGATGTGCCCCGACTGCATTATCAAGGTAGAAAGGTAGTGAATAAAATGGCAGAGAAGATTTTGATGAAGGGTAATGAAGCCATTGCTGAAGCCGCTATTAAGGCGGGCTGCATGCACTACTTCGGCTACCCCATCACCCCACAGACTGAAATTGCCGCATATATGGCAAAGAAAATGCCTAAAATTGGCGGCTGCTTCCTACAGGCTGAAAGCGAGGTTGCGGCTATTAATATGGTATACGGCGTTGCTGCTACAGGCAAGCGCGTTATGACCTCATCCTCAAGCCCAGGAATATCGCTTAAAAGTGAAGGCCTTTCCTATATTGCGGGCGCAGACCTGCCCTCTTTGGTGGTTAATGTTCAGCGTGGCGGCCCCGGTCTTGGCGGTATTCAGCCAAGTCAGGCAGACTACTTTCAGGCAACAAAGGGCGGCGGCCACGGCGACTTTAAGATGATAGTTTTAGCCCCCTCCTCCGTTCAAGAGATGGCCGACCTTACCGTTAAGGGCTTTGAGCTTGCCGATAAGTACCGAATGACCGCTATGATTTTGGCTGACGGCACAATGGGACAGATGATGGAGCCTGTATCACTTGACTATGATATCGCTCCTGTGCCTAAAAAGGCTTGGGCTACAACGGGTACTAACTGTGAGCGCGAGCACAATATAGTTAACTCCCTTTTCTTACAGCCTGATGAGCTTGAAAGGGTTAACTTTGAGCGCTATGACAGATATAAGACTATAGAAGAAAATGAAGTTATGTACGAAGAGTACTTAATGGATGATGCCGAAATCTGCATCACAGCCTTTGGCATCGCGGCGCGCGTTGCTAAAAACGCTATAAATGAAGCAAGAAAGCGCGGCATAAAGGTAGGTCTTATAAGACCTATCACACTTTGGCCATTCCCTGTGGCTCCCTTCAAGAAGGCAGCCGAGCAGTGCAAGCAGATAATTTCTGTTGAGCTTTCTATGGGTCAGATGATTGAGGATGTTCGCCTTGCAACCGAATGCAAAGTGCCTGTTACCCTTTGCAACCGCACTGGCGGTATGATACCCTCACCCGAGCAGGTGCTCGAAGCTATAATTGATGCAGATAAAAACGGAGGTGCAAAATAATGGTAGTATTTGATAAACCCCATGCACTTGCAGATATGCCTATGCACTATTGCCCAGGCTGCACACATGGTATAATTCACCGCCTTGTTGCGGAGGCTATTGATGAATTAGGCATCGAGGGTAAGACCATTGGTATTGCCCCTGTTGGCTGTTCTGTTATGGCATATAATTACTTTAACTGTGATATGATAGAAGCCGCTCACGGCCGCGCACCCGCAGTTGCTACAGGCGTTAAGCGCTCGGACCCTGAAAATCACATTGTTTTCACATATCAGGGAGACGGCGACCTCGCATCTATTGGTATGGCAGAAACCGTTCACGCGGCTGCCAGAAACGAAAATATAACCATTATTTTCGTTAATAATGCAATTTACGGTATGACAGGCGGACAGATGGCTCCTACCTCACTGCCCGGTCAGGTAACACAGACCTCTCCTTATGGTCGTGATACCGATTGGTGTGGCTTCCCCATCCGCGTTTGCGAATTACTCAGTGAACTTGAGGGACCTGAATACTTAGAGCGCGTTACAGTTAACAATGTAAAGAACATAAGAAATGCTAAAAAAGCCATTAAAAAGGCTTTCCAAAATCAGATAGAGGGCAAGGGCTTCTCACTTGTTGAGGTTGTTTCCACCTGTCCTACTAACTGGGGTATGACACCGCAGAAGGCTCTCGGCTGGCTTGAAGAAAATATGCTTCCTTATTATCCGCTTGGCGTTTATAAGGATAGAAGCGCAAAGGAGGAGAGTAAATAATGAGTACTAAAAACATTTTGCTTTCCGGCTTCGGCGGTCAGGGTATACTTTTTGCAGGTAAGTTTTTAGCATATAAGGGCTTGCTTGAAGGAAAGGAAGTAAGCTGGCTTCCTTCCTATGGTCCTGAGATGCGTGGCGGCACCGCAAGCTGCAGCGTTATCATAAGTGATGAGCCTGTAGGCTCCCCTATCGTATCCGAGCCTGATATACTTATTGCTATGAATCTTCCCTCATTCGATAAATTTGAGGGCGCAGTAGTAAAGGGTGGCACAATAATTGCCGATTCAACCCTTATCGAAAGAAAATCCGATAGAGATGATATTACCACACATTACATTCCTGCCACTTCACTTGCGAGTGAAAACGGCACACAGTCGCTCGCTAATATGATTATTATGGGCAAGCTGTTGGCAGTTCTCGGCGAATTCGATGAAGATAAGGTTCGCGAAACACTTGCTAAGATTATTCCGCCTAAAAAGGCAGATATGCTTGAAGTTAACCTTGGCGCAATGAAGATAGGCGCAAATCTTTAAGGAGGAAGACTTATGGATATCAAAATCGTTAAAAACGAATGTCCTAAAGAAAAGCCCGACAGCAGTATTTTGGGCTTTGGTAAATACTTTACCGACCATATGTTTATGATGGATTATTCCCGTGAAGAGGGTTGGCACGATGCCAGAATTATTCCCTTTGCGAATATTTCACTTCACCCCGCTTCAACCGTTTTGCACTATGGCTCTGAAATTTTTGAAGGTCTTAAGGCTTATCGCCGCAGCGATGGCGAGGTTCAGCTTTTCAGACCGCTCGAAAACATCCGTAGAATGAACACCTCTGCCGAAAGGCTTTGTCTGCCGCAGATTCCTGAGGACCTTGCTTTAGAGGTGCTTACAAAGTTTGTTCAGTTTGAAAAGGATTGGACCCCAGCAGCAGAGGGCACTTCACTTTATATTCGTCCGTTTATGTTCGGTAACGATGAAACACTTGGTGTTCACGCAGTACACAACGCAACCTTTGCTATAATCACCTCCCCCGTTGGAAGCTATTATAAAGAGGGCATTAACCCTGTTAAAATAATGATTGAAGACGAGGATGTTCGCGCTGTTCGCGGCGGCACAGGTTACGCTAAGTGTGGCGGTAACTACGCTGCAAGCAACCGCGCAGGTGAGCGCGCTGAGCGTCAGGGCTATTCACAAGTACTCTGGCTTGACGGTGTTGAAAGAAAGTATATCGAAGAGGTTGGCGCTATGAACGTTATGTTCAAAATCGCCGGCGAGGTTGTAACACCTATGCTTTCAGGCTCTATTCTCCCCGGTATTACAAGAAAGTCCTGCCTTGAAGTTCTCAATTCCAAGGGTTATAAGGTAAGTGAAAGACTTTTAAGCATTGATGAATTAGCCGAAGCGCTCGAAAACGGCACATTGGAAGAGGCTTGGGGTTGCGGCACAGCAGCTGTTATCTCCCCCATCGGTGAGCTTTGCTACAAGGGCAAAAAGTACGCTGTAAACAATGGCGAAATCGGCGAAACCACACAGATGCTTTACGATACCTTAACAGGTATTCAGTGGGGAAAAATAGAAGATACTTATAATTGGACGTATCAGTTATAATAAAAACATAAATACGCCTTGAAATTTCAAGGCGTTTTTGATTTTTAACCCTTGACAAGCGTTTTTCATTATGATATAATACGAGAAAATATTTTTTAAATGCTTTGAAGGAATTATTTCTTTACTTCCCTTCTTTTCAGAGAGCTGTCGGTTGGTGCAAGACGGTAGGAATATTTAAAGAAAGCCTCATTCCTGAGCAGAGCAGCTGAACGCGTAAGCTATTAAGTTGCTACGGTTTGTCCCGTTACAAGACACAAGGCTTGTTGGAGCTTTGACAGAGTTGACCGCTTTTTTGGCGGTAAACAGGGTGGTACCGCGAAACTTTGATTTTCGTCCCTGAAGTAGAGGTTTAAAATCTTTGCTTCAGGTTTTTTTATTATTATGTATAACCGCCAACACGGTGTGAAAGGGAGTTATCTTAAATGAAACAAATTAAAATCGCTGATGCAACATTATGCAGAGAGGACAGCCGTTTCAGCTTCAAGGAAAAGATTGAAATTGCGCGTCAGCTTGAAAAGCTTAATGTTGATATCATCGAAATGCCTGAAATAGTTAACGCCAAGGCGGATATATTGCTTGTAAGAACAATTTCCTCTTTTGTTAAAAACAGCGTTATTTCTGTTGCTGCGGGCATTGGCAAGGATAGTGTTGAAAATGCAATTGCGGCGCTTTCAACCGCGAAAAAGCCGATGGTAAGAATTGAGGTTCCCTTGTCGGCAGTTGGTATGGAATACACCTGCCGCAAAAAGAGCGACAAAATGCTTATACATATTGAACAGTGCGTATCTGCCGCAAAAGAGGCGGGTATTGCGGTTGAGTTTTGCGCTATGGATGCAACCCGCGCCGAAGAAGACTTTTTAAAGTGTGCTATTGATACCGCCGTTAAAAGCGGAGCTACAAGCATTTCGGTTTGCGATACTGCAGCTAATATGCTTCCCGATGATTTTGCGGCCTTTGCGGCTAAAATTGCAGAATATGCATCAGTTCCCGTTGGCGTTAAGTGCAACAATAATAACGGTCTTGCGTCGGCTCAGGCTATTCTTGCGGTAAGACACGGCATAGATACTGTTAAAACCGCTGTTGACGGCGAAACCGTTGACCTTGAATGCTTTGCGGGTATGGTTAAGAACTGCGGTGAGGACTACGACTTTTGCACCAGCATCAAAAACACAGAGCTTCACAGAACAATAAAGCAAATTCGTTGGGTTACCGAAAAGGCGCAGAACACCGCTTCTGCCACAGTTATAAGCAGTGATGAAGCCGGTATCCACCTTGATAAAAATGACGACCTTGAGGCAGTAACCGCTGCCGCAGGTAAGCTCGGATACGACCTTTCAGAAGAGGACGAGGCAAAGGTTTATGAGGAATTTTTGCGCGTTGCCGCTAAAAAGAATGTTGGCTTTAAAGAGCTTGAAGCGATTATTGCAAGCGTTGCGCTTCAGGTTCCCGCTACCTACAAGCTTATAAGCTATATAGTAAATAACGGTAATATTATAACTTCAAGCGCGCAGATAACCCTTGAAAAGGACGGCGAGCAGATACAGGATGTTTGCATGGGCGATGGTCCTATCGATGCCGCCTTCCGCGCTATCGACAAAATTATCGGCTTCCACTATGAGCTGGATGATTTCCAGATACAGTCGGTAACTCAGGGCAAGGAAGCTATGGGCTCAGCGCTTGTGAAACTCCGCTCGGGCGGCAAGCTTTATGCGGGCAACGGTATTTCTACCGATATTATCGGCGCCAGCATAAGAGCATATCTCAGCGCTGTAAACAAGATTGTTTACGAGGAGGCAAACTAAATGAAATTATCTTTTTCCACAAAGGGCTGGCACAATAGCAGCTTTGATGAATTTTGTGATATTGCAGTAGATTTAAAATTTCAGGGTATCGAGCTGCATAATATAAATAATCGTTTATTTACAGAAAAGGATGGCGCTTTCCACGGCTATGCTTCGGCGGCTACTGTAAGAAAGCTTTACGAAAAAAATCTGCAGCTACCCTGCATTGATGCGCTCTGCGATATAGGCAATGCCGATATTATTGATGAGGCTACCCAAGAAACCGAAAAGTGCATTGAAATAGCATCTAACCTTAACATAAAGCTCGTCCGCATCAAGGCAGAAAAGAGTGAGGACACAAAAACCGCTTTCGAAAACTGCGCTGCATTCATCCGAAGGGTTTTACCCTCAGCCGAAGCTAAAGGCATCACACTGGTTGTTGAAACCTCAGGACTTTTCTGTAAAACCGCTCTGCTTCGCGAATTTCTTGATAGCTTTGCAAGCGATAACCTTGCGGCGCTTTGGAATATGAGCGACGCCTACTTTGAGGGCGGCGAATCCGCCGAGACCATTATCAAAAATCTTGGCGCTTATGTTAAGCATGTTCATATAAGTGACGCTGAAAAGACCGATAACGGCATTAATTTCTGCCTTATAGGTGAGGGTGAACTGCCGATTGGGGATATGATGCTTGCCCTGCGCTCGGTTAACTATGACGGATTTATCTCACTTGTCTGGGACCCCAAGTGGTGCGAGGAACTCGATGACCTTGAGATAATTTTCTCTCAGTTTGTCGGCTTTATGAAGCAATATAGCGACACCTCGCGCAACGAGCGCACCTATTACTATAACGAGGCGCACACGGGCAAGTTCGTTTGGAAAAAGGATTTGCTTATTGATGCCACCTTCTCGGATGTTCTTGACACTATGGTTGAAAACTTCCCTGACCAATATGCATTTAAGTATACCACTCTTGATTACACCCGCACCTACAGCGAATTCCGTGACGATGTTGACACCTTTGCAAGAGCGCTTATTTCCTTAGGTGTTAAAGCAGGCTCACATGTTGCAGTTTGGGCTTCAAATGTGCCTCAATGGTACATAGCATTCTGGGCAACTGTTAAAATCGGCGCCGTTTTGGTTACGGTAAACACTGCTTATAAAATCAGCGAAATTGAATATCTGCTTAAGCAGTCGGACTCTCACACCCTCATTATCACAGAGGGCACTAAGGAAACGAGCTATGGCGAGATTATGTCTCGCTTGTGCCCAGAGCTTGAAAACACTAAGGCGGGCGAACCACTTCACTGCCGCAGACTTCCCTTCCTTAGAAATATTATCACAGTTGGCTTTAATCAAAAGGGCTGTCTTAACTGGAGCGAGGCTATAGAGCGTGCTTCCCAGGTTCCCGTTCAGGAGGTTTACCGAATGGCTGCCGCAGTTGATAAGGACGATGTTTGCAATATGCAGTATACCTCGGGCACCACAGGCTTCCCCAAGGGCGTTATGCTGACACATTATAATGTTGTTAACAATGGTAAATATATCGGCGACCATATGGACCTTTCCACCGCTGACAGAATGATGATTCAAGTGCCGATGTTCCACTGCTTTGGAATGGTACTTTCGATGACCGCTTCTATGACTCACGGCACAACGATGTATCCCATGCCCTATTTCTCACCTAAGCCTTCACTTGCATGCGTTCACAATGAGCATATCACAACCTTTAACGGTGTGCCTACTATGTTTATTGCTATGATGCAGCACCCCGACTTTGAAAAAACCGATTTTTCATATATGCGCACGGGCATTATGGCGGGTTCTAACTGCCCTGCAGAGCTTATGAAAAAGGCCACCGAGGTTATGAATATGAAGCAGATAGTATCTGTTTACGGTCAAACCGAGGCAAGCCCGGGATGTACAATGAGCAGCTACTATGATTCTTTGGAGGTTCGCACCGAAACGGTGGGCAGCGCATTTGCAAATGTTGAATGCAAGATAGTTGACCCCGAAACGGGTGAGGACTGCGCAGACGGTGTTAACGGCGAATTTGTGGCTCGCGGCTATAACATAATGAAGGGTTATTATAAGATGCCGCAGGCTACTGCATCCACAATAGATGCTGATGGCTGGCTTCACACGGGCGACCTTGCCTGCCGCAGAAGTGACGGAACATATATGATAACAGGTCGATTAAAGGATATGATAATCCGCGGCGGTGAGAATATTTATCCTAAGGAAATTGAGGAATTTATCTATACCTGCGATAAGGTTAAGGATGTTCAGGTTATCGGCGTTCCCGATAAGCGTTATGGCGAGGAGATAATGGCTTGCGTTATCTTAAAGGACGGCGAGAGTATGACCGAGCAGGAAATGAAGGATTATGTTGGAGCTAATATGGCGCGCCATAAGGTTCCGAGATATGTTGATTTTGTTAAGTCCTTCCCGATGAACGCGGCAGGAAAAATCCTTAAGTATAAAATGCGCGAGGATGCCGCCGAGAGGCTTGGACTTAATGACAATTAATTGGAAGTGACCCCAAAATGATACAAGGCAAATTCGAGGTTATAGATGCGCACTGCCATATATACCCCGAAAAAATAGCCGCTCCCGCGGTTAAGGGAACGGCAGATTTCTATAACATACCCACCGCGGCTGACGGCACTGTAGGCAGTCTTATCGACATTGGCGATAGGGCGGGTATTGACCGTTTTGTTGTGCAGTCGGTAGCAACAACGCCGCATCAGGTTAAAAGCATTAACGATTTTATTGCTAAAGAGGTTTGCGACTATGGCGACAGACTTATAGGTCTTGGCACCCTGCACCCCGACAGTGAGGATTTGGCGGGCGATGTTAAGCATATATTGGAGCTTGGACTTCACGGAGTTAAGCTTCACCCAGATATACAGCACTTTAAGATAGACGATTACCGCTGCCTTAAGATTTATGAGCTTTGCGAGCGCGAAAGCCTACCGATTTTAATGCACACGGGCGACTACCGCTATGACTTTTCAAACGCTAACCGCTTGGTGCCGATTTTGGATATTTATAAGAATCTAACGATAATCGGCGCTCACTTTGGCGGCTGGTCTGTGTGGGAGGATGCCTGTGAGCGACTTTCGGGCAAGCCAAATCTCTATGTAGACTGCTCTTCAAGCCTTGAATGGATAAAGCCTGAGTTTGCTTTAGAACTCATCCACCGCTATGGCGCCGACCGCGTGCTCTTTGGCTCTGATTACCCCATATTTTCGCCCGAGCGCGAGCTTGAGCGCTTTATAGCACTTCCCCTTACTGATGAGGAAAAACGGCTCATACTCGCCGAAAACGCCCGCAAATTGTATGGTATATAAAAAAGCGATGCAGATTTAACTGCATCGCTTTTAATTTTACTAAAAGGCTTATATAAATTTAATATCCTTGATATTTTGAGCTATATGTTCGAACCCCTACATATTTAGTGATATTGTGCCTACGGCACAGTGTTATTTTTGCGTTGCAAAAGTGATATTGAAACCTTACGGTTTCAGTGATATTATATTCGCCATTAAAACTCGAGAAGCGAATACCACTTGGACGAAGTCCAAATATCACTGCGCAGCAATACAACTCGCCGAAGGCGAATATAACTGAAAAACCGACTTGTCGAAACAAGTCGGTTTTTCTGGTGCGAGTGATGGGACTTGAACCCATACGTCGTGGACACACGCCCCTCAAACGTGCCTGTCTGCCTATTCCAGCACACTCGCATTTATTTGCGCCTTTCTTTTGGGCGCCCGATTATTATAGCACTTTCGTGTACTGTTGTCAACTAAAAATTTATATTTTTTTAAAAAATAAACCTGCGGGTAATTTTACCCCGCAGATTTAGTATTTTTCTTATTTCCCTTTTCTTGACTTATATAAAAAGCTATTGTAAAATTTATATATTACTATTTTTCATTTTTATTAAGCCCAATTTGCTCCACGCCCACGCCGCGGTGCGGTTGAGGGGAAGAAAAGGCTATCTGTGTTTCGGTGGGACCGAAATTGTTAAGCTCACCTATAAATGCATCAAGTGCCTCGGTGCTTTCAAAAGCAACCTTTATAAGCTGGGAATACCTGCCCGTTACGCAGCTGCATTCGATTACATTTGGATGTGAACAGATAAAGGGATAAAATGTGGGCTTAAGCTTTGTATCTAAATCTAAATTTATAAACGCGGTTATGGGAAGCCCTACCCTTTTCAGGTCCACATTTGCGCTATATGATGAAATTATTCCCTCGCGCTCAAGGCGCTCAATTCTTGCAGCCGTTGCCGGGGATGACAAATACACCTGCGCCGCCAACGCTTTAAGCGGCGTTCTTGCATTTTTTTGAAGAATGGTTATTAATTTTAGGTCAATAGCGTCCATAGGCGTTCCCCTTTCGGTTTTCTATTAATATTTTAAATCAAATTGATATTAATGTCAAGCGGCACAGACAATGTGACAAATTTCGTACACCTCTTAGAGTATAATGATTAAATATAAAAAAGGAGGTTTAAATATGAATGAAGAATTTACAAGCTGTTGCTTTACTGGCTACCGCCCTAATAAATTTCCTTTTAGCTTAGATGGTAAATCAAAGCAATACAAGGATTTTGAAAATGCACTTTTTACTAAGATACTTGAGCTTATAGATGATGGTTGCCGCACCTTTTATAGCGGCATGGCGATGGGCTTTGATATTATCGCGGCAGAGAATGTGCTGCTTAGCAAGAAAGTATATAAAAATGCTTCTATAAAACTTGTGTGCGCTATTCCCTTTATAAACCAGAGTGAAACCTTTTCAAAGGACTGGGAAAAAAGATATAAAAAGGTGCTTGCACGGGCTGATGAGGTAATACTCATATCCGATAACTATTACAAGGGCTGCTATACCAAAAGAAATGAGTTTATGGTGAAAAGCTCAGATTATGTTATGACCTGGTTTGATGGCAAATCGGGTGGCACACAAAACACCCTGAAATATGCCAATAGCATCGGTAGGCACATAATAAACCTAAATACCAACCCTTTTTTGGAACAAAATTCTTGGGTTGAATATATTATTGATTGATTTATTTTCGATTTTATATTAAAATATATAAAAACAAGGAAGTGAGAAAGTGCAGATAACAGAGGAAAAACTCAAAAAGAATTTTTCAAAGAATTTAAGTACATACAGAAAGCTTTTAGGTCTTACACAATTAGAGCTTGCGGAAAAGCTTAACTATTCAGATAAATCGGTTTCCAAGTGGGAACGGGGTGAAGGACTGCCCGACCTTGCGGTTGCCGCAATAATTGCGGAGGTTTTAGGTGTTTCTGTGAATGACCTGATTTCTGATAAGCCCAACAAAAAAATTATTATCACACGAAACAAGCTTATTATAACAGCGATGTCGGTTGGCGTTGCGTGGCTTGTTGCCACAATACTTTTCTTTTTGTTCCAGCTTATCCTTCCCGATTTCAAGGCTTGGCTCTTCTTTATTTACGCGATACCCGTAAGCGCAATTGTTTCGATTGTGTTTTCCTGTATATGGTGGAAAAAGATACACCGCTTCCTTTCGATTTCCGCGCTTATATGGTCGGTGGCGGTTTGCCTTATGGTTTCGTTGGCAGTGCCGAGAATGTACCTTATATTCACCGTTGCGGGCGTTCTGCAAATTTTAAACATACTTTGGTTTCTTATTAAGAAGCAATAGATAAAAATTAAAACGCTGAGGAAATTCCTCAGCGTTTTTTATTATTCCAATATATAAATTTCAACATTTCTTCTGCCGAAGGCATTGCAAGCCGCTTTGCTTGACATAAACAGGTCAACATTGTTAGGTCTTGACTTTACAAATCCGCCTGTATCTGCTGCAACGGCATAACCATAGATGTATTTACCGTCGCTTGTTTTGATATACATCTTTGTGCCATAGGGAATCACATTGGGGTTTACTGCAATATAACCAGGCTGAGGTGCCACACCTGTGGAGCAGTTTTTGCCCGTATAGGTATAAGCAGTAGCCTGAACGGTTATTTTCTTTTTATAGTTAACGGGGTTACCGTTTGCGTCAAGTCCGATTGTTGATGATGGCTTAAGTGTTGAAATGCACTTAACCTGATCGCTGGTGATAACAGCGGGGTTTACTCTTTTTGTACCGATGGTCTGAACGCCGCTTACAGCCTCACTCAAGGTTACAACGCTATCAATAACGCTTTCAACTGTGGTGCCGTTTACCACCTTTGCGGTGTAGTTGACCTGCTGAACGCCGTCAACACCCGCCTTTACGGTTTTTGTGCCCTCCAGCTGCTTATCTGAATAAACAGTTTTAAGGGTATAGGGTATTGCCTCGGTATAGCTGCCTGTTACATAATCGATGTTTGTGTAGTCGATATAAGCGCTATCACTGATAACGGTATCGAGCGCAGGCTCTACCATATCAAATTCATCGACATTATAGCCCGCATCCGAAAGAATCGTAGCAACTGTGGATTTTATCGCATTTACCTCGCGGGTTTCCTCACCCGAGGTTACATACACGGGGAATGTGTACGCAAGATTTACATCTGTGCTATCCGCCGAAAAGTCAACGCTTAAAACCTTGTACTTTTCAGAATCGAAGCCTGATAGCTCGATAGCAGAATCAACGCTTTTAGAAAGCGTGTATACCGTGTGAGAATTCTCACCATCGGTTACATTAAATGTATTTACAGATCGGAATAATAAAGTTGCTGCACAGATAGCGGCAATAACAAGCATTGCCATCAGCGGAACACGCGTTTGCATTATGGATGCAAGCTTCAGGTCACCGCTTTTAATCAATTTAAGCATCTAATAACTCCTTTTTTACTGACATACGAATGAGCGGTTTTTACGCCGCGAGTGTTATTATATCTCCCCAAACTCACTATGTCAAACAATTCGAAAGGTTGTTTTTTGTGCAAATCGACTAAGAAAAGCCGATTTTTTAAAGGTTACAAATTTGTAACCTTTTGTTTTTTGCATTATATTGTCAAAAAATGGTAAATTCGTTGTGCAACCTTCCAATTTTTCTATCCTCTACCTATTTTAGCACCAAATTCGCCTTTATATACATTATATACTAAGCAAAAAATTCTTTACTTCCTTATAAATATATTGTATAATTATTTTTGTTAAGTATTCCTTTAATTTCGGCACAGCGATGTCGGCAAGGTGCTATATATATTATATGTGTACACTCGCCGTGCGTCAGCGCGGTTTTTTTATGGGTTAATCTGAGGTCAAAGCCTCACTTTAATAAATGAATATGGAGGGAAATCTTATGAAAATGGTCTACAACATTGAGGACAAGCCCAAGTTTGGACAGGTGCTTGTCTTCGCATTCCAGCAGCTTTTGGCAATTCTTGCGGCTACTATTGCAGTTCCTATGATTATAGGCAACGGTATGAGCGTGGCAGCAGCTTTGTTCGGCGCAGGTGTGGGTACACTTGTTTATGTGCTCTTTACCCGCGGCAAAAGCCCTGTTTTCTTGGGCTCATCTTTCGCATTCTTAGGTTCTATGGGCGCAGCTTTTGCGGGCGCTGTTTCCGCGCAGGCAGGCTTTGCAGGTCTTATAATCGGCGCTGTGCTTGCAGGTCTTGTTTATGTGGTAATCGCAATACTCGTTAAGCTTGTGGGTGTTGGCTGGCTTAACAAGCTTATGCCTCCCGTTGTTATAGGTCCCACAGTTGCAATTATCGGTCTTTCACTTGCAGGCAATGCTGTTGGCGATATGCAAAAATCAAATGTTGAGGGTGGAAACACACTTATCGCTCTTCTTTGTGGCGTTGTTACTTTACTCGTTGTAACAATTTGCTCTACATACGGCAAGAAGATGGCGAAGCTTATCCCCTTTATTATAGGTATACTTGCAGGATATGCTCTTGCAGCTATATTCACCGTTATCGGTAATGTTGCGGGCATTGATGCTCTCAAGATTGCTGATTTCAGCTCTATCACTGCTCTTTGGGCAGATGGCGTTACATTCAGCACATTCGTATCTGTTCCCGATTTCACATTCCTTACCGCACTCAAGGGTGTTAAGGATATTGACGGCGCTTATATTGGCACTATCGCTGCGGCATATGTGCCTGTTGCATTCGTTGTGTTCGCTGAGCATGTTGCTGACCACAAGAACATCTCCTCTATCATTGAGCGTGACCTTCTTGATAAGCCCGGTCTTCACAGAACACTCCTTGGCGACGGTGTTGGCTCTATGGTAGGCGCATTCTTCGGCGGCTGCCCCAACACAACCTACGGCGAATCGGTTGCTTGTGTTGCTATTACAAGAAACGCTTCTGTTGTTACTATCATAACAACAGCAATTATGGCAATCATCGCATCCTTTATTTCACCCATTATCGCTTTCTTGGGCTCTATCCCCTCTTGCGTAATGGGCGGCGTTTGTATGTCACTTTACGGCTTTATCGCTGTATCAGGTCTTAAGATGCTCCAGCCTGTTGACCTTAATGAAAACAGAAACCTCTTCACAGCTTCCGTTATTCTGATTTCAGGTATCGGCGGTCTTGCTCTTACATTCGGCAAGGTGACAATTACCTCTATTGCTACCGCACTTATTTTCGGCATCATAGTTAATACCATTCTTTCAGGCAAAAAGGCTAAGGAAGAAACCGAAGAATAATATACAAATAGCAAAGCCTCCGCTTCATATGAAGCGGAGGCCTATTTTATAACTTTTTTATTCTTTCTTTTTTTGATTGCCGAATGCATATACCTTAATTATAACAAAGGTTATTGGTCCTCCCGCCATGGCCGCGAGTATTGTTCCCCAGAACTGCGGCAGGTCCATTGTGTTTATAGTTATAAAGGTTACAAGGAAATAAATTATGAAATTAGGGATATATGAAATTCCAAAGCGGATATATCGCTCAAGAGATGGCGACCTTTTAAATATAAAACGGCCGCTTAAAAAAAAGGCAATGGTAAGAGCTGTGAAATAACCCAGCACCGCCGCCACATTTTCCTGAACAAAATAGTGGAATATCCAAGAAAACAAGGCATCATTAAAGGTGTTCACCACACCGAGAGCACAAAATTCTATAAACTTTTTGCTCAGGAATGTTCTTTTTATCTTTAACAACAATTCGTGTATGGCGGTCACCCCCCTTATTCACTATTAAATAGTATACCAAAATACTGCCAAAAAAGCAAGTTTATGTTGACTTTAACGGCTGTTTGCGATAAAATTATTGAGCACGCCCCCTTAGTTAAATGGATATAATGAACCCCTCCTAAGGGTTAGTTGTGCGTTCGATTCGCGCAGGGGGTGCCAAAAAACCTCAGACAATATGTCTGAGGTTTTTTACTTTTTCACTTTTCACTCTTCACTTTTCACTCTTTATACCCAACCGTGTGCCTTAAGGCCTTCGATGCTCTTTTTCATTTCGCCAAGCGGGTCTTCTTTTTTAGAAGCATTATCCTGTTCAACAAAGGCTATCTCAACAGTGCCTACATCTTCTAGCGCCTTTAAAACATCATCAACAGGTACTAATCCCTCATAAAGCGGGCAGATGCCGTCGAGAACCTTTTGAATATCTTCACCGCCTACACTGTAGTCTTTAACATGAACATACTTAAGGCGGTCTTTATACTTTTTAATAATTTCAATAACATCAAGACCTGCATAATGCACCCAAGCGGTATCGAGGATGAAGTTCCAGCTGGTTTCATTATAGAGCCTATCCATATATGTATAACCGCCGCGGTCATAGAATTCAATAAAGTGGTTATGGAAAGCGAGCTTCAATCCTGCTTCTTCAATTTTTTGTGCCGCAGGAGCTAAATCATTTATAAAATCATCCAAGCGAACGGTGTTATCCTCTTGAACAGTATATGGGCCGGGATTACCTATGCCCACAACATCGGCACCCATAATCTTATGCTTTTCGATTATTTCATCGGTTTTCTCTATAATATCAGGAATCGGCGAATGGGTAAGCGCTATTTTTAGGCCATTTTCGTCGGCTATTTCGCGCACCATTTTAGCGTCGTACGCAAAGCCGCTGACCTGAATATAATCATATCCCATCTCTTTTATAGCCTTAAAGGTTTTGCGAAGATCCTCTTCGGTACCGCAAAGATTATTGATTGAAAAAAGCTGAGCTCCTATTTTCATATTAAGAAACCTCCCTATTTAAATTTCTTTTGCAATTTAATTATACTATTAAAGTAAAATAAGTCAATGATTATCACAAAGAAAAGCCTCGGAGAAACCCCGAGGCTTTGATATATTAATGAACGGCGCGGCCGCGCGAGCTAACCTTATGCTCGGGAACGATTTCGCCTGCTTTAGTAAGGGCAATTTTTGTAAGCATCGGTCCTATAAGCTCATAGATAAGAACTGCAAAAAGGGTTATATTGCGCACAGTCTCCCCGCCCTGCATTTCTCCTGCTTTAAGCGCCATACCAAGCGCCACACCTGCCTGAGGCAGAAGCGTTACGCCGAGGTATTTAACAATATGTGGGTCGCACCTTGTCATCTTTGCGCTTGAGAATGCGCCAAAGTATTTACCGAGTGAGCGCGCGATTATATAAACCACACCGATTATAACTATTGCGCCGTCTGCAAAAACCGAAAGCTCAAGCTCTGCACCACTTAAAACAAAGAAAATTATGAAAAGCGGCGCGGTCCAGCGGTCAAGCCTATCCATAAGCTCGGCTGAAAAATCGCATATATTGCAGAATATAGTACCGAGCATCATACAAGAAAGTAAAGAAGAAAATGCAATATGGATACCGAATATTTCAAACTCCATCATAGATATTCCAACCGTGAGCAAAACAAAAGCTACTGAAATAGAAAGGCGCTTTGAGCGGGAATGGAAAAAGCGTTCAAAAAATGTGATAGCATAGCCCATAGCAGCGCCGAGGCCTAAGGATACTGCTACTTCTATAAGTGGCTCTAAGATAACCGAAATAATATCCACCTTGCCGGAAATCAGTGCGCGCGCCACGCCAAAGGAAATTGCAAAAAGAACAAGACCTACTGCATCGTCAAGAGCAACTATTGGCAAGAGTATATCGGTAAGAGGTCCCTTCGCCTTATACTGGCGCACAACCATAAGCGTTGCGGCAGGAGCGGTAGCAGATGCTATAGCGCCGAGCACTATTGCCGCGGGAAGCGACAATTTATCAGGCATTAGAAAATGAACAACGATAAGTGAGGCATCAACAAGAACAGTGGCTGTAACAGCCTGTAAAATACCTATAATCGTAGCCTGCTTGCCCGTTTTTTTAAGGCTTCCTAAACGGAACTCGTTACCTATTGAAAAGGCGATAAAGCCGAGCGCTATATCGCAAAGCAGAGAGTAAGACTTAACATCATCAAGGCTTATAAAGCCAAGTCCCTTGATGCCAAGCTGACCTAAGCAATAAGGGCCCACAAGGATACCCGCCACAAGATATGCAGTAACAGCGGGAAGCTGCAGCTTTTTAGCAAGACGAGAAAGCATAAGGCCTGCTAAAATAACAACCGATAGACTAAGTAAAATTTGCATTTTAAACACTTCTTTTTTATAAAGATTTCGAACCTAATAATTCTAACACCACAAAACACACAAGTCAATGCGAAAATGCAACGATATTAAACAAAAATTAAGAAATTTTTCATTGTAAATAAATAAAAAATATTGTATTATAATGGTAAATTGTGTCGAGGAGGGTATTGGGTGTCTGAAATGAAAGAAAAAATAAAGCGCTGGATAAAAACCGCGCTGCAGTTCTGCCTTAACCCAAGACTCCTTTTATGCTTTGGTATTGCGTGGCTTATAACAAACGGCTGGAGCTACATAATGCTGAGCATCGGCACAGCGCTGAAAATTAATTGGATGATAGCGGTATCGGGCGCTTATATGGCGGCGCTTTGGATACCCTTTACCCCTGAGAAAATCATAACAGTTATAATTGCAATAGCGCTTTTAAGACTTTTCTTCCCTAACGACCAAAAAACGCTCAAAAAACTTAAAGTTTTAAAGGACAACGCAAAAAAGACTTGGAAAAAGGAAAGCGAAAAATTTAAAGCTTGGATAAAAAATAAAAAATCCTGAAGATTTTAGCCAGAGGTGGCTAAGGACAGTCGGGGTATGTAGAATACGGTGTAGCCGATAAAGGCTACGCCGTATTTCTCTTTTACGCCACTCTTGGCGGATTCTTGCGGATTTCTTCTTTTGCATCAATAATTGTCTGTGCATCGGGAATTTCAAGAATACCCACGCCGATAAAGTGTACCTTGATTGGAACGTGTTTTTTGCCGTTCTCGTCTTTGGTGCTGTCAAAGACTTCAATCTTTGTTATGAGCCGATTGACGAGTTCGGGTGTCAATTCCTTTAAGTCGGTGCATTTGCGGATGATAGAAAGAAATGCCCGTAGGTCGATGTTATCCTGCTCGGCATTGGCAAGCCGTTGTTCCAATTCAGCAACCGCTTGTATCAGCTCTCTTTGCTCCTGCTCGTAATTGGCGGTCATTCGCTCAAACAGATCATCCCTTAGTGTTCCAAGCACGTTCTTCTCAAAAGCCACTTGAATTAACTTGTCCAGCGCCGCAATGCGCTTTTTATTCTTTTCAAGTTCCTGCTTTGCGGCTTTGAAATTATTGGTCTTGTTAAGTTCGTGCTGTTTCCCGTATAAATAAAGGAAAATCGGCTCGTATTCCGTAATATATTCCGCCGTTTCCCGTATGAGCTTCAACACCATTCTTTCAAGCACTACATTACGGATAAAATGGATTGTGCAACTGCCTCTGTTTTCCTTGTAGGCGGAGCAACGGTAAAACTCCTGATGCTCCTTTACGCTCTTGGCGGCACAAAAATACAACTTTGAACCACAATCACCGCAATACATAAGTCCCGAAAAGATGCTTTGTCTGCCCGTCGCAGTGTTTCTGCGGCGGTGCTTTTTTATCTCTTGCACACGCTCCCAAGTATCCATATCAATAATGGCTTCCTGAGTGTTCGGAATGATTACCCAATCATCTTCAGAATTATATACGGTCTTGTGAACCTTGAAACTGACGGTACTTGACTTGAAATTCACGGTACAGCCGGTGTACTGCATATTTTCAAGAATGTGGTCAACGCTGTTGCTTGACCAACGGTAGGGATCAATAACCTTGTTTCGTGTTTTTCTGCCGATGCTGTTGTAATAGGCGGTTGGTGTTAAAATCTTTTCTGCTTCTAAACGACGGGCAATTTTGGTAACGCCCAACCCTTCAAGACAAAGCTGAAAGATATACCGTACCACCTTTGCGGCAGGCTCATCAACAACCCATTGCTTGGAATCGTCATCGGCTTTTTTGTAACCGTAGGCTACCGTTGCAGATACACGCTCACCATTATCAGACTTGGATTGCCACACCGCACGGATTTTCTTGGAGGTCTGCGCCGCATACCATTCGTTGAATATATTGTAAAACGGCAGCATTTCCATACCTTCACCGGTAGAGGTGTTGATGTTTTCGTGAATAGATATAAAGGTAACGCCGAGTGTGGGATATACGATCTCCGCAAGGCGGTCACCCTCGATATGCTCACGACCAAAACGGGATAGGTCTTTTACGATAATAGTGCCGATTTTACCGTCCTCCACCATTCGGTGCATACGGTTAAAATCGCTACGGTCAAAGCTCGTACCCGAAATGCCGTCATCCACGAAAAACATTGTATTGGTATAGCCGTGCTTTTTAGCATAATCCGAAAGGATCTGCTTTTGGTTGCTGATACTGTTCGACTCATCTTCTTTATTTCTTTTCTTTTTGCCGTTATCGTCCTTAATATCTTCAACGGACAGACGACAGTATAATGCTGTGATTTTTTCATTGCTCTCGGCTTTCATTGCCATAATAAACTCCTTTCTCACGAAAGCCAAGCATCGCTTATTGGACAAGCCAATTATACAATGCTCGGCTGTGATTCTACAAACCTATGGCAGTTACACTAACTGCTCGGATAGGATCAATTCTTTTAATTGCTGAAAAAGTGACTTATCCACCTCACCCGTAAAAACGCCTGTAACATCATAAATTGTTCCGCTGATTTCTTCGGAAACAGTGATTTGCTTCGGAATGTAGCAAACAGGTGTATTATCGATTGCCATTGCCGATCTTGGCGTGACATATTCTAAGAGGTCAATGGGGAGGCTTTCATCAATGCGTCCTGCGCCTTTTCTCGAAAACATAATTGGTTCTATTTTAATTTCTTTCATATCGTTCACCTTACCTTTCATCACGGTTGCGCTGACGAATTAAGAACTTGCGGTAATGCTCGCAAGCCTTCAAAACAAAATCCTCAGCCTGCTTTGCATTGGCGTTAGGGACATATTGGCGGATACGCTCCATTGGGACTTTGAACATTTCCCGCTGATTGGCTTTTTCCTCGCTCATAATGGTGGCGATCACTTCGGGAGTCAGACCGTCCTCTTGGCTTATTTTCTTAAAGCGGCAAGCCTGCGAGAGTGACGGAGTGCAATCGTTCAGTTCCATCTGCTCCAAAAGGTCGTACTGCTCCTGCTCATTGAGATAGGAAAGCTCAACGGCGGGAGTGAAGGAAATGCGTCCTTCATCTACATATTGCAGAATTTCGGGGATAAGGTTGGTAAGACGGATATAGCGGCGGACTTGATTTTTGCTATCTCCCGTTTCTGCACCGACAATGTCGGCAGTTTCCAACTTCCCACCAAGTTGGTCGGAAGTTAAATCAGAACGCCAACCCTGATGCTTCATCGCTTCAAGCTTCATCTTGTAAGCAAAGGCTTTTTCAGAGGGTAAAATATGCTCTCGGTGCAAGTTACTGTCCACAAGCACTATCGCCGCCGCATCACGGTCAAGGGAAACAATTAAGGCAGGGATTTCGGTGATCCCTGCCTTTCTGCTTGCCATAACCCGTCTGTGACCGGATATGATCTCATATTCATCTGTGGTGTTCTCCAAGGGGCGGACTATGATTGGAGATACAACGCCGTGCATCTTGATACTTTCGGCAAGGACATCCATTTCCTCGTTGTCCTGCACTTTGTAGGGATGATTCTCAAAGGGGTGTAATTTCTCGATAGAGATATTTTTCTTAGTATTTTTCATCGTTCATAACCTCGTTCTTTCTTTTTAATCAAATTATTTCGTTTCATTTCGATATTGCGTTCCTGCTCAAGAAGCTCGTGAATTTTGGGAATATGCTCCTCGATGCGCCGAGCGACTTTTAATTCTTTTCGCAAAGGCGTAATCTGCTTGGTGAGTTCCTTTGCCTGTGCCTTTAATGCGGCATCTTCTTCGGGTGTTATTGCACGGCGGAGTTTCAAGCGAATTGCATACCGTTCCTGCTCCAATTCTGAGATACGGGCAGATAAATTCTCTTGAAATGACAAAAGCTCCTTTGGCGACTCAATGTGGTTGTCGCAAAGGAGCTTGTATTCCTCGATATATTTATCTAATTTCTGTACCTCTGCCCGCATCATCGGTGAGAGAGGTCGGTTGTGTTTTTCTTCAATATTGTTGCCCGTGCATATTTTCAGAAGTTCGATGAACAGAGCAAACAATACTTGTATGGTATCCATACGTTCAAACTGCCGCCATTCGTATTCAATTACGAGCAGAGGTTTTCGCTTATATGGAGCATTATAAATG
>JAZPZA010000001.1:0-1621 GCA_045544435.1 Acutalibacteraceae bacterium | reverse complement strand
AGCTCTGAACCAAAGCATATTTTCCCTTCTTTCTGCTACTGTCTTGATATTTAAGAGGTGCTTAACACCTACGTTTTCACTTACTGAGTTGCCGCCCCAGCTACCGCAACCAAGGGTAAGAGAGGGAGCCAGCTTGAAGTTGTAAAGGTCGCCGATACCGCCGTGGGATGAAGGAGTGTTTAAGAGGATTCGGCAGGTCTTCATTCTGCTTGCAAACTCAGAGAGTTTGTCACGCTCTGTAATCTCGTTGAGGTAAATTGAAGAAGTATGGCCGTAACCGCCGTCGGCAACTAACTGTTCTGCCTTTTTGAGAGCGTCCTCAAAGCTTACTGCCTTATACATAGCAAGTACGGGGCTAAGCTTTTCGTGAGCAAACTCTTCTGAAAGTTCAACACTCTCAACTTCACCAATGAGGATTTTTGTACCCTCGGGTACTTCTACACCTGCGAGAGAAGCAATTTTAGCGGCAGGCTGACCAACGATTTTTGCATTTAATGCACCGTTGATGATGATAGTTTTTCTAACTTTCTCTGTTTCATCAGCATTTAAGAAGTAACAACCGCGGGTTGCAAACTCCTCTTTTACTGCGTCATAGATATCTTCCATAACGATAACGGACTGTTCACTTGCACAAATCATACCGTTATCAAATGTCTTGGAGTGGATAATGGAGTTAACTGCCAAGAGGATATCGGCAGAGCTGTCGATAATTGCAGGAGTATTACCTGCACCAACGCCAAGAGCAGGCTTACCGCTACTGTAAGCGGCCTTTACCATACCGGGGCCGCCTGTGGCGAGGATGATATCTGCCTCTTTCATAACTGTGTTTGTCATCTCGAGAGAAGGCACGTCAATCCAATCGATAATACCCTCGGGAGCACCTGCCTCAACTGCGGCTTCTAATACTAATTTAGCGGCGGCTATTGTGCAGTTCTTTGCTCTGGGGTGAGGAGAAATGATGATAGCATTTCTTGTCTTAAGAGCTAAAAGACATTTGAAAATCGCAGTAGATGTGGGGTTTGTTGTAGGAATAACTGCGGCAATTACACCGATAGGCTCGGCAATCTTTGTAGTACCGAAAGCTTTATCTTCCTCAATAACACCGCAGGTTTTTGTGTCTTTATATGCATTGTAAATATACTCTGCGGCGTAGTTATTCTTGATAACCTTATCTTCAACCACACCCATGCCTGTTTCCTCAACAGCCATTTTAGCAAGAGGGATTCTTGCCTTATTGGCGGCACTTGCGGCGGCTAAGAAAATTTTATCCACCTGCTCCTGAGTGTAGGTTGCGAAAACTGCCTGAGCTGTTTTGGTGCGTTTTAAAGCTTCTTCAAGTTTAGCTACGCTGTCTGTAATTTCGTAATTTTTTGTTTCCATTTTGTCCTCCTGATTTGTGAAAAAGCATTATGGAATCACTTGTATTATTTAGTATATATAAAAGCTCTGAAGAGCTTGTTATTATTTTAACAAAATCCCTTTAACATTTCAATATTAAAAACAAAATTGGTTATATATACACATTTTAATCATATCATAAAGCCTTCATAATATCAATATTGACTTAAAATTATGGCGTGAAGGGTTCGGTAATACAAAATAAATACGTCCAAAAGAGACA